>JAJDBB010000129.1 GCA_029261555.1 Nitrospinaceae bacterium | reverse complement strand
CCGGCAGGGTAAGCCCCGTTTCCCTGCAAATTTTTTGGATCACCCGCATGGTGGTTTCATCGTCCATGGGTTTCAGTTCCGCTGTCATTCCCCACTTGAACCGGGAGGTGAGAAAGCTTTCCGTTGCCGCGAGGTCGCCGGGGATGCGTTCGCCGGTGAAGACGATTTTTTTGCCTCTCTCCGTCAACTCGTTGTAAATAAAATAAAGTTTTTCCTGCGCGGGCTTGTGCCCCGCAAGAGCGTCGACGTTGTCCACCAAAAGAAAATCCGCGTCGCCCAATTTTCTAACCATATCATTGGCCGCCGCCTGATCCTGGTTTTCAAGTTTGTCGACAAATTCCGGCGAGGACAGGTACAAGGCGCGCCCCCCGGCCTTGGTTTCCGCCAGCCGGTTGCCAATGGCGATCAGCAGGTGGGTTTTCCCCAGGCCTTTGCCGCCCGCAATGTAGAGGGTTTGGTAGCCGACCGGTTTTTCCGAACAAATATTTTGGGCGGCGTCGAAGGCGAAGCGGGAACTGTCCGAAACGATAAAATTTGAAAAGCTGTATTCGGGCAGGGCGGGAAAATTTAAGATTAATTGCCGGGGAGATTTTCGGTTGGCGGTCATGATGAATCTGGACGGAACAAGAATTCTGCGCCGGTTAATTAATGGGCGCCTCAAAAATTAATCATGGCCGTGAGCGACCTTTATGTATAAAGGCTCGCGAGGCGCCAAAAGCAAGAATATCCAGCTATTAGAAGTTCCCGAATGAAACTCCGGCGAGCGCTTTACCGGGGCCCAATCTGAATTTCCACCGTGGAAGTGGTCAGGCCGGATTGCACGATGACGTGACAAATTTTGCTTTCTTTTTCAAACAACATGATCGTGCCGGAATGTTCGATGATGCGCACTTCCGTCCAACCGTTGTTGATCATTTCGTTTTGATAAAATTCCACTACATGGGAAATACTATCGTAGCCTTTATAATATAACCGGCCCACCTTGGTGTTGGATTCCTTGGCTTCGTAGATAAAGGATTTGTCGCGGTCCAGTTTGAAGTCCTTGGGAAACGGCACGTCGGGAAAACGGTAATGCCGGGAAATTTCTTCCTGGCTGGGAGCTTCCGGAGGGGCTTGCAAGGCCGCGCAGGCGGAGAGGGCAAACGCCGAGGCAAGAGCAAAAAGCAGAGCGAAATTTTTTAGCATGGAATCAACCTTTGTCGGCTAACTAGAAAGCGATTTCCCCCAGTACACCGCAACGAGGCCCAGGAGCATGATCGCCAGTCCGATGGCGCGTAAAACGCCGTTCTCAATTTCGGGCAACTTTCGCGCGAACTCCTTGACCTGTTTTGGAAAACAGAAATAGGGGATCCCCTCGAAAACCATCATCAAACCCAGCGCGGTGATAAAAAAACTCATAGCCGGTTGATTATCTTGAATCGCAAAATCGGAGTCAACCTTAATTGTTCGATGCCAGGCGCCGAATGAATAGCAGGATGTTGAAAAACTCCAAAAATCGTCATTGCGAGCGCAGCGAAGCAATCCAGAACTCTGGATCGCCGCGCCGTTGTAGGCGGCTCGCGATGACGTTTAGGCTGGAGGACTCAGAACAACATAAAAAATAGTTTTTCATCAAACTGATAGATATTGTAAAGAACTCGATGGGGAGAATATAATGAGAACTGAAATATTTGTTTAAATTATCAACGCTGAAAAATATTACCTCCCCTCAATTTTACAGTAAACGCCTCATGCATTTCCGACTGCCAAGCCTTTTGTTTTGCGCCAGCCTATTGACGGTATTCGTCTGGTTGTTGGCTCCGGGTTTTTATTTTCCGGAATCCGCGTTAGCGTTGAGTTCCAAAAATAACCCCATGGGCGGCGACGTCTTTGTGCAAATCGCCAAAACGAAAAACCCGGCGGTGGTCAACGTGAGTTTCAAATCCGGCCGACGCGTATCCAATTCGAAAAAACTACCCGACGCTTTTCAGGATTATTTGGACCGGTTTTTCGGCGGCGACCTTCCTCCGGATATCCCGCGCGGAGCCGGGTCCGGGTTCATCATAGACGCGCAGGGCCATGTGCTCACCAATCACCATGTCGTTGACGGCGGCGAGGATATCAGGGTCGTGGCCCTGGAAAACGGCGCGGAGGTAGAGTATTCCGCCGTTTTGGTGGGAGCGGACGCGAAAGCCGACCTCGCTTTGCTGAAAATCAATCCGCAGGACGTTTCGGATAAAAAGTTTCCATATCTGGAGTTCGGGGACTCCGACGACTTAAAAGTCGGGCAATGGGTGATCGCCATCGGCAATCCATTCAACCTGGACCACACCGTCACGGTGGGAGTCGTGAGCGCGAAGAAGAGAACTATCGGCTCCGAGCCTTACGAAGAATTCATCCAAACCGACGCGTCGATCAATCCCGGAAACAGCGGCGGTCCTCTGCTCAATATCAAGGGGGAAGTGATTGGGATCAATACCGCTATCATCGCGGGAAACGCTGGGGGCAATGTCGGCGTCGGGTTTGCCATTCCCATCAACCTGGCGAAAAAAATTCTCCCGGACCTGCGCCAGAAAGGCAAAGTGGTTCGTGGCTACCTGGGGATGATGGCGCAGGACGTCCGGCCCGAACTTGCGACGTCCTACGGCCTGGAGCCGGGGAAGGGCGTCCTGGCGGGCGAGGTGGTTTTCGACGGTCCCGCGCACAAGGCGGGGATAAAGAGAGGCGACGTTCTCATTGATTTTGACGGCAAGCCTGTGGAGTCCAAGGAGGATCTTTCTAAAAAAATCGCGTCAGCGCCGCCGGGTTCGACCGTGCCGGTCAAGATAATCCGCGATGGAAAAAACCGGACGTTGACAGCGACTCTCGGCGTTTTGGAGGACAAACCAAAGGAGGCCTCCCTTCCAGACCCCTCGGAAGGTTGGCTGGGGTTGGAGGCGAGCGAGGTTCCGAAAGGTCTGGCCGACGCCCTGGGGTTAAAAAATGGAAGCGGAGCCCAGGCCGTCGAGTTGACGCCCGGCGGGCCGGCCCATCAGGCCGGCTTGCAAAGGGGAGACGTCATTGTCGCCTTTAACGGTCGACGGGTCGCTTCGATAAAGGAATTTGGCGCGCGGGTGAAAAGCCTCCCTCCGGGAACGCTTGCCCAAATGGAAATTATCCGGGACAAGAAAAAATCGACGCTGAGCGTTACCGTGGCTTCGCTGGGCGAAAGCGAGACGGATAAAACCCTGTCAGAACGCGCCTGGTTGGGTATCATTTACCATGGCGTTTCCGCAAAAGCCGCGGAGAATCTGGGAATGGACAAGGGGCGAGGCGTCCAGGTCGTCGACGTGATTCCCAACAGCCCCGCGCATGAGGCAGGACTTCAAATTGGCGACGTGGCGCTTGGGTTTAATAAAAGGACGATTGAAAATAGCGCCGATTTTCAGGAAGAGATGTCCCGGTTGTCGCCGGGCGACGCGGTCAAACTCAAAGTTTTGCGCGACGGAAAAACCCTGACGCTGGAAGCGGTGTTGGGGACCTTGGACGAGACGTTAAAGGCTTTTGGTTCAGGCGGCTTTGGTTTGGAAATTGAAAGCGTCTCGCCGGAAACCGCCGGGAAACGCGGGCTAAAGAATTCCGGCGGCGTTCTGGTAGCGCGCGTTCATCCCGGGACGCCGGGGCAGAGGGCCGGATTCCGTAAAGGCGATTTGATTTTGGAAATGAACAAGCAGGCGGTTAAAAATCCGTCGGATTTTCACCGTCAGCAAAAGGCGTCGAAAAAGGGGGATACGGTTTTGTTTCTGGTGGAAAGGAAGGGGACGACGATTTTTTTGGCTGCGAAGCTCAATAAGACCAGGCAAGCTCCGGCGAGGCGCCGGGGCCAGTAGGCGTCGCGTTTTTGGGGAATGTTACGGGCAAAGGTGAGTTCGCATCTCGAATACAATAACGAACGTTCGGCAAGTTGAATGCGGATTCGGAAAAATTTTCAATCGCCAACTATCGGGTCCAGCGTCACGCTGGCCGGTTCTACCAACTACCTTTCAAGACCTTGTCCATGGAACGCAGGCGTTCGCAAAGAATTTTCCCAAGGTTAACCATTATTTTCTGGCCGATGTGGGCTTCCTTTTCAAAATATTCCAACAAGTCGGCTTTGTGGAACTCCAGCAGGGACGTGGTTTTTCCGGCTAGGGCGGAGGCGGACCGGGGCAGATCGTCGAAAATGCAAAACTCGCCGAATATATCGAAGTCGGAGAGAATGGAAACCGTTAAATCGGTTTCGCCGTACAATTGGTTGTCCACCACAATTTTGATTTGACCGTCGAGGACGACGTAAAGTTGGTGCCCCAGGCTCTCTTCCCGAAACACAAAATCGTCTTTTTCGACTTTGAGAGGGAACGCCAAGGCCTGGACGGCGTTCAACTCGGCTTCGTTCAAACCTTCAAACAGCCTGACCTGATCGAGTATGTGCATAATAATTGCGGGTGGTAATTAAGGCCTTGGTTACAGCCAATATTTCATTATAAGGTTGGGCCAAGGATTGCGCAATATTGTTTTTCCGCCCGGGCAACGCCCGGCCAGCGTGACGCTGGACCCGATGGTTGACGATTGAGAAGTTATCCTCAGGCTGGAAGCTAATCAGCTAAAAATTTCTGGAGCGAGTTTTGGCTTCTGACAAAGCGAAAAAAGAAATAGAAAAATTGCGGACGGAAATTCAGCGGCACGACGCTCTGTATTACGCCGAGGACCGCCCTGAAATATCCGATCGGGAATACGACCGTCTGATGCAACGGTTGAAAGAATTGGAATCCGAGCGCCCAGAATTGACGACTCCCGACTCGCCCACCCAGAGAGTGGCGGGCCAAGTCCAGGAGAAATTCAAGGGGGCGAAGCATCGCGCGCCCATGCTCAGCCTGGACAATACCTACAACGTCGACGAGCTGTGGGAATTTCACAATCGCGTGATAAAAAACATCGGCGCCGAAAATGAAATCGAATACGTTGTGGAAAATAAAATCGATGGACTCGGCGTAGCGTTGACCTACAAAGACGGAAGGCTGATCCGGGGCGCTACGCGGGGCGACGGAGTGCAAGGCGAGGACGTGACCGCTAATTTGAAAACCATCAAATCGATTCCGCTAACCATCCCCTCCGAACGGGAAGGTATCCGAGAACTGGAAGTGCGCGGGGAGGTGTATATGCGCCGCGACGGATTCGAAAAGTTGAATGCGCAACGGATCGCCGACGGCTTGACTCCGTTCGCTAATCTCAGAAATTCTGCCGCTGGGTCGTTGCGGTTGTTGGATCCCGCGATCACGGCTTCCAGGCCGCTGGGTATATTTATTTACAATATTGGCTACATGGACCGCGAACCGTTTGCCGCCCACGTCGAGGTTCTTGAAAAATTAAAATCGTTCGGATTCCCCGCCAACTCATGGACGCTGCGCAAGAGCCTGGATCAGGTGATTGAATTGATCGAACAATGGAAGACGAACAAGGAACCTCTGCCTTACGACGTCGACGGATTCGTGATCAAGGTTAACTCGACTAAATACCAGGAGAAGTTGGGAAGCACCGCCAAGCATCCCCGCTGGGCGGTAGCCTACAAATTTGAAACGGAGCAGGCTCAAACCAAAATTCTGGATATCGTTTGCCAGGTGGGTCGGACGGGAACTATCACACCCGTTGCGAATTTGGAACCGGTTCTGGTTTCCGGTTCCACCGTCTCCCGCGCCACCCTTCACAACGAAGATGAAGTCCGTCGGAAGGACGTCCGCGTGGGCGATACGGTGATCATCGAAAAAGCCGGGGAAGTGATTCCCAAGGTCGTCAAGGTTGTGGAGATTTCCGGGCAAGCTCGCGGCGAACCCTTTGCCATGCCCAAGGATTGCCCGGAATGCAAAACGCCGCTCCACCGGGTCGAAGGCGAAGTCGCCTGGCGTTGCGTGAACGCCGCCTGCCCCGCGCAATTGAAAGAACGGTTGTGGCATTTTGCGGCGCGCAAGGCCATGGACGTCGATCACCTTGGACCCGCTATCGTCGACCAACTGGTCGATAAGGGAATGGTCAAAACTTTTTCCGATCTTTACAAATTGAAATTGGAAAACCTGGCGGAGCTTGAACGGATGGCCGAAAAGTCCGCGCAAAATCTGGTCGACGCTTTGGAGAAAAGCAAAACGGCGGGTTTTGACCGGCTCCTGTTCGCCCTGGGTATTCGGTTGGTGGGGCAAAGAGCCGCCGCCGTTTTGGCGCAAAGTTACGGGTCTATGGATAATTTATTAAAGGCCGACGCGGAGGAGTTGGGAGAGATCATGGAGATTGGACCGGGGATCGCACAGAGCCTAGTCGATTTTTTTGGCGAGGAAATCAACCGGGAAGAAATCCAACGCTTGCGCGAACTGGGAATTGTCATGCAAGCTGAGGTCCGGGAGAATTCTGGAAAGCTGGAAGGGAAACAATTCGTTTTGACAGGAACGCTGGAGTCCATGTCGCGCGAATCGGCGAAGGAAAAAATTCAGGCGCAGGGAGGCCGGATCACAACCAGCGTGT
>JAJDBB010000128.1 GCA_029261555.1 Nitrospinaceae bacterium | reverse complement strand
ACCCAGCGACGAACAAGGGCCGCCCGTCGTACTCCGGCATGGACTGATAGTTTTCAATCGCCCGGCGCGCCACCTTGCAGGCCTCGACGTTTAAATGCCGGGTGATAGGTGCGGTATCGTTTTGCGTAAGATCGAGTCCGGCGGGAATGGCTTTAATATCCGCGACCTCGATTTGAGTGAAGTCGAATTCCTTGAGGCGCAGGGGTGAGGCGCCGAAGGTGTTGGTCTCCAGAATATTGGCCCCGGCTTGGAGGTATTCCAGATGAATGCCTTCCAGATCGTCCGGACGCGAAAAGGTCAACAGGTCGGTCAGCATTTTGAACAGCGCCCCGCCGAAAGCCGCGTCGGTGAGGTTCAGGTTCTGGACCATGGTGCCCATGGCGCCGTCGAGAATCAGAACCTGCTCCGCGAGGGCCTGTTCAAAGGTGAGATTGGATTGCAAAGTTTGGTTGTCGGACATAAAAACGGATTCGGTCCGGGATGAATCCCGACCATTTGTCGTGCGAGGTTAAAGGACGATTAGGTTATTGATGCTTGCCCGGTCCGGGCAATGCGGAAATCACGAAATGAAAACGGGAATAATGTTTCGCGAGGTAAAAAAATCATTATCCATTTTTTGGAAACTAAATTCAATCGGGAAAATGGCGTCATTATGGAGGGTAAAAATTTTGAGGAGAAATTATTCTTTTTATGCTTCCTCAGAGCAACACCCGGCCTCGCCAAAGACGCCTTCATACGGCGTCTCGCCTTGCAAGCGTTTGACATAGCGATCGGGGTCCTTGCGAAACACTTCCGGGCAATAGGGGCATCGGCAGAAAAAGGCCTCCCATCCGGCGATTTCCATGCAGACGGTGTGTTGCAAGGTTTTTTCCGCCAGACAGGTTGGGCACACCACGAGGTCCCCGGTTTCCTCGAGGTATCGGGGCGGATCCTGATTGAACAGGTCGGCGCAACCCTGGCAACAAAAGAAATATTCCCTGCCTGCGTAGCGGTCCACAACCCAACGGCCGGACCCGATACCCAACCGGACAAGAGAGCATCCGCACGCGGGGCAGATTGAAGTTTCTATTTTTTTCGCGGGGCTGGAGACGTCAGACATCATTGCATGGGCCTTTTTCTATTTCATTTGTTTCATCACAACAGGACGATTCCTTTTTTTTAGGAAACAATTCTGTCACGAAATCGATCAGCGATTGCAATTTGCTTCGAGTACACTCGCAAGCGTCTTCGGCAGACACGGTTTCTTCTTCAACCTTGTCCCAATCCACGTATTTTTTCATAGCCATAACGTGCCTCCATAAACAAAAACCAGAAACGCGAAAATTCCGCCAAAAATTTTTCCCGAACGTTGATTCTGGCCCAAATGGGAATGTCCCTGAGCATCGTAACCAATATAGGCGCCCAGGGCAATAATTCCTACTGCCGCCTGGGTTTTTAAAACAGGGTCTGCTATGGAAGTCAAAGCCAGAATCAGAATTGGCAGGGCCAACGCCAGCCCCTTGTACAACAATCTGGCAAAGGGAATAAAATGCTCGACCAATTGCATACAGAGCGCAAAATACCAAATTAAAAGGACGGCCTCCATCCAATGTCCCGATGCAAATACTAAAATGGGAATTGCGCAGACCAGGGAGCAGAAAACCGCATGGCTGAGACCCATTTTAAAACGTTCCAAATATCCGTACTCCAGCGCCTGCATGTCTTTGGTCTTAGTCAATCCGGCGTCCAGAAATTCCTTTAAGTCGGTAAAATAAACGGGACCGTAAATTCCTTCCCAGCCATGTTCTTTGAGAGCTTTTCTTTTCACCCCGGCCACGGACAATTGCGGAAGAATCAGGCGCGTGTGATCCACTAGTTCGCCGACGCCGTACACTTTGATATGCGCGAGAATTTTTTCTGCGGTGAAAATTCCTTCCGCCGCGGCGCACCAGACGTTGGTTCCTTCCGTATTGACCGCCAGCAGAAAACAATCGATTCGTTCTTTTTCCAGATATTTTTTTAAATGGCGGACCGTATAATCAAAATTGCAGGTGACCAGAACGGGCGAAGATTTGTCGGGATTGCCGATGGCGACGGTTTCGGGTTCGCACGGGAACCGGGCAAACCGAAAAAGCGTTTGATAAACGTCTTTGAAAAAATCCTTCATATTTTAATTTCCAAAAGGATGAACATGCCCAACATAAACTGTTTGCGGTCGACTATTTCCATACCCGCTTCCCGGACGTCGTCGTCAAAACTGGAAATCGCGTTGGTTGTCGTTTGGGTCGCGATCCAGGTAAGAAGCCGCAGGGGCAATCTGAAGGCATAGTAAAAGCATTTGGCTAAAAAGTTTTCCGGGATTATTTCGTCGCCGATGAAAACCCTGCCGTCTTTTTTCAGTAATCGTTTTATTTGTTTCAGTACGTAAATTCTTTCCGCGCGGGTCAGTTCGCTGAAGGCCAGCGTGCTCAAAATGAAATCGAAGGATTCATCCTCCAGATGCTCGTCGAGGGCGCTGAGGCTGATATTCAGAAAGTTTGCCGAAGGCGAATTTCTCCTTGCCACTGCCAGCATGCCGCTGTTGGCGTCCACCCCCGTCACCCGCGCTCCGCGTTCAATGCACATTTCCGCCAGGGTTCCGGTGCCGCAACCCAGATCAAGGACAGAACTTCCGGGCGGTACATGCCCGGCAATTTCCCGTTTGATTTGCGTCAAGGACCCCAGGGTTAAAAGCTCCATGCCCGCGTCGTACCGCTGGGGGCGGGACTCAAGAATTTTCATGTAAACAAACGACATTAGAAAAATCTTCGAAAAAGTATTCCTATTGTAAAAATTTCAACTTTCTTCCCTGGCATAACAAGGTCTCCTTTATTTTGGAGGGTGCCATTTAACCAGTGATTTTATTCTTATGATCTAAATAAAACTCCTCCATCTCTTTGTTGGCCAATACGGTAGTTTTAAGATTGCTAAGGAACGAACCCATTTCCTTGAAGTTGAGCGTGGCCAGAATATGCTCGTCGCTGATTTCCGTGAAGGTACGCATTCCAGTACAGCCCAGCGACATGCCGAACGGCGACTTATCGAGGGTGGTAGGAATCACGGCGCAAGCCGGTCTCCCCAACGCCATGGATTGCATGTTTTCCGACCCCGACCATTTGCAACACCCCAAAACCTCGTTGTAAATCATCGCCTGCGAAGGTTTCAACCACATCAGGACCAATTGCGGTTCCACCGGAAAGTCTTTCAAAGGCCCATAAACGACACCGGCTTTTTTCTCGGTAAGGATCGGGATGTTGGCCGGTTCATCCTCGGACAGGTAAGAGCATTCGCACATTTTCTTAACCAAACCGCCCAGTTGTTCCTGGACCTCTTTGGGCGTCTCGAATCCCAACACCATTGCCCCAATGGGACAGTTGTAATGTTTATCCGCCGGGGCGTAGAACGCTTTTTTTTCCGCGATGCGCCAAAAGGCGCAAAAGGAAGGAACTTCCCCTTCGATAGACTCCACTCCCTGCGGTTGATCGTCGACAAAGGCCATCGCTACCGGGGGAATATCGAGCCCAAAAGCCGATACTATTTCCTGATCAATCTTTTTGTGGTCCATGGTCGCCTCCCTGTAATTTTTTGCCGGGTTTTGCGGACTCAAAACTGGAAAGGATCGGGCAATCATTTGTCAGAACGGATTTTTCGCACTTGCCGATCAACTGATCCAGGGTCTTCCGCATCGATTTTAAATCCCTGATTTTTTGATCCACTTCTTTGCGCTTGTTTCTGGCCTTTACCAAAACCGAATCGCAGGATTTTTTCCGGTCCACCCGCAATTTCATCAAATCGTTAATTTCGTTGAGAGTGAACCCAAGGTTCCGGGCGTTTTTAATGAATCCGATTTTTACGGCGTCTTCCCGGGAATACATCCGATACCCCGCGGGGGTCCGGGGCGGCGGATCGATCAATCTCCGCTTTTCGTAATAGCGGAGCGATTCGATATTGACGCCGCATTGTTTTGCCACTTCGCTCCGCGTCAAGCCTTCCATAAGCAAACCTCCATAGTTTGAATATAAACCCTGTACTATTTACAGGGTCAACCCCCATTTTACAATTAAACGTTTTTCCTGATCTTCCATTCAACAACCTACAAGGGTAAATATATTTTCCCTTCCAAGTAAGCGAAGCGTCTGGGGGCAGTAGGCGTCGGCGAATTCGTCTATCGATACCCTTTCGCCCTTCACGACGCTAGCAAACCTAAGTATGACCTCGATTCAAAAAGGGTACTCCAAATTGGTTTCCGACTCTCTCCCAGCCCCGCTGAAACCGCTGTCAGGCGAATAGCATCGCTATACAATTGGGAAAATACCTTTTAAAACTTTACATCTCGCCCGGTTTTCCGCCTTCCAACTTGGACTTGATTAAATAATTTACCAATGCTAGTTTTTGACCAAATCTCTTGTGGCTTTGCTCCGGTTGCAGACCTCATGTCGACTTAATAAGTGTCTCAACGCGGTTTAATAATGCGTGCCCCCCTCTCTCCTTGCTGATGAAAACTGGAACCAATTTACTACTCGGTTGCTTGTCAATCATTGTTATAGGCTCGTTTTCCGTTCCTCGCGATACGTCGGCTTCGCCTTTATCCGACGTCGTCGAAAAATCCACGTTCACGGGAACAGTCCGTTCGTACCTGCAGACCCGGGAGTTGGATACGGCTTCAGATCAGGCGGTTTATGCGCTGGGCGCCCAACTCAAACTTGAAACCGGTCCCTTTTTTGGGTTCAACGCGGCAACGTCTTTTTTTACGTCTTCCAATTTAGGCTCGACCCGCAACGACGTCCGCAAGGGAAACCCCACCTTACCGGTGGAGGAGATCCATACCTTCGGAGAGGCCTATTTACAGTACGACCGTTTTGACACACGCGTCAAAATTGGCAGGCAGTTGATCGACACGCCTTTTCTGAATCCGGCAGACTCCCTATTATTTCCCGTCAGCTTTTTCGGGTACAGCCTCAGCAACACCAGCATTAAAAACGTCGAGCTGATCGCGCTTCACGTGACGGATATAAAAATTCGCCAGGACCGTGCCTTCAGAGAAGTCGACGGGTTCATAACCGACCAACTGGGAATCGCCTCGGCGGAAACCGGAGGCACGACTGCGCTGGGCGTCAAGTGGGGAAACGATTTTTTGAAAGTCGAAGGTTGGGATTACTATTTGCCCGACCTTTTCAATATGCTTTATCTTCAGGGAGACGCGACTTTCCCCGAAATAGGGGGCGGCGTGCGTCCGTTTTTCTCCTTCCAGCTTGGGAAACAGTTCGACGTCGGCGAGAACCTGCTCGGGGGGGTGGATTCCACGCTTTACGGCGCGCGGCTTGGAGCCGACAAAGGTCCCTGGCAAGCGGCGTACGCTTTCAACTACCTGCCAAAAAACGCGGGCAACTTTCGCAACGGGGGTTTTCTTTCTCCCTACAGTTTTGCGACCGACGCCATATACACCAATATGCTGGACGGCGGGTTGACCTTGAAGGGCAGCGCCTTCGTCGGGGTTGCGCATACCGGATCGATCAAATACGTTTTCTGGGAACGGCTATCGGTAGGGTTTGGCTACACCTTTTTCGATTTGATGGAGTCCGTGGGTGGGAAAGATTCGACGGAATACAACATCAATGTGCTCTACGAATTTAAGAAGGGGCGGCTGAAAGGATTGTCGATTCTGAACCGGCTGGCGATCGTCGACTCGGAACTTTCCGGGGAAAACCTGATTGAAGACCGCTTCCGGATCCAATACGTTTTCGACGATTTGTTGAAGAAAATTTTTAAATAAATTTCCCCCCTCTCCTTTCCTTGAAAGAATTCTTTAGCAAATCGCTTCTATTCATTTGATTTGATCCAAGGATTTCGTGATTTCATTTAACTGGAATTTATCCGCGAATCCTTTCAGGTAATCAGCAAGGTCCGACAAGTCAGGGTTTTGCTCTTTCATCTCGCCTATCGCCTTGCGAAGCTCGGAAATCTGACCGAACTGCGCGGCTTTTTTTAGTCGGCCCAGCAAATCTCCCGGAATTTTGAGCTTGGAAAAGTCGAGGTTTTTCTCCTGCGCGGCTTCCTTTTGAGGCTCTTCCTCGTATTCATATTTGACGTCCAACAGTTCGGCCATGGTCGCGAAAAGCACATCGACCCGGAAAGGTTTGCCAATAAAACCGTGACAACCGCGGTTTAAAAAATTCTGCCGCTCGTGTTGCAATACGGAAGCGGTGATGGCGACGATTTTAAACCGATCTTTGCCGTATTTTTTCTGGATCGCCAAAATAGTTTGCGGTCCGTCCATGACGGGCATCCGCATATCCAGGAAAACAATATCGGGATTGAACGCGTCCAGTTTGTCCATACCTTCCTTGCCGTTTTCCGCTTCCTCCACTTCCACTCCGGTATCGCGCAGGAGCTTGGTCAAAACGTCGCGGTTTAGGGGATTGTCTTCCACCACCAAGGCTTTGACCTTGCAACCGGGCGCCAGCCTGGACACGACGCCCAAACGCTGGGTGCGGGTTTGCAGTTCGCCGTGCGCCGGCGGCAGGTTTAAGGAAAAATAAAAGCGCGATCCTTTTCCCGGTTCGGATTCCAGAGCCAGTTTTCCGCCCATGAAATCCAACTGTTTTTTGGAGATCGCCAATCCCAGGCCGGTGCCGCCTTTTTTCAACCCTTCCTGGTCCTGGCGGAACGGTTCAAAAATAGACTCCTGCGATTCCAGTGGAATCCCCGAGCCGCTGTCCTTCACTTCAAACAAATACCGGTCCTTACCGTCGCGCGAAACTTGGAAACTCACTTCGCCTTCGGTGGTGAATTTTACCGCGTTGCCAAGCAGGTTGATCAATACCTGCCGCAATTTCCCCTCGTCGCCAAATACGGGAAGAGAGGAATCGCCCATGCCTTCCGATTTCCAGCCCAACGTCTTTTGCTCGCATCGAATTTTGAACATCGCCGAGAGATCCTTGACGAGCAAGGTCAAATCGAAATCGTCTGGGTGAGACTCCATGCGCCCGGCTTCGATTTTGGAAATGTCCAGGATATCGTTAATCAGCTCAAGGAGGTGGTTGCCGCTGTTCAGAACAATTTTAAGGGTGCTTCCATGGTCTTCCTTGAGGGATTTGTCGCGCAATAAAATCTGGGTATAACCGAGGATGGCGTTCAACGGCGTCCGGATTTCATGGCTCATGTTGGCCAGGAAATTGCTCTTGGCCTTGGAGGCGGTTTCAACGTGTTTGTTGAGTTCCGTCAACTCATTGTTTTTTGTTTCGAGGTTGTGGTTGATTTTGCGAATATGCTGATGGAGCAAATGCATTTCCAGCATATTGTGGATGCGAAACATCACCTCGGTGGGATTGAACGGCTTCGTCAAAAAATCCCGGGCGCCGGTTTTAAGGGCGTCGATGCAGTATTGCTCGCTCTTCATCGCGGTCAGCACCATGACCGGTAGATAGCCCCGTTTTTCGATCCCTTTGAGTTGCTCCATCACCTGAAACCCGTCCATCTTCGGCATTTTTAAATCCAGCAAAACCAGGTCCGGCCAAAACTCGGCATAAATGTCTTTGATCTCCAACGGGTCCATCGTGCTCCGGACGTTGGTGAACCCTTCCTCTTCAAGCATTTGCTCGAGGAGCATGACATTGGCGCGCTCGTCGTCGACAATCAGAACTCTGGATTTCAGTATTTCCTTTTCAAACATTACAAGTAACCTCGGAATGAAGTTTATCGGTCACAAAGGTTTCTGGTTCAGGATTCCTTCCACGGTTTTCAGGAATTTATCAGGGTCGATTGGTTTGACAATATAATCTTCAAATCCCTGTTCCATGGCCCGGTTTATGTCCTTGGTCATCGCGTTGGCGCTCACGGCCAATACGGGAATATCCTTGGTTTCTTCAAGGCCTTTTAGCAGGCGGGTCGCCGTGACGCCGTCCATTCCCGGCAAGTTGATATCCATCAGGATCAAACGGGGACGGTGGGCGCGCGCCAGCTCTATCCCCAGGTTCGCGTCCGGCGCGGACAATAATTTAACTTCGGAAAACGCTTCTTCAAATATACTTTCGACCAGTTTCAAGTTGGCGGGATTGTCCTCAACGTATAAAACGATGCATTCACTGCCGGGAGAAACAGCGATTTCACTTTTTGGAAAGGATGGGATTTTAAATTCTTCATGCGGCAAACCTTGCGCTTTTTTAAGCTCCACGGAAAAACAACTGCCCTGCCCCAGGATGCTGTCGACGGTGATCGTGCCGCCCATAAGTTCCACCAGCTTGCGCGTGATCGTCAAGCCGATTCCGGTTCCCTCAATGTCTTCGCTTTCCTGTTTCAACCGAGTGAAGGGTTGAAACACGGCGTCCAGTTCTTCCTTGGAAATCCCCAATCCATTGTCGGTCACGCAGATCAGAATTCTATCGTCGGTAGAAGTTTTGCATTCAATAGCAACGTGGCCGAATTCATTGTTGTATTTCACGGCGTTGGTGAGCAAATTGAGCAATACCTGTTTCAAACGCAACCGGTCGGCAAAAACCTCATAGCGCTTGTCCTGAGGAACATTATTAATGATTTCGATTTTACTTTGCTGGGCTATCGGGCCGACAATGGTCACCGCTTCATCCAGAACCTCTTGTACTTCGACGTTCTCCAGCGACATGCTGAGTTTCCCCGATTCAATCCCGGCAAGGTCGAGCACCTCGTTGATCAGATCTAATAAATGTTTACCCGCCTTGGATATCTCGTGAACATTGGATTTCTGCTTCTCGCTCAGGTTGTTGTCCCTGTTTCTTTCCAGTAAATGAGCGAACCCAAGGATGGCGTTCAAGGGCGTACGCAATTCATGGCTCATGCTGGACAGAAATTCCGATTTGGCCTGATTGGCTTTTTCGGCTTCCATTTTGGTCCGGTTCAATTCAATCGTTCTTTTTTCGTTCAATTTGTTCAGCGACCGGTTCCAGAACAAAACGCTGAAAAGGGCAAACACGCCGATAGCCGAAAACAGCCAGGTCAAAAGATCCTTGGCCGTAATCAGATGCTCCTCTTTAAGAGGGATCCATTTAAGGGATATGGCCTGCCTTTCCTGCTCGCTGATTTGCGCCAGGCCTTTTTCCAAAATGCCTTGGAGGATCGGCCAGTCCCTGCGCGTGGCCATCGCCAGGTTCATGGTGTAACCGGATTTTCCGGCGACCCGGATGTTATCGATATTTTCTTTTTCCATATAGTGGGAGGCCACGGCTATATTGGCCACCATGGCGTCCACTGCTCCGGAGGACACCATTTTCAGCCCGGTAAGAACGTCGGGCACAACTTCCAAATCCAATTCGGGATAATTATTAACGGTGTAATCATGGACAGCGTAGCCGGAGGTCACGGCGACTTTTTTCCCCTTGAGCATATCCATGGACAGCGATTCCTCGATTTCATCACTAACTATAATCACGGATGCAAGTTTGAAATACGGTTTAGTAAACCGCATGTAGGCGAGTCTTTGTAAGGTGGCCGCCGCCCCGGACCACATATCGACCTCGCGGCTTTTCCCTTTCGCCAAAACCTCGTCCCACGAAGCGGTATCCACCCGCTCAAATTCAATCCCGAGGTTTTTTTCCACGAGATCGAGGATATCTTTCGATACCCCGATATGGCGGCCCTCGGAATTTAGCGACTCTATTGGAGGAAAACCGGAGTCGGCGGCGTAGGTTATTGTGGGATGTTCGGCGAGCCATTTCCATTCTTCCTGGGTCAGTAAAATAGAAGGATGGTTTTCTTTTTCCGCTTGCGCTTCAATACCGGCGGACGCAAAGAAAATGATAGAAACAAAAACCAGCGCGGAAAGTTTTTTGTTAACGTTTTTCATATCGAAATCTATAGGGAAATGTCTGCGCCGCTCGCGACGCCTTGAATAGCTCGACGCCATTGTAGCGCCGATTGAAAATTTAGGAACACCGGAGCGCTTACTTTATATATCAAATTACCGGTTCCTTATTTCATTTTCATTAAAAGCCTCACTAATTGACAAAGCGATTCCGCAATGACAAAATCCAAGTCGAGCCTCAAAATTTTCATCTCAAAAGCCGGTTCGCTTAATCAGGACTATAGGTTCCATTAATAAAAGCGCAGGAGGAGACTTTGGCCGATCAAGAATCATTTGACAGGATCAAAGAAAGAGCCGAGGCGCTTGCACAAGAAAATGAAGAACTGCGGGCGAAACTCCGCGAGAAGAATGAAAAAGACCGCCACATAGCCAGCCTGGCCAGCTTCCCCTTGGAAAACCTGGATCCCGTTTTGCGCGTCTGCAAAAACGGAATCATACTTTTCGCAAACGCTCCCGCGCTCAATATCCTGAAAAAATGGAGCGTCGGAATTGACGATCCCATTCCCGAACCTTTTCTGACGACAGTTCAAAAAGCCATCCAGTCCAAAAGGCGCGAACAATTGGAGCTGGGAATCGAGGGGCTGATTTATCTGTTCCGTTTCGCCGGCATTCCCAAAATGGATTACGTCAACGTGTATGGCAACGACGTCACCGAGCGCATAAAAGCGGAAGCCCTGACGCTTAAATCCAAACAGGAAGCGGAGAAAGCCAATCGCGCAAAATCGGAATTCTTGTCGAACATGAGCCACGAGCTTCGAACGCCGATGAACGCCATCATCGGATTCGCAAAAATTTTAAAACGCAATAAGGCGCAAACGCTCTCTGAACGCCAAAAGGAAAGCGTCAATGAAATCCTTAAAGCCAGCCTTCACCTCCTCGAATTGATCAACGACATTCTCGATTTAACCCGGATCGAGTCTGGAAAACTGACCCTCTCGCTGGAACCCGTCGACGCCAAAACCGTGATCGACGAAGTTCTCTCCATGGCTCAGCCTCTGGCCCAAAAAAGAAACATTGAAATTCGTGACGCTATCAACGAAAACGAAAATCTTTTCGTGGAAGCCGATCGCACGCGTTTGAAACAAGTTCTCCTCAACCTGGCGTCCAACGCGATCAAATACAATATTGAAAACGGAACGGCTTCTCTGGATTGCAACGGAAGCTCTCCCGAAAAACTGCGAATCAATATCACCGACACGGGTAAAGGAATTTCCCCGAATCATTTTCAATCTCTTTTCGAACCCTTCAATCGACTGGAAGCTGATTTATCTTTTGTAGAAGGCGTGGGCATTGGACTGACCATCACAAAACAATTGCTTGAATTGATGGGAGGGTCCATTGGTTTGACCAGCGAAGTGGGCAAGGGAAGTTGCTTTTCAATTGAATTGGAACGCATTCAAAACCCTGGCCTTCAATCAAAAGCCGCAGAAGCCTCCAGGCGCCAGGAGCCGTCAAACCTGGCCGGTCGGCGTTACACCGTACTTTATATCGAAGACAATCCCGCCAACCTTAGATTGGTGGAGCAGATTCTCTCCGATGAACTTCCGGAAGCGCAACTGCTCTCCGCCCCTCACGCGCAATTGGGAATCGATTTGGCCCAGGCGCATCGCCCGAATTTGATTTTAATGGATATCAATCTTCCGGGAATGGATGGATTGGAAGCGTTTAAAGAACTTCAACAGATTCAGGAAACCAAAGACGTCCCTGTGGTGGCCATAAGCGCCAACGCGATGAAGAAAGATATCAAGAAAGCCTTGGAACTTGGGTTCAAAGAATATATTGTGAAGCCTATTGATCCGCAAGAGTTGCTGGATTCAATGGAAAAATATCTCAAATAGGAAGACTCTTTTACAGGTTTAGGGTTCAATGAATTTTTTCTTTGCGGAATTTGCGCGTTTAATGTGGGGTCCCTGGCTCCTGTTCCTCCTGCTAGGCGCCGGATTTATCCTCACCGTGCGCCTCGGCGGGATTCAATTTCGCAACCTGTTTTACGCCTTCCAGTTGACGTTTTCCAAAGAGCGCGAAGGCAAGGGAGACGTTTCGCATTTCGCCGCGCTGATGACCGCGATGGCGGCCACGGTGGGCATGGGCAATATCGCCGGCGTGAGCACGGCAGTCGCGCTCGGCGGACCGGGCGCCATTTTCTGGATGTGGATAACCGGCTTGCTCGGCATGGCGACCAAATACGCCGAAGGATTTCTGGCCGTCAAATATCGAAAGATCAACGAGCATGGCGAAATATCCGGCGGGCCGATGTATTACCTGGAATTTGGCCTCGGGCAAAAATGGCTCGGCGTGTGCTTTGCCGCGTTCGGAGCGCTCGCCGCTTTTGGCATCGGCAATATGATCCAGGCCAACACCGCCGCGCACGCCGTGTCGGAAGCGCTGGGAATCAGTAACTTTGCCATGGGCCTCGTGCTGGCGTTTTTCACCGGACTGGTGATCATCGGCGGAATCAAACGCATCGCAGAGGTCGCTTCCTATTTCGTTCCCTTGATGGTCGCGATCTATTTTGTCGGCGCGTTCTTTGTGATCTTTCACAACCTGGATCATTTGGCGGCGGGGATCCAATTGATCTTCGAACACGCCTTCACCGGCACCGCCGCCACGGGAGGGTTTATCGGCGCCTCGCTGGCAAAAACCATTCGCTACGGCGTGGCCCGCGGACTGTTCTCCAACGAGTCGGGAATGGGCAGCGCCCCGATCGCCGCCGCCGCCGCAAAAACCAACCAGCCCGCTAAACAGGCGCTAGTGTCGATGACCGGGACTTTTCTCGACACCCTGGTAGTATGCTCCCTCACCGCACTGGCGCTGAGCGCCACCGGGGTGTGGACGTCTGGAGAAACTGGCGTCGCCCTGACCATCCAGGCTTTTTCGCACGGTTTGCCGGGCAACTGGGGACCGATGATCGTCACTCTCGGAGCGGCGACGTTTGCCTTTTCTTCAATTTTGGCTTGGGAATATTACGGCGAAAAATGCTTCGAATATCTTTTCAAGGGGAAATGGATCGTGGGTTACCGCTACGTCTGGGTGATGTTCGTTTTCATCGGGGCGATGGTCAAGCTGGAGATCGTCTGGAATTTTTCCGACGCCATGAACGCCTTGATGGCGATTCCCAATCTTATCGGCCTCATCCTGCTCAGCGGAACCCTGGCTCGCGAAACTCAATCCTACGAAATGGGAATCCGCGACGGTTCGATCGACAAGTTCGACTAACTGCTCGCCGCAGGGGCAAATAAGTTAACTTGTTTGGGTAACGTAACGACCTAAGGTGGGCTTGCCTCTCGAATACAATTACTAAAGTTCGATAGGCTGGATTCCGGGTTGCGAGGGAATTTCTAATCGCTAACTATTGCCTCCGGGGGCTACCCCGGCCAGCGTCACGCTGGTTACGCGCCGGCTTCCATATTCTTCATGATCTTCTTGTTCAACTCGTTGACCTGCAGTAAATCCCGATTCAAATTATTAAGCTGTTCGTTCTTGGCCTTTAAATCCTCCAACAACTGATCCTTCCCGCGACCGGCGTCTTCCAGTTGAAGGTTCTGCAGTTCAAGATCCTGCGCCAGTTTCATTCGCACCTCGTTCATTTGTTCCAGGCAAGAATGTTGTTCTCTCACCTGGTTCAGCAGGCCCGTTTTGGTTTTATCGAGTTCCGCCAGACGCGCATTAGCGCCCTCCAGTTCCTCGTTTTTATCTTCAAGGTGATTCATTAAAACCTTGATCGATAAATGGGTCCGCACGCGGGCGCAAACTTCCTCCTGCCGGATCGGTTTGGTTATATAATCCACCCCGCCTAGTTTAAAACCCTTAACGATATCTTCCGTTTCGTTTTTGGCGGTGATGAAAATGATAGGAATTTCCACCGTCGCTGCGTTTGCCTTGAGGCGTTTGCAAACCTCGTAACCGTCGATTCCCGGCATCATGACGTCGAGCAATATCAGGTCGGGGGTACTGTTGGCGACCGCTTCCAGGGCTTTTTCCCCGTCCGGCGCCACGGAAATATTATATCCCTCATGCTCCAGCGTTTGGAACAAGACGTCCAGGTTGGCGGGATGATCGTCGACGATCAACAAGTTCATTCCCTTAAGGTTTTGATTTTCCGATCCCATAGCAATCCCATTCTAAAAAAACACAATAAAAAATGCGTCAAAAAGAAATCTCATTTTATGCAACGCTGAAATTATAGCATGGACCCCGAACGGGATGAAATCTAAAAACCCCGCCCAGCGTGACGCTGGACTCAATAGGTGTGAATTATATGGAGAAGCTACAACCTTGAGTGAACTTGCATCTTGAACTCTGCCTCCAGGCGCTTGCCTGGCCGGGCAACGCCCGGTAGAAGGGTTTGAGTTGCAAACTCGCCGATGTTTGAACCGCCTTCCTCAAACGTTACGCCATTTGCCTCCAGGCGCTTGCCTGGCCGCCGGGGGCATTGTTGATTTGTCACGCTTGCCTGAGGGAATAAACTGTTGTCTTCCGCCCTCTTATAAGAGTCGCCTTTTTTTGTAAGTTTTTCCTATCTAGAGCGACTTAGACCTATGCTAGTTTGTGTCGGGCCGACCAAATTCTTAATCAGGGAGAGATATGCCGAATTCAAAACGCTTGTGGACCGTCCTGCTGTTTTCCTGTTTTGCCATTTCGGCTTTTCTTTACTCCCAAACCTCTTCGGATAAAAGCGTCGACGTCCAAACGACGAATGCGAAAAACTCCATCCCGGCGGAGCTTGAATTAAAAGCGCGGGTCGACCAATCCTTCGGCAAGCTCCCCATCCGATTTGAAGCCAACGTCGGCCAGACGGATGAAAAGGTAAAATTCCTGGCGCGGGAGAAGGGCTACTCCCTGTTCCTGACTCCCCAGGAAGCGGTGATGGTTCTTCCAATAGGACCGGCAAAAGCGGCGTCCGGGGGCGTCCCCGGTGGATTGCCGCGTCGCTACGCTCCTCGCAATGACGCCGCAAGCGGCGAGGAATTAAACCGGAAAGAGATTAAGAAAATTTCCCTGGAAAACGACGAGACGCGCCACGCGGCGATTCGCATGAGCCTGCTGAACGCCAACCCGTCTCCGGAAATGTTCGGCGAGAACGAGCAGATTACTAAAAGCAATTACCTGATTGGAAACGATCCCTCGAAATGGAAAACGGACGTTAGCAACTTTGGCCGCGTGCGCTACGAAGAAGCTTATCCGGGACTCGACCTAATCTATTACGGCAACCCCCAACAACTGGAATACGATTTTATCGTCTCGCCGGACGCAACGCCGGACGTCATAAAAATAAAGTTTGAGGGGCAGGACGCGATAGAGATTGACGAGTCGGGCAACCTGGTCCTTAAAGCGGAATCGGGCCGCATCGTGCAAAACACCCCGGTAGTTTATCAAACCGTCGGCGGCGAACGCGTGGCTGTTGAAGGCAGATACGTCCTGCTGGGCGAAGACTCCGTCGGATTTAAAATCGGCGACTACGACCGCGAAAAAGATTTGGTGATCGACCCCAGCCTGGTATTTTCCACTTTCCTTGGAGGGTCGACGACGACTGAGGTTAATGGAATCGCTTTGGCTTCCTCGGGGAACATCTACGTCGCGGGTCCACTCTATCCACGGATTTTCCGACGGCGGGTTCTCCTTTTCAGTCCACCAGTGGAGGAGGGACGGACGGTTTCATTTCCGTATTTAATCCGGCAGGCTCGGCGCTGGTTACTTCCACCTATATTGGAGGATCGGGTTCTGACGTGGTAAATGACGTGGCTGTGGACGCTTCGGGAAACGTTTATATCGTAGGAAATACGGCCTCGGCAAACTTCCCGACCGCCAGTCCCATCGACGGCACGCTGACAGGCACAGGCGACGTCTTTGTGGCCAAGTTGCCTCCGCCATGTACGGCGCTGACTTTTTCCACCTACCTGGGAGGTTCCGGCGCCCTCGGAGAAATTCCGCGTGGAATTGCCCTGGACGCTTCAAACAACGTCTACGTGGCGGGACGAACGGCTTCAACGGATTTTCCGACTGCGTCTCCTTTTCAGGCCGCCCATGGCGGCGGATCGTTTGACGGTTTCGTGACCAAAATCAATGCGGCGGGCTCGGCTCTCACTTATTCCACCTATTTAGGAGGCGCCGCTAGCGACGATATCCAAGGGATGGTGGTGGATTCGTCTAACAACGCCTACGTCGTCGGGGATACATCCTCCGCAAACTTCCCGACCACCGGGGCCGTACTGGATACGGTTCTGGGAGGGGCGTCCGACGCCTTCGTGTCCAAGTTGAAT
>JAJDBB010000127.1 GCA_029261555.1 Nitrospinaceae bacterium | reverse complement strand
GAATGTTTGTAAAAACTGCGCCGGGCATAGCCTTGGCTATGTTCAAGCGGTTTGAGCAAACAGGCGTGAAAATTTGCGGCGCCTTGTAGGTTGGCCATGAAAAACAAATCCACGGCGTCAAGCAAGCTCAGCGTAGCTTTTGCTATGCTTGCGCTTGCTTTCCTTGTGTCTTTGCTCTTCATGGTCAACAGAATTGTACAGAATTAATGAGTCCTGACCCTTGTTTTCAAAACGGACGCCAAAGAAAAATCAGGGGAAATCTTGAAAATAGATTACCACTTCCTCGCCTTCGTTACCCCAGCTGAGCGTTCCCGAACCGGCGATGGCGGCAATGGCGCCGTCGACGCCCACCTTGCGAATCACGCTGTTGCCCATATCGGAAATGTACATATTGCCCTTGGAGTCAAAGGCAATGGCGCTGGGAGTTTTCAACATGGCCTTCGTGGCCGGGCCGCCGTCGCCAAACAGGCCTTGAACCCCTTTACGCCCGGCGACGGTTTCTATGATCCCCTCTTTGGTGATTTTGCGGATTATGTGCGAATTGGATTCCACAATATGAAGCTCCCCCGAGGGGCTGAACTTCAGGTCGTCCATGTAACGGATACCGGCTTTCATTGCAGGTCCGCCGTCGCCTGAATCCTTGATCGTGCCGTTGCCCGCGTAGGTGGTAACGATTCCTTTAGCGTCGATTTTACGAATCACGTTGTTGCCCGCGTCGGCCACGAATAAATTTCCATCGTCGTCCACCACCAGGGCCAGGGGATCGTTAAAACTGGCGTCGACCGCCGGACCGCCGTCTCCCGTGTAGTCCGCGTCTCCCGTCCCGCCAATGGTGGAGACATTGCCCTGAGGATCGACCTTGCGGATTTGATTATTGATCCGGTCCGAAGCGTACAGGTTGTCTTGTTTGTCGAACGCCAGGTCCGAGAACTGCGTCACCATGGAACGGTTGTCCTGAGCGGCCTGCCCCATGTGGCGATGCTCCTCCACCGCCTTGACATAATGCGGATCGGAAGTTCCCAGGAAATGATCGATGATTCCATTGGAGTCAATTTTACGGATGATGCTGACGTAGCCGCTGGGACTGAGGAAAAACATTTCTCCTTTGGAATTTGGAACCAGGGTAGTGGGTCCCATTATTGAAGCTTTCAAAACCGGACCGCCGTTGCCCAGAGTGCCGCGTTTACCGTTTCCGGCGATAGACTCGATGGTTCCGTCTTTTTTGATTTTCCGAATCAGACTGTTGGATTTGTCGGCAAAAATCACCTCGTCGTTTTTGTCGACAAAAATTCCGTGCGGAAAATTCAACTGGGCGCCGGTGGCGGGTCCGCCGTCGCCGTAAAATCTTTTTTCGCCGTTACCCGCGACGGTGACCACCTGTCCCGTGTTGGGATCGACGCGGCGAATGCGGTAATGCGAGCGGTCGATCACCAAAAGTTTTCCTTCAGGATCGAGGGCGACGCCAAACGGCAAGTACAGGTTGGTTTCGCGGGCGACTTCCGCGTCGCCGTTGTACTCTTGCTGCCCGGTGCCGGCGATGGTGCGGATCATCCCCATCGAATTGACTTTGCGAATGCGGTTATTGTTGCGGTCCGCAACGTATATGGAACCTTCCGAGTCGACGGCCACGCCTGTGGGACCGGCAATGCTGGCGCGGTAGGCCGGGCCGTTGTCGCCAATGAAGAAAAAAGCTCCGTCCCCGGCGACCGTCGATATAATCCCGTGCGCGTCGACCCTGCGAATGCGATTGTTTCCTCGGTCGGCGATATAAATGGCGCCCTTATTATCGACCGCCACTCCGAACGGTTTGCTGAGATTTGCTTTGAGGGCGGGGCCTGCGTCGCCGAAAAAGCCGTCTACCCCACTCCCCGCCACGGTAGAGATGACGCCTTTGGAGTTTACTTTACGAATCCGGTCGTTAGAACGGTCGGCAATATACAGGTTGCCCTTCTTGTCGACCGCCACGCCCGCAGGCAGGTTTAATTGCGCCTTGATCGCCGGTCCGCCGTCCCCGCTGAACCCGGCTGTGCCGGTTCCTGCAACCGTTGTGATATTGCCTCTGGCGTCGACTTTGCGCACGCGATGGTTTTCCCGGTCGGCGATATACAGGTTGCCCGCGTCGTCGAACGCAAGCCCGGCAGGGAGTTTGAGCCGGGCCTGTTTGGCTGGTCCGCCGTCGCCGGAAAACCCGGAGGAGCCGTTGCCGGCGTACCGGTAGATTTTTCCATCGGGACTGATACGGTCAATGGTGTTGTGGTCTCTGCGCGAAATGTAGGTATTGCCTTTTTTGTCCGCCGCCACGCCGTCGACCAGGGAAATGGAGGCGTCGGTGGCTTTGACGCCGTCCTCAAATTTCGCGGCCAGGCTTTCGCTACTGAAAGCGACCGTTAGAAAGCCGAACGCCGCGAGGGCGAAAAAAAATATTTCCTGAAATTTCTTGAATGCCATGAGGGCCTCTTATTAAATGCAATGCGGGAAATGAACCGAAAGCGTTTATGCGTTTAAAAAGGAAAAAGAATCCGTTGCGCCTAGACAAAAAAAAGTTCCACAGGTTTGCCAAATTGCAGAGAGACGATTTTTTTCAGCTCGGTTGCCCCGAGGAGAAAAACGCCGTCTCGAACCTGATGGAACTATTGATGATAAATCTCGACAATCAAATCAATTTTATTCTTCGTATATTTTTAAATTATACGTTGCCGGGAAATCATGTCAATTCGATTTTTTGGACGTTTCCGGGGAAGGTTTTGCGTCGTCTGCGAGCGGGATATCTTTGTGGCGCCTCGCGGAAAAATGGTATGATACATCCATCATGAAAACCTTGATCGTCTATCCGCCCCAGTGGTATCCCAGCCAGCCGTATCTGAGCGCGCCCTACCTGTGCTCTTATCTACGGGCCAAAGGTTGGGACGCCCGACAGAGGGATTTCAATATCGAATCCTACGACCGCTTCCTGTCGCCCGAGTGGCTGGAAATTGTCGCCGAAAAAATGCGCGCACGCTTGGAAACCATCCGCCAAAAACCGTCGTTGACCATTCAGGACAAGTCAATGATGGACGTGCTTTCCACAGGGCTGAAATTCTCCGTCCCCATTATCTCGCAGGTCGAGGAAGCCAAAAAGGTGATGCGCACGCCGGATTTGTTTTTCCAGTTGGACAGCTACCGGCAGGCGGACATGATTATAAAATCGGCTCTCAAGCTCACGTCGGACGCTTTTGCGCCGTCGGTATTGACCCTTTCGACCTTTGAGAGCGGCACGTTTGCCGAGGAGTCCACCCGCCGCGCGCCCGAAGTTTGCCGCGACCTGGCGGCGAATCCCTACATTCAAGTCTATGAAGATTACCTCCTGCCGACAGAGCGCTGGGAGGATTACGACGTTGCGGGGATTTCCATCGTCGGCATTTCGCAGATCATTCCCGGCCTGACGCTGGCGAGTCTGCTCAAGAAAAAGTACCCGCACCTGCACATCGTTCTGGGCGGCCCGATCTTTTCCGTGAACGCCGGTCAACTAGCCGGACAAACGAAGTTTTTCGAAGAGTTCTGCCACAGCATCGTTACCTTCGAGGGCGAGGAGCCGCTCCACCAGTTGTTGACCTCGCTGAAAGAGGGCAAGAACCTGAGCGAAAATCCCAATTTGATTTATCTCGACGAGGGAGAAGTGAAGATCAATTCCCAGCGGGTCGAGTTGCGGTTCGAGGACGTGCCGGGTCCAACCTTCGACGGCCTGCCGATGGACAAATACCTCTCGCCTTATCCGATATTGCCCATCCTGCAAAGCCGGGGTTGCTACTGGGGCAAGTGTACTTTCTGCACTCACAGTTACGTCTACGGGCATCGCTACGGCAAACAACGCACCGAGGCCATGGTAGACGAGATGGACGCCTTGTCAAAAAAATACGGCACGAAATATTTTACCTGGTCGGACGAAGCGGTCTCTCCGCATTCATTAAACGACGTTTCGGAAGAAATTCTGGAGCGCGGGCTGGACGTGCGCTCGCTTTGCCTGTTGAAATTTGAAAAGGTGATGGACGGCGGCTTGTTCAAAAAAATGAAGGACGCTGGGTTTATCTTCCTCATGTTCGGGCTGGAAAGCGCCAACGACCGCATCCTCGCGCTGATCGACAAGGGCGCCACGAAAGCGATCGAACGGCAGGCCCTGCGCCACAGCGCGGACGCGGGAATCTGGAATCACTGTTTCTTGTTTTTCGGATTCCCCACGGAAACGCGGGAAGAGGCCAAAGAGACCATCGACTTTCTACGCGACAACACGGACTCCATTCATTCCTTCGGACCGGGCGTGTTTCTGCTCAACCGCGATTCCAGTTGCTACCAGTTCCCGGAAAAGTTTTCCATTACGAAAATCATTCAGGACGCAGACGCAGACGTCGCCATGAATCTGGATTTTGAGATCGACGTCGGCATGACGCGCAACGAAGCCAAGGAAATGAACGCGGCCTGCATCCGGATGGGCGAAGAGTTGTTCCCATCGCTGGATATCTGGGGGACGATGCCGCGCGAACATTTCCTGCTCTACCTGGACAGGTACGGAAAATCCGACCTGTCCGGCAATAAAGGCGCTTCCGAAAAGGAGCTGTGCAAGGCGTGAAGACTCTTCTACTGTTTCCGCCCGACTGGTTGCCGTCGGAGCCGTACCTCAGCCTGCCGTCGCTGACGGCGGTTCTGCGTCCCGCCGGACACGAGGTGATCCAAAAGGACGTCAACGTCGAAATGTACGACATGATGTTCGGCGAAAAATTTTTGCTCCACGTGCTTGGGCGGATCGAATTCGAGAAGAACCACCTTGAGCGCATCGCTAAAGAACGGGCCCTGGACGACGAGGAACAAGCGCTCCTCGGTCAGCTTCAGGAAGTCACCGAAGACCGAATACGCCAACTCGTCCGCGACGTCGCCCGCGCCAAGGAAGTTTTGCGCGGACCGGAATTTTATTCCATCGACCAGTTGGAACCAGCGACCGCAACCCTGCATTACGCCATGTCGGTGATCTCGCTGGGATACTATCCCGCGCAAATCTGTTTCCCCCCCATCGAAACGGACCTGATCTACAAACCGTTCATGTCGAGCGAAATCATCGAAGCGCTGGACGACGATCAGATCAACGTCTACCGCGACGTGTACAAGTTTTTGATCGCCGACCTGATGGAAAAAGAACGCCCCGGGCTGGTCGGAATTTCCGTCGTCCAGCAAAAGCAACTGATCCCGACCTTCACCTTTTGTAAATTAATCAAAGAGTCCTATCCGGACGTCCACATCACCCTCGGCGGCAACATCGTCACGCGCATCCGCGACGCACTGGGAGACGTGCCCGCGCTCTGGGATCTGTTTGACACGGCGGTTTTGTACGAAGGGGAAAACGCCTTTCTACAATTGATCGAGGCTCTTGAACAAGGCGAGAAGGATTTAAGCTCCCTCCCCAATTTAATGTACCGCTCCGAAGACGGAACCGTGCGGACCAACAAGGAAGTGTGCTCGGAAGACCTGGCCAAACTCCCGCCGCCGGATTTCGACGGCCTACCGCTGGATCTGTATTTCGTGCCCAAACTCATCCTGCCCTACCTGGCAACGCGGGGATGCTATTGGGGCAAGTGCACTTTTTGCGACCATTTTCAAGGCTACGTCGAGGGCTACCGCACCAAACAAGTCCACCAGATCGTCGAGGAGATAAAATTCCTCAAGGAAAAATACGGCAATCGGCACTTTCATTTCACCGACGAATCCTATCCCCCGGCGCTGTTCCGCAAACTTTCGCGCGAATTGATCGACCAAACGGTCGATATAGCCTGGACCACGCACATGCGTTTCGAGGAAGTGTTACTCGACGAAGAAGTGTGGAAAGACGCGGCGGACTCCGGGTGCAAGTACCTGCACTTCGGTTACGAATCCGGCAACGAGCGCGTGTTGAAGCTGATGGATAAGGCGACGCGGCCCGACGCCATCGAAACCAACTTACAAATGTCCGCCAAGTTCGGCATCTGGAACCACATCATGGGATTTTTCGGCTTCCCCGGCGAGACCTCGGAGGAGGCGGAAGACAGCAAACGCTTCGTGCATAAAAATCGCGACCACATTCATTCCCTGGGATTCATGACCTTCGTGCTGGGCAAGTTCAGTCCGGTAGCGATGGAACCGGAGAAGTACGGAATTTCCTGTTACAAAAACCCGGAATGGGATTTGGCGCTGGACTATTATTTCACGGTGGAAAAAGGCGGACTCAGCATCCGCGAGGCGCTGGACGTGTTTGACGAGTTCGAGCGCAACCACGACCACAAGTGGGATTTACGCACCACCGTGCGCGAGTATATCTTCTTGTACATCGACCATTTCGGCGCCAACGATTTGAAGATGTTGCAAATGACCCCCGAACAACGCGCCGCCATGGCGCAAACCGCGCAAAGCTCCGTCGGCATGGTCTAGAAAATTTTGTCGGTTGTCGGTTGCCCGCCGGACAACGCCTTGCAGAAGCGTTTGAGTTGCAAACTCACCACAATCTGTAGCTTTCCCATATAAGCTCCACCTATTGCCCCCGGGCGCTTGCCCGGAGTTTTTGTTTGCAGCGGTCCAGCATTTTTTGCGCGTCGCGGTAGCCGTCGTCCGCGCGCAATATTTTTTCAAGATACGGCAGAGCTTTTTCGTAGCGCAGAGTCTTCATATAAACCTCCGCCAAAATGTACTGGATGTGCAACTCGTCCGCGTTCAACATCCCGTATCGCCTGCCGTAGTCAAACACCTCGCGCGCGTCTCCCAGTCCCCGGTAACTGAAGACAATGCTTTGCAAGGCGCGCAGGTCCAGCGGATCGTTCTCGAACGCCCGCAGGGAATATTCCAGCGACTTTTCGTAATCGTTTTTCACGTTATAAATTTGCGCCGCCGCGTTGATCAAATTCTGGCTGGCCGGATTTTTTTCCAACTCGTTCAACAACCCGATCAGGCCAAACTCCTGCATGACGCCGCTCATGTGACCGGGATTAATTTTCACCGCCGCCTGGAACGATTGCTTCGCCTCTTCCCGCCTGCCGAGTTCCATCAGGTCGTAAGCGCGGTAAAGAAGCCCCAGGTCCTGTTTGGGATTTTTGGCCAGGGCGCGGTCGAGGTAATCCAGGCTCCGCTCGTATTGCCCCAGTTGAAAAAAGGAGTGTCCCAGGTTGAGCAGAGCCTCCAAGTTCTCCGGGTCGTTTTCCAGTCGCTTTAACAAAGCCCGTATCTGCCCCTCGCCCGCTTGCAGGTGGTAACGGAGCAAACTGTTGTCGTCCACCAGGCTCATGGCCGCCAGCAACTGCCGCCGGTTGCCGTACATCACGCCGCGCTGGTACAGATCCATCGCCTGGTAATAATCGTCCAGGCGCTTGCGGTCGTCCCTCGACATATTGGAAATGCGCGGCGCCAGCTCGTCCATCGAAACCCGGCTGAACACTAGCTCCTCCATTTCCGAAGACCCGATCACGTTCGGCAGGTCCAGGTAAAACTCGATATAAGGCCGGTTGTCAGTGATGACCTTTCGGCCCGCCGCCAGTTTACGCAACTGATCCTCGACAAACCAAACGTTGCCCAGCAGGGAATAAACGTTTTCGATCTGAATATCTTTCATGAACCCGGCCACGACCGGGTCGGCCATGCGGCGTTTTAATTTATCCATGTCGATCTCGATCGGCTCGTCCGACCCGATGAGCAAAATTTCATTCGCCACAGAAAGCCAGGCCATGGCATGCGGAAACGCGGACAGGAACGTTTTAAAATGCATCTCCACTTCCTTCATGCTCTGGCTGTGGAGCGGCACCCACTGCGCGAAAATTCCTCCCGGCTTCAAACGCTTTTGCGCGGCGGCGTAATAATCGCGCGTGTACAGGTTGACGGTGAACGCCGTCCGCGGCGGCGGCGGCTCGCCTGTGATTACGTCGTACTTCTGGTCCGTAGTCAGCAAATGGTTGCGCCCGTCCTGAATTATGAAATTCACTTTCGGGTTGTTCAGCACGTCGTGGTTTTCCGCCGCAAAAACTTTTCCCGCGCGCACCACGCCGGGGGATAAGTCCACTGCGTCCACCCGCCGGACGCCGGGGTGCATGGCCGCCGCACCCGTGGTCTGCCCCGTTCCGAAACAGATCACGAGAACGTCCTTCGGATCGTCTATCAATAAAATGGGCACATGGGCGAACAGCTTCATGTAGCGCGTCGCCGTTTTGTTGGAGGCGGACATGGAGATTCCGTTGGTGATCAACCGCTTGGCCGTGGGGTCCAGCGGACCGTAATTGTCCTGGAACACCGCAACCGTATCCGTCAACCCCTCCTCGAAATACAGGAGTTGTTTCGGATTGCGCTTGCCGGCGCTGTCGCGCATGAAAAACGAATCCAGTAAATCGCTCGGCAAGGCGACGACGACCGCGACGGCGAGCGCGCCCAACCCCGCGCCCAGTCCCTTGCGGACTCCGGGGCGCAGATAGTCGCCGGACGCAAACAGTCCGGCGGCCAAAAGAAAATTGATCCCCGCCACGACGGCGAATCCGCGCGCGCTCCCTAATAATGGAAGAAGAACAAACCCCGCGATCAACGATCCCAGAATCCCGCCCAGCGTGTTGGCGGCGTAAATCCTTCCCGTGCCCTGCCCTACGTCCTCGCGCCCCTGAGCGACCAACCGGATAAGCAAAGGAAAATTCATGCCCATCAAAACCGCCGGGAACAACATCAGCGCCATAGAGTCTTTCAAATAGATTCCAAAGGAGCGCATGGGATCCTGCAGGTTGTAACTGTTCCACGGCGGCGAGAGCAACGACTCCATGCCGTACAGGGAGAAAATAACGTACAGCCCGATCAGGATTTGAATCACAATCAACGCAGTTCGCGGATTGGCGGACCGTTTGGCCAGCGGCGCCGCCGCGAGACCGCCCAGAGCCAGACCCAGCAAGAACACCGCCAGCATCATGCTGAAGGAATAGGCCGTACTGGAAATGCTGAAGACCAGAAGGCGCGTCCACAGAGTTTCGTAGGCCAGCGCCGAAAAACCGACGACGAAACTGGCCGCCATCCAGATTTGCCATTTTGGGGCCGAATGTTTTTCCGGCAACGAGACCGCGGGCCAGTAAAACCATTTGGACGACTCGCCGGTGGCTTCCTGATAAACCCGGATCGCCCCGGCCCCGGCAAATAGATTCACCAGCGTTGCGTACAGCGCCGTTTGCAACACGCCGAAAACGGATATCAGAAAAAATCCCGTCAGTAAACAACCCACTGCCGCGCCCAGGGTGTTGACGAAATACAACAGACCCAATTGACTTCCCACCCCGGCGTCGTCTGTGACGTAATATTTGCTGATGATGGGAAGCGTGGCGCCCATCAGAGCGGCGGGGACGACCATGAGACAAAACGCGAGAATCGCCTTCAGGGCGGCGTCCAGAATCGGCCAGTCGGGCAGACCGAGGTAGATAAAGGAATAGACCGTCGAAAATTTCGACAGGATGAGAGAAACAATCGCGCAGACGACGAAAATAAGAACTTCGATCGTCCCGTAAATCAGCAGAGCGCGCTGAGCGCCTTGCTCGGCGTTGTCTGACGCGGCGACGACCTTGTCGATGATATGGCCGAACAGGTAACTCCCCAATCCCAATCCGGCCATGAATGCCGCCAGCACGATGGAGACGGAATACACCGTGTGCCCAAACGTCAGCGTGAGCATGCGCGTCCAGACGATTTCGTACACCAGGGCGGCGGCGCCGGAGATGAAAAACAGGAAATAAGCTATCGGGGATCGGGTCATAGTTTAAAATCTCTCCGGGGTAGCCCCCGGGGGCAGTGGTTTGGATTTGCAAACTCCATGTAGCTTGTAGAGCTCGCCGTATAAGCGACTCCTAGTAGGTCCAGCCAAACGCCGGGCCTACTGGAGTTAAAATATCGAAATATTCAAAGCCTCCTAAAGTAATTGACATGGTCGCGCGGTTCAAGTAATTTCAAGAATAGACCATAATTATTTATATTGGGACGAACGCCGTCGCAATTGAACAATACGGGAATATTGATATGTCCGCAGGAACTGACATTAACGGAGAACTCATCGAGCATCCCTACGCCGAGGATAACGGCGTGGAATGGACGGCGGAAGCCTGGGAACGCGTGAAGCACGCGCCGGAGTTTGTACGACCCGGCATCCGCAAGCTCATGGTGCAACGCGCCATGAAGCGCGGCTTCAAGTTCATCGCTTCGGATTTTTTAACCGACATCCGCAACGAGTCGATGATGCTGGTCTCCAAGCGGGTGCGCCAGTTCGGATTCGAAGAACTTTCCATGGGCGCTTTCGACGAGGCCAAGAAAAAGATGTCGGAGTCGCCGCGCAAGATTGAGGTGATCGAGGAAATTGAAGATTTTCTCGGCCAGCGCACTGAGAAGAAAGAGGACATCGTCGACAAATTCAAAAATTACATGGAAGTGGCGCCCACCATGGGCATGCCGTGGAACAAGGAAGCGCTGGATAAAATGGAAAAGGTTCCGCCTTTTGTACGCGGCATGGCGAAGCAGACTATCGAGGCCCGCGCCCGCGAACGCGGCGACAAAATGGTGACCGCCGACGGCATCGAAGAAGTGTTCACCAACATCATGCCCGCGTCGGCCAAGGCCGCAATGGGAATGGAAGTCACCGAGGAAGACGAACAACGCGACGTCGATTACGAAAAGCAGAAGGAGGAGCGCCCGGATTTTGGCATGGACTGGGAAGAAGACGCCGTGCAAAAAGTCATGCGCATCCCCATTCCTTTCATTCGCAACATGGCGATCAAACGCATCGAGGAACAGGTCGTCAAGGAAAGCGCGGAAAAAGTGACGCTGGAGTTGTTCGACAAATACCGATTCACCTTTTAAATTCTTTTAGACTCTTTTAGATCAGGAGAATTTTTATGACGCCCCCAAACTGGATTGATCTCGCTATTGGCTTGGGCCTGCTAGGCTCGCTGGCCTGGCAATTTCTTCCCAAGAAGCAACCCGCCGCGGCAAAAGCCAAGGGCGCCCGCAAAAAATCTCGATAGCCCTCACAGCCCCGTGGGATAGTCGATGAACTCGGTTTCGACGCCGAACTGTTCCTGCAAATGCTTGCCCACCGCTTTCACGCCGCCGGTTTCCGTGGCGTAATGCCCGCCAAGAATCAAAACGCATTCCCCTTCAATCGCCGCATGGAAAAACTGGTTCTCCGCCTCGCCGGTGACGTAGCAGTCCAGCCCCTCGGCCACGGCCTGATGCAATATACTCCCTGCGCCGCCGGTGACCAGTCCGACGGTTTTGATTTCCCCTTCGCCGATCACGCGGACCGGAGAACCGAGTTTTTCCTCAAACATTTCCCCAAACTCGGCGGCGGAAGTTTTTAAAATCTGGCCCTTCAACCCGATTTTGATTCCGTTGTATTCGCCGAAAGCTTCCAGGCGCTCCACGCCCGCGAGGTCCGCCAAGGCGCGGTTGTTGCCCAGCACGGGATGCATGTCCAGCGGAAGGTGGGCGGAGTAAAGGCCCAGGTTGGCGGTCATCATGGTCGAGAGTTTTTCGTAAAGCAGGCCGCGCACGGGGCGGAGTCCGTCCCAGAACATGCCGTGATGCACGAAAAGCATGTTGCATCCGCTTGCCGCCGCGCGGTCTATCGTGGCCTGACACAGGTCCACCGCGAGCCCGATTTTTTTAATCTCGCCCCGGTTTTCCACCTGCAAACCGTTTACCGCCGATTTGGCGTCCGGGATGGCGTCGATATCCAGAAGCTGATCGAGGTAATGGCTGATTTGTAAAATATCCATGCCCGAAAGTATACCCTCGGACATTGAACAAAACAAATCCTGCGTCTTCGCCGCCACTCGCCGTGGGGGGGCAAAGGTTGGGACGCCAAGTTTAGCGACTTGAACCGCTCCCCTTAAACGTTACATTAATTGGCTCCGGCGCCCTAGCCGGTTTCGATCTGGGCTTTTTGCAGTTTGCCGCTGTAGTCCACGAACACCGACTTCCACTCGGTGTAGGTATCGAACGCTGCGCTCCCCACTTCGCGATGACCGTTACCCGTTCCCTTGGTCCCGCCAAACGGCAGGTGCACTTCCGCGCCGATGGTGGAGGAATTGATGTAAGTGATTCCAGTATCGAGGGCTTCAATGGCCTTGAACGCCCGGTTCACGTCGCGGGTGTAAATTGCGGAGGACAACCCGAATTTAGAATCGTTGACGATTTCCACCGCGTCGTCCAAATCCTTGCAGGGAAGAACGGCGAGGACCGGACCAAAAATTTCCTCGCGCGCGATGCGCATTTTAGGATCAACTTCGCCAAACAAGGTGGGTTGGAAAAAGAACCCGTCCTTGCAACCCTTGCCTCGGTGGTAGTCGCCGCCGGTCAACAGGCGCGCGCCTTCTTCTTTCCCGATCTCGCAATATTTTTTCACCTTCTGCCTCTGCGCTTCGTTGACCAGGGGACCGACTTCGGTTTTGGATTTCAATCCATCGCCCAGGCGCAAGGCCTTGGTTCGTTGCAACAGCATGTCGGTGAATTTTTTGACGACTTTTTTGTGAACGATAACGCGACTGCACGCTGTGCACCGCTGACCCGTGGTGCCGAACGCGCCCCAGAGAACGCCTTCGAGGGCCAGGTCGAGGTCCGCGTCGTCCATGACGATGATGGCGTTTTTGCCGCCCATCTCCAGCGAGAAGGGTTTCATGGCGGCGGCACACCGGCTGGAAATATCCGCGCCGGTATTCGTCGATCCGGTGAAGGACACCAGGTTCACTCCGGAATGCTCGACGATGGGAACGCCGACGCCGGATCCGGAACCTGCGACCATGTTCAACACGCCGGGGGGCAGTCCGGCCTTCTCCAAAACTTGAACGAGGTTGACGACGGAGAGGGGGGTGTCCGTTGCGGGTTTTATGACCACCGTGTTGCCCGCTATCAGCGCGGGCGCCAGCTTCCAGGAGGGAATGGCGATGGGAAAATTCCACGGGGTGATGGCACCGACCACGCCGACGGGCATGCGCACGGTCATGCAAAATTTATCGCTCAATTCCGAGGGCCTCGTTTCGCCCTCAAGTCTTCTGCCTTCTCCGGCGAAATAATAAACCGTGTCGATCGCTTCCTGAACGTCGCCCAGGGTTTCCTTTAAAATCTTTCCCATCTCCCGGCACATGTCGCGCGCCAGGGCGTCTTTGTTTTTTATCAGCGCCTCCCCGGCGCGATAGAGAATCTCGCCTCGGCGCGGCGCGGGAAGTTTTCGCCAGGCTTCGCGGGCGTTCAATGCGGCGTTCACCGCGCGGTTGACGTCTTCGCCCACGGATTGTTGGAACCGCCCCAAACAATCGCGCGTATTGGCGGGATTGAGGTTCTCAAAAGTTTCGCCGCTGACGGAATTCACCCATTTACCGTCGATAAAATTTTTGAAGGATTTGACAGCCATGACGCCCTCCTCATTTAAGACTGAACGGACAACCAGCTACCAGTCAATATAAGACATTGTGCGCGATTGGCAACCGCCAGCGTGACGCTGGACCCAATTAGGCGTAGCTTGTTGGGGGAAGGCTACAAGTAAAAAGGTGGGCTTGCATCCCAAACTCTTCCACCGGTCGGTACGATGGAGAGTTACGGTTCTTCTTTGGGGACGACGTGGTCGAGGGTGATTTTTAATCCGGCGTCGCCGGCGGTTACCGCGGCGTAGCCTTCCACGTCCCCAGGATTCGGCATGGCCGTCCCGGTCATGGAAAGCCGGGCGATGATCGTCACTTTACCTTCAAACAGGGTTCCGGGCATCATGGCGTCCTGCTGGCCCAGCGCGAATTCAAATGGAAATTTCACCGGGGCGATGCGCTGAACGGCCAGGGGCGGTCCGCGTTCCACGCCACGCGCACGGGCGAATAAGAACAACACGGCGCTTTGGGGGAAATCCGCAGAGGCGACGTCCACGCCCATGTCAATCACGCCTGTCACCTGACTTTTCTCCGCGCTGGGCGCTGGAATCTGGCGGTTCAGGACCAGACTCAGATCCTTCGTTCCCGCCTGCGTGGACAGGGTTCCTTCAATATCCCCCGGCGAAGCCTTGGCGTTTCCGTCGCTGTCCAGCCGCGCGGTCAAATCGAGTTCGCCTTCAAACGGCGTATCGGGAATCATCACGTCCAGCGGCCCGATTTTAAATTTATAGGGCAGGCGAACGTTTCGGAGTCGCTTGACAGCCAGGGGCGGTCCGCCGGCGACGCCCTTGGGTCGGGCAAAAATGAACAGCATGGTCTGCGCTGCGACCTTATCTTGCAAGGCGGCGTCGAGAGAAACCGTGCCGGTGATTTCCTTCGCCTGGAGTGTGGGGTCTTTTTTCATTTCCAGACGGCGTTCCATATCCGCCGGAATCGGATGCTCCTTGAGTTCGCGGTCGCAGGCGGATAGACCGACCAACGCGGCGCACAAAACCAGAGTTGCATTGAAAATCGGAGACTTAAAAAACAGGCCCATGCGGGCGCTGAGAACGTTAAATTTTTGAATCGTTTTTTTAGTTTGTTTCATCGTATAATGTAGATACGCCCCTTCCCCAAAGCGTTGAGTGTATCTGGATTGCCGCGCAAAAAAAGCGCTTCGTCCAGGTAAACGGGTTTTCCAAAAAGCCGCGCGCTTGTAAAGGATTCTCTATTCGCGGGATATTTCCCCGTTCAGCGCCTCGCGGCCCTGATCAGTTTCTAGAGACTCTCTTGAGACGCATCTTATAGCAACCTGGCTTTATCTGCAAAAGTCTCTCGCAACTTTTTGGAACCCTCGACCCCCTATTGATCGGAGGCACGAATGTTCTACCCAGTTAAAATCCTGAGCGCCAAGGGAAAGCTCCAAAAACTCGTTTCCAGCAAGCAGTTGAGCAAAAAATACTGGAAGACCTTTGGCGACGGCATGACCGGCCAGGTTACGTCCGGGTTATTCAAAAAGCGCGGCAGGAAACCCCGCGATTATGTCTCGTCGAATTCCGAGAATAATATGAACGACGGCGACTACTAGCCGGGCCACTCGCCGTGGAGGCGGATAGAACCAAGCAACAGGGTATCACGTCATTGCGAGGAGCGTAGAGACGCGGCAACCCAGGATTTTGTCTTGAGGTCTCTGGATTGCTTCGCTCCGCTCGCAATGACAGTTTTGAGAGTTTTTCAGCGCCCTGCTAGTTGTCGATTTGGAAAAGATTGTCCATTCGCCAACCATTGGCTCCGGCGCCTTCGCCGGTGAAAATGGGTGGAGCCGATACGGCTCTGCCCGTTTTTTTTGTCTTTGGCGGGGGATAAGCCCATAAGGGAAATTACAGGCGCATGGGCATGACGATGCCCAGGTAATCTTTGTCTTTTTCGACGGTGATGAGGCAGGAGTGGTTCTGGTCTTTTAAGTTTAGCGTGACTTCCTCGGCGTCCACCACGCCCAAAATATCCAGAACGTAGCGGGCGTTGAGTCCGATGGAAATTTCCTCGCCCTTGTAAGCGATGGACATCTCTTCGCGGGCCGCTCCCTGGTCCGTTGCGTCGGATACCAGCACGAGACTGTCTTCCGAAATTTCAAACCGAACCATCTTGGATTTTTCGTCAGCCAGAATGGCAACGCGCTTCAAAGCGTGCAGTAACTCTTCCTTATTGACGACGACCTGGAGCTTGTTGTCCTGCGGCACGACCTGTTTGTAGTTGGGAAACTTGCCTTCGATTTTGCGCGACACCACGACCTCGCGTCCGTGAATGAACGCCAGGTGATTGCCTTTTTCTGAAAATGAAAATTCGGCGTCGTCTTCTTCCACCAGCTTTAAAATTTCCATCAGGGTTTTCCTGGGAAGCAGAAAACTGGACGGATCGTTCGCGTCGTCCTGCGATTTTAAAAGCGGGCGGTGAATGAGGGACAAGCGGTGCCCGTCGGTGCCCACGATGGTGGCGACGCCGTTGTTCTTTTCCAGCAACAGCGCGTTCAGGGCCTGCCGGGTTTCGTCCGGCGAGGTGGCGAACTGGGTCTTGCGAATCATTTCCTTCAAATGCAATCCGCTGAACTGCATCAGGGCGTCTTCGCTGTATTCGGGAAATTTTGGGAACTCGTCGGCGGACAGGCCAGGCAGGCGAAATTTGGAGCGCCCGCTTTTAAGCGTCATCCAATGGTTTTCCTCCTGGACGAGGTGGATTTCCTGATCCGGCAGTTCGCGCAAAATGTCAAACAGTTTGCGGGCGTTCAAGGAGACTGAGCCTTCCTTGATCACGTTGGCGGGATAAAAACCCTGGATTCCCATTTCAAGGTCGGTGGCCTTGATATTGATTCCGTCTTTCTCCGCAGTGATGAGCAGATGCGCGAGGATGGGCATGGCGCCTTTGGGTTCAACGATCCCTTGAACCTTCTGCACTCCGGCGTAAAAAACGTTTTTGTCGATCCTGATTTCCATCCCTGACTCCTAGTTCGCAGTTGTCGATTTTTAGCACAAATGCCCCACCCTGTCAAAATAATAATCCCGCGTCAAACGTCCGCCCGTTTCTGGCGCAGACGCCCGAAAAAGCCTTATTTTTGGGCTTGTACCGGGATTCCGCCTATTGACGCGAAGCGTTTCGACATGGTAGCTTGAGAAAAACTCAGCATAAAGGAAACGCCCCATGATTATCGTGATGAAAGCCGACGCTACGGCGGAAGAAATCGAAAAAGTTGAAGAGAAAATCCGCTCCTTTGGCTACGCCGTGCGGGAGATCGTCGGAGTGGAAAGAAAAGTCATCGGCGCCGTGGGCGACGAACGCGGCAAGGAGCGCTTACAGACGCTGGAATCCTGGGCCGGCGTCGAAGAAGTCATCCCCATCCTCAAACCCTACAAACTGGCCAGCCGCGAAGTGAAACCCGATCCTTCGGTGGTCGAGATCGGCGGCGTGCCCGTGGGCGGGGGACATTTTGGCCTGTTCGCCGGACCCTGCTCGGTGGAAAGCAAGGATCAGATGTTCACGACCGCGCAGTCGGTGAAGGAGTCCGGCGCCAACATCATGCGCGGCGGCGCCTACAAACCGCGCACCTCGCCCTACAGTTTTCAGGGGATGGAAGAGGAGGGATTGAAAATTCTCTCCGCCGCGAAAGAAGAATTTGGCATGCCCTACGCCACGGAGGTGATGAATCCAAAAGAGGTGGAGCTGGTGGCGGAGTACGCCGACTGCCTGCAGGTGGGGGCGCGCAACGTGCAAAACTTTTCCCTGCTCAAAGAACTCGGCAAGTGCCACAAACCGGTTTTATTAAAACGCGGCATGGCCACCTCCATCAAGGAATACCTGATGTCCGCAGAATACATTTTGTCCGAAGGCAACTCGCAGGTGATCCTGTGCGAGCGAGGCATCCGGACCTTTGAGACGGCGACGCGCAACACGCTGGACATCAGCGCGGTGCCGGTGTTGAAGAAGGAGACGCATTTGCCGGTGATCATCGATCCCAGCCACGCGACGGGGCATTGGGATCTGGTGGAGTCGATGTCGCGCGCGGCGGTGGCGGCGGGAGCGGACGGGTTGATGATCGAGGTGCATCCCGACCCGGCCAACGCCTATTCCGACGGCCCGCAATCGCTCAAGCCCGAAAAGTTCAAGGCCCTGGTGGAGAATTTGAAACCCTTCCTGAAACTGATGGGGCAGGAGTTGTAGAGATTTTTTATTTCTTTACTCGAGAAAACTTTAATCATGGCGTTAAAGCAATCCAGCATCGTAATAGAGCCTGGAACGGGAAAGCTGGAGCTATGGGATATTGAGGTTAACGAGGAAAATCTGAAAAGTTTGCTGGTCGATCTATTTGAAAATCATTGGAAGGAAATAATTTTTGGGCCTTTGATTCAAGGGGCGGCTTGGGAAATTACCGCGAATCATCCCCCTGAAAAAATTGTTTTGTTCGATGGTTACCTCACTGTCGATTTTGGGGATTTGCATTTTCATATTTGTATTGGGGAAAATCGCGGAGATCCTTATGCGCCCACCAAAAAACAGCTAGGGAAGTTTCGCAGGACCCAGGCGGCACATTTCTTCAGAAGAATTAATCGGGACGACGCCCCCGATACCTGGGGAATTCGTTTGTTCAACGGTCAAGGGGAACAACAAATCACCATTCTTTTGCCCAACCCGTTTCTCTCGGGGGGTTTAAAATTTTTGGACAAGCCGGATTGGGGCAAACTTAAATTATGGGATTATTTGAGGCAGGAATACCTTGGCCTAAGCCCCGACCCTCTGGATCGGTCCGGGAGCAGAATGATCTACCCTTAACGCTTAAGACATTGTCTTAACCAAGCGGGTTATCCATTAGAAGCGCCGCGTTAGTTTCGTTTCGATTTTGAGCGGGAGGAAACGGAAGGGGTGAGGGTGATAAATGGCTATTTTTGGGGTTTCCATTTTCTCGCTAGTTCCTGCGCTTTTTCTATTTGGCTAGAGGTCATCTTTTTTTCCAAAATGTTCCTGACCTTGATCGCCTTTTTATCCCCCTGAGCCGCCGCAAGATTGATCCACATATGTGAAATCACATAATCCTTAGAAACTCCTTTTCCGCTGTCGTACATCTCACCCAGGTTGGATTGAGCTTCCGAATCACCCTGTTCTGCGGAGAGTCGGTACCACTTTGCGGCTTCTTTATAGTCCTGAGGGACTCCTTTTCCGTTGTAGTACATGACGCCCAGGTTGTATTGCCCGGCAGAGTTCCCTTGGTCCGCGGAGAGGCGGTACCATTTCACGGCTTCTTTTAAATCTGGGCGAACGCCTTGTCCTCTGTGGTGCATGACGCCCAGGTTGTATTGCGCCTCAGAATGCCCTTGCTCTGCTGAAATCCGGAGCCATTTAAGCGCTTCTTCATAGTCCTGCGAAACTCCCAGTCCATAGGCGAAAATGACGCCCATGTTGGCTTGCGCTTTTGCATTCCCTTGCTTGGCAAGCGGTCGTAACAATTCGTAGGCAGTCTCGTAATCTCCCCTTATATAAGCATCCGTGGCGTCCTGATAATCGTCGGCAAAGACGACGGCGGGAATTCCTATTAAGAGAAAAATAATTATTATGGAGTTGAGAAATTTCATTTTATATAGTGTCGACGAGGTTGGCCTTTGCGTTAGTTTGCAATGAGCAAAGTAAGGGTAAGGTCATTATACACTCCAACCTTGGCCGTCGCTCGGCTGGATAGAGCCACGGGTTAATAATCCGGGGTCAGTCCAGTGAAATAAGTGGGTTAACTATGCGCGGGACAAATAGAGGACACTTCGAGGAAGACCAAAGGTTTTAACTTGAGGGTGACCCAAGCTGATTCACTTTTTAAAAAGCGTATTTTTATTCTATCTATTATTTTACTTAGGGGATTTTCGTCTAATAAAGTAAATGTGACAATACCTCAGAAGAGGAAGGATTAATCGGGACGCTCAAAAAGAGCTTCATAATTCTTTAGAATCAAAACGGTCGGGTCGGAGTACACTCGCGTCCAACACAAAAAGACTCCCTGAGTGGCGTTCCAAAAATGGCTTCAGGCCAGAGAGAATAGGATCCAGTTTTTCTTCAGGGACAACCGTCAAGATCATTTGCAAGCTACTCGTATCATTAAACATTAAATGGCCTTCGTGGTACCCGTGATTCCCTTTTCCCGAAATATTGCTAAAAACCGTATAGCCGCTCGCTTTTATCCGGTCGAGAACATCCGTAACAAAATGAATGTGCTCTCCCTCAATAATGATTTTTATTTCTTTCATTGGATGAAGCTTCATGTCGCTCATGTTGTCCCAAACCTCCTCAAAAAGATAAGGTTAATTTATAGGTTGCCAATCTTCCATTAATCGAAAGTTAAAAAATTTCTTGGTATCGGGATCTATAGCGACAAGATTAATCCACCGATTTCCCGTCAATCGTTGCAAAATTACATGTCGACCAACGATGGTCGCAATCCTTTCCAACGGAGCCTCAATGACAGCAAATAACCGCATGGGCTCGTGGTAAGGTTTATCTCCATTGAAAACCGTTTGGATTGGAAGTCCAACGCATAGATCACTTTGGGAGCCATACATGACCCCTATGTTGCCCACCACATTGTGATAAACTTTGCTTCCCGCCCCATAGACTACTGGATCAACCGTAGAAAAATAATGCTCCATGTTGATCCAATTGGTAACGATCATGGGGGCGGTCATTATAATTTCTAGATATTTTCCATCCGGATCTTGTGAATGATCATAGGAATGTAAAAAAGTCCGGCCCTCAAAATTTATTCCCTGGCTCAACGAACGCCTCCCCATAATGAAAGCCGTATGCCCAGAAAGTCCCCATTCGGGTCGAACCTGGGACCAATCCATACTTCGTATCTTCGTCAGCGGGGACGCCTCATCAATCTCCTTTGTAGCAGGCACGTCAGGAAAGCGACTGAGTCGTTCTCGACTATTTTTTTCACCGGCTTCTTGGAGGTCGTGTTGTAGTCTGAGCAAATCTTTTCGATGCGTGGCGGGGACCTCTTCCAAATCATAGAGCTCCACTTCATCCGTTGTCGTATCGTGTTGCCCCGGAAGAAAATGGGCGTCAGGCGGAATGGTTATGCCTCTCTCGGCTAGCATTTGCCGAACTTGTGGATTGTTCGCCATAACGGCAAGGGTCCTTGCGTTTGAGATCCCATGGTTGCCGCCACAAGCCCCGCAATCCAATGCCGATTCGTAGGGATTGTTATCTGAAATACTGCCATGCGCACATAACAAAACAAGCCGGGCAAACGTTTTCGTAAATCCTAAAAGCCTTAGAGCTGTTTCTACATAGTTAACCTGTTCGGATACAGTAAACCCTGTCTGTGTGATCTGTTGTATCTGATAATCTAAATCTCTTTCATGAAGATTAAAGTCTTTTCTGAGCGCTACAATAAATTGCCCCAGGTCAGATTCGTTCCATTTCAGCAAACGAAAAAGCTCCTCATTCTCTTTGCTGTCAGATGGAATTTGATTCAGCGCGAGTTTTCGTAAGCGCTCCACTTGATCATGAGGAACGGCGGCCCCCTGCTGATCATATTTTTCAGTAAACAACCGATAAATAGCGGCTCTATGTTTGGTTGCAACCATTTCAAAAGCTTCTTCTCGCTGGATTTTGTCCACAGTGAGTGTCGTTCTTATGGGAATCGCTAAACTTTCCTTCATCCAAGACATTGCTTTTTTGAACCATTTTGGGTGCAAGGTTTGGCCGAATAGCTTAAATCCGAAGAACCAACCAATAGCCTCGACCATGACATAGGGGGTAACTACATTTTCTTTCAAATCATGTAGCAGGGTATGACCCGTCTTGGCGATTTGCTGTCCCTCTAAAAATTTCTCTGCAGCCTTACCTTGAGATGCACGAGGAATTTCCTTCACAACATGTTTGGGTTTTAGAAGGACGGGACATTGGTCTGTTTGTTGTTCGCTCGAAAACCCTTGATAGCATATGGGGACGCCAAAAAAACCAGCGAATCCAAACGTTTCATTTCCTCCAATTTCTTCAAGTTGTCTTCTAAAACATTCTGAACGAACATCGATGCAAAAAATTGCCTGAGACAGTGGACGAGATTCAGGAGGTTGTTCTTCAATCTCATCACTCTTGCGCAATTTCTCAAGATTGGGTGAAATCTTTTTGGCAAAACCTTTAATGTAGCTGGATTCAAGGGCCTCCAGCCAAATAGGCCCGTGTTGTGATTCTGGAAACTGTTCGACCCAATCCAACAAGGAGCTTAATGTATCAGGCGTACTCTTCACCACATCCTGTATAGAAACGCCCAGTGATTGGGCAAGATGCATTACCATTAAGGTTTTGCCTTCGGCCTCCTGTTTTTCTCTGGTTTGTTCCCATACTGAAATCAACCTTGAATCGCATTGATCAAGGTCTTCTATATTCAGAGGGTCCTGAGCGAACAAGGACATATTCAAATAATTAACCACTTCGTCTGGCAACACTCGCGACCGGAATTCTTTATAGAGACCATATCCAGTAGGATGATTGTTTAGGTATTGGCTTATCGAAGTATAAGAGCCGGGAATTGCCAATTTTTCTTGGCATGCCAGCATCACTAATTCACGTTCATAAAAAAGGCGGATGGCCATATACTTAATAAGGTCAATAGGAAAAGCGCTTTGCCACGCATAATCCGTTTGCTCCGAGCGCCATTTAATGAACCCCGTCCATCCAGACAATTGAGCCAAATGCAAAGAAAAATAGCTGTCCCATAAATTCTTTGGAATGCCCAACAAGGATAGACTTTCAAGTACGGCGTCTTCAGGCCGATTCGGTAAATTAAGAATTTTGTTTTTCCAATCTTGAATACCCAATATGGAACCCGACGCATCGTCTAAAACTAATTCCTTCCACGCCTTATAAAAAGTTTTCTTTCTCTCGGGCATGCCCCAGGGCGCGTGTCCTTCATCGAGAAAACCTCCTAGCCATTTGATGATTTCGCCGTTAATTTGGTCCTGTACATTTGTCCCAAAGGTTTGGTCGCACCATTCTGCAAGCGTGTACTGGGTTGCCAGATCTTTTTTTTCCCTACTCGCATGACCCTTTAAAAAATTCTCTGTCGCATTCTTTTTTGATAGGTTGTGAATTTTCTCGAAGAGATCTCTTATTTCGGGTTGATTGAGCGAGGGTTGTAGAATTGCGGAACAAACATCCGTTGCAACTTTTCCAGCGCCGTGAATAAGGAGGGCTCTCAAGACCTCCTGATGAGAAAATTCTCGTTCACCAATGGAGATGGAAGCATTCTGCGATACATCCTTTAGGGCTTCATTAATAGAATTTTTAGATATTCGACTTTGCTGAAAGTATTTGCGGTATTCGCTATTGGAGAGATAGCCACGACCTCTCAAAAACCGCTGCCCCTCCTTTATGGCGTCTTCAAACGTCAAATGTTCCAACCCATGAAGCGGATTGTGGTGGATAAACGTTTTCATCGGCCAGAAGTGCGATATTGGCTCACACGATAGGTTCACAAGCGAACGTAGTTCTATCCGCTGTGATTCACTTGGCGTAATCCCTTTTTTATCTTCGAGCATACTCATGGTTTGGGCTCGTTGACCTCTTGAAAGATTGAAACAAATTGACGCATTAGTAAATCATTCCACTATAAGCAGCGCCTAATAGTAATGCCGAAACGGCAACAAATTCTGTCAATCGCAAATCAAAATAGGGGACGTCAGAGCGTGCCTCTCCAAAGGCGGTTTGATGGAGCATTTGTAAAAAATACCAGCCTCCTCCCAGCCAAACCACAAGAAATAGAAATGAAATCCGGACGATTTCAACGTCATGAATGACAATGGTTGGCATAACCATCAGTCCTGAAAAAATTGGAAATAATGGGAGAAACAGAGCGAAACTCACAAGGAGAACCATCGCAACCCCAAATCGAGGCATGGGTAAGGCTAGCCCTGGAAGCTTTCCAAGGGTTCTCCATCCATAACGCTGTCGAACAAACGAAAAGGCAAGGGAGACGCCGCCCATTACAAATGCCAAGGTGATACCAAAGGGAATCCCCCATTTCGGGAAACTCGGGAATACCTCAAGAAGGCCCCAAACAAGCGCCACATGAGCCACGGTTGCAGACGCAACGAACAAACTATTAAATTTTTGTCCAAGTGACGCTAAAGAAGCATAAGTCGCGCTTACTAAGGCTAAAAGGCTTAAGGTAAAAAGCATCTGCGTTGAAAGCGAAGAGTAAAGCGCGCGTAATTCAGCAAGCCCGATGATCAGCCAAACGACAATCCAAAAACTAGAAAGAGTCTCTTTAGCGTCTTTAATTGTCCCCACGAATGGGAGGTGAAAAGGAGCCAGCGGCAAGAAAGTCACAGCAAGGAACAGGCTGGCAAACATTTGCAAGGAATCTCCGATGAAGACGGAGCCCAAAGAGAGGATGATCGCTAGGCTAATATGTAAAAAAATTATTTTTGTACGAAAGGAATTTTGTTGTTCGCGATTTTGAGAGATTCCTATGTAACCTAATAGACCACCAAGAAATATTCTGCTCACAATTCCCTGATTCAGCAAGACGCCCAGGCTTAGCCCAAGAACTATCATGATTGGAGCATAGATAGCGGAGGTTTGTTGCTTATCCTCTTGGCTGAAAATGACACAAAAACCTGAGAGAAGAATGGCGCTTGCTAAAAACAGGATGGACGGTTCTATCTCCAATGTAGACCGCATATAAATCAGCCCGCCAGCAAGAGCCCCAATAGCAGTCAACCCTATAGATTTATGGGTAGTAGACAAACCATTGGAGAACTTCCACACAACTCCCAAAGCGAGTGGGGCAAGAGCAAGAGTTATTGGAAAAATATTAGAAAAATTCATAATTGTTTTCAGCTATGTTTCAAAAACGATGAGCTACTTTTTGAGCCAGACGCAACAGGTTGTTACTCCATCGCACGTAAACCAAGTCCACATAGAATCGGTTGATCAAAAGAATATAAAGTTGTTTTCTAAAGGAATTGACCCAATTGGTGATAAATATTTTTTTCCCTTTGGAAGAGGTATATACGCTGATCCAACTAATGAGAATGAGTCCGGTGGACAACAGAACAAGTATGTCAAAAACGCGTGGGTTGAGCGCTGCAGACACGAAGAATCCATCAGATACACCTGGTCCGGGATAAAGAAAATGCGTGAAAAC
>JAJDBB010000126.1 GCA_029261555.1 Nitrospinaceae bacterium | reverse complement strand
CGCGGTCGCGCTTGCTTTTGCGCTCGCCTAAGTAAGCGCGGAAAATTTCATCGCGTTTGTCCTGCGAAAGCTCCGCCAGGACGCGGCGGATTTGTTGCGTCGAATGGCGCGCGTAGGGGAAGACCATGGCGGCGAGGGAGTCGAGAAAAAAGTCTTCCGGCTTATCTTCCAGCAGGATCACTTCCTCGGCCTTTTCCACTGGAACGCCGCCGAAAATTTCTGCGCAAATCTTCCGCATGGCGGCGTCGTTTTCCATGGCGTAAGCGTTCGGCGTCGCGCGTTTGATGAACGTCGGGATTTGCGGCGCCAGAGCGCGTTGGATGGCTTCCGCCAGTTCGGTGGCTTCGCGCAATTCCTGGCTGAGCAGTTTGGAGATCAGGCCGGTGAAGAAGCGCCCGTTGCCGACGATCCCCAGGTTGGCCTGCGTGCTGGCGGGGAGGAGGCACCGGATCACATCGCAGGCGGCGCTTCTTATGGTGAAGCCGTAGGCGATGCGGTGGGCCTTGCGTTCGCCGTCGTTTTCCAGCGCGTCGGGTTTCGCCTTGCGCGGGCCGCCGTCGCGTTCGACCTCGATTTCAAATTGATTTTCCGGCAGGCGTTTCTGGAACAGGCCCTTCATCGGTTCGACCAGGTCGGCGTAGGTCTGGAAGACGAAGTCCATGGTCGCGACGTATTTGTCTCGCAAGCCCGATTCCATGATCTCCGGCGGCTGGACGTAGCGCCAGCGCTCGTCGCGCTTGACGTCGTACAGCACGTAGCGCGTGGACTCCTCGATGGGCGATCCGCCGATGCGGCAGTCCTCGATCACCTTGGTCATCAGGTTGGAGACCTCTTCGATGCAGAGCGGGGCGACGGCAAGCTCTGCCACCGACTCGTCGCCGAACTTGTTGACCACACGGTCGATCAACTCACTGCCCTTGACTTCGTTAGGGGTGCCGTCGGGATTGAGAAATTCGCGGGCGACGGTCGCTTTGATTCCCGTGGGCGCGCGGCTGTAGCGGGCCAGCGCCGCGCCGACGACCTCCGGGTTGAGTCCCTGGAGGGAGAACACGCTGGCGTCGACGTCGGTCACATACGGCTGGAGGATTTTTTTCTCCTCCGGCGTCAAATCATCGGATCGTTTCGGTTTCATAGACGGGATCTTTCGCGCAACGGAAGCCGGTGTCGTTGAACCGCGCTTCGGGTCGGCTCCATCGCCGGTGCGCGGAACGGAGCGTGTCGGGATAGTTCACCCAGGATCCGCCGCGCACGACGCGGAACTCGCCGGTCTCGGGTCCGCGGGGATTTTTCTCGGGAGATTGTTCGTAGTATTTGCGTTCGTACCAATCGTTCACCCACTCCCAGACGTTGCCGGCCATGTCGTACAGGCCGTAGACGGAGACGCCGCTTTTATAATGGCCGACGTCGGTCATGGTTTTGGTTCCCAGCCATTTTTGCATGAAGCGGGCGCGGCCTTTGGGATGGGCCTTGCCCCAGGGATAGATCAACCCGGTCGTGCCGCGCGCGCCCTTCTCCCATTCCGCCTCCGTGGGCAGGCGCTTGCCCTTCCATCGGCAGTAGGCGTCTGCGTCCTCCCAACTCACCTGGGTCACCGGTTGATTGCCGATCCCGGACGGAAACCAGACGCGGTCCCACAGGTTCCCCGCCTTGCATCGCTCCGTTTCGCAAGTATCGTCCAGCGGGGAACGGTGACCCGTGTCCATCACAAACTTTTGATATTCCCGGTTCGTCGTTTCGTAAATATCGATCCAGAAAGGGTCCAGGGCGATTTTTTTCTGCGGAAGTTCGTCCTTGAGCCACCAGTCCTGGCAGGTTTTGTCCACCTTATAACACATGTCGAACCCGCGAATCATTTCCTTAAAGGTGGAGCCGCGTTTGAATTTTCCCCGAGGGATCAGCGCCATATTTTCAAACCCCGTCAAGGCGGATTTGACGGTGGACGGTTGAGAAGAATTTTTAGATTGCGCTCCCGCCTGCGCCGCCGCCGGAGCCGAAAATAAAAAGACGGCGACGATACAAAACAGAATGATTGGCAAAAAAACCGAAGGCGCGGGAGGAACGAAAAAAGTCCGAATCATGCAGAACCGTCGTCCTCCCGGAAGCGGGCCATTTCCTTGCCGTGAATGTAGAGCAGGGACAGACCAAATATCATGTTGACCGTGTACAGCCAGGTCAGGCGGCTGTGCAGACGGTCGAACTGGATTTGCAGTTTCTCGTTCTGCGGCTCGGCTTTTTTAAGCTGGTCCATGGCGTGCATCTCTGGGCGCAGACCGCTGCCGACATAAACCGCCAGCACGATCATGATCGCCAGAATGATTTCCCGGCTGAAGCGGCTCTTGGTAACTCTGGGCGCGGAGTAGCCGGAGCGCGGCGATTTGGCGACGAGAAATTTCACCAACTCGGCGATAAGGATCGTTCCGATGCAATAATAAATAATGTGGACGTTAAAAGCGTCCATGACGGTGTTCATGACCTTGCTGGCCACGAGCGGTTGCTCCTTGAGCTTCACGCGCACAATAATCTCCACCAGAATTCCCAGCAGAAACATGCCGCCGATCCACAGCGTCAGGGCGAACAGGTAGAACATATTCATTGTAGAAATCAGGCGTTTCATGGTTCAACGACCTCCAGAGACCCGCTTGCGCGTTTTGGTAAAACTGTTTTTGATATCCTCGCGGATTTGTTTTTGCTCCATCACCCATGGCGGGTCGCCGCCGAACCAGTTTTTCACCGAGTCGCCGGTTTTGCCGCGGTTGACGGTGTTGAGAATGGAAAGGTAGACGACAAAATAAAGAAACCCGAAGGTGTAAAGGGACAGGGGAATAAAAGATTTCAGGCGTTTTTGTTCGCTCTCGGTTTTTTTGCGCCACCACTCGGACAGCGCGGAACGTGTTTTTTTGAACATAGAGGAACTATAGCCGACGGCGTAATTATAAGAAACGAGACGGGTTCAATTGAGCCCGCAGTTTATCATATCAAACCCGGAAAATTCAGACAAGACGGGGCGACGAGGAAGGCAGATGCGGCTCCGGCGGCTCGATTGAAATAATGGGCTTAAGATGCTAGATTGGCGGCGGTTGCCTCCTGTCCACCTCTTTGTAATATTCTTTTATTTTTTAAATTTTTACGGAAAAATTCCCTTGATTGAAATTCAGACGGTAGAGACATTGAACGCGGAGGCTGAGGCGCCGCCTTCCAAAAGCTACACCAACCGCGCGCTCATCGTCGCGGCGCTGGCCGATGGGACGAGCCGACTGGACAATCCGCTGGTCAGCGACGACACGCGTTACATGAAGCGGGCGCTCCGCGAATACGGCGTGCAAGTGGACGAGGACGCCACGGGGCTTACGGTCCACGGGACGGGCGGCAAACTCCGGGCGGCGCAAAGCGAAATTTTCGTCGGCAACGCCGGCACCGCCATGCGCTTTCTGACCACGTTCGCCGCCCTGGCGCCGGGCGAGACGATTCTCACCGGCGACGAACGCATGCAGGAACGCCCTATCGAAGACCTCCTGCAAGCCTTGCGCGCCATGGGCGTGACCGCCCAATCCATCAACGAA
>JAJDBB010000125.1 GCA_029261555.1 Nitrospinaceae bacterium | reverse complement strand
ATATTGCGATTCACCTACCACGATTATGTCAAGTTGGAAGGTCTACGGTCGACTACCATTTTGACTCTTAATTTTATTTTGACAGACATTGCTAGTGGGACGGAGATCACTCTTCCTGTTGAACCTGTTTTTGTCCGCCGTATGATTCAGCATTTGAGCGGCAGTTCTTTTTCCACTTTTGCAGCGGGGCCCAAAACGGTCCATTTTATTTTGGATCCGCAGGTTTTGGGCGCCAACGCTTCGTATCTTGCAGCGGGGGATTACAGTCTTCGGATTCAAGCTCTTGAAGAAAATTTTAACGGTAACTTCCAAACCTCCAGCATCGGGAGTTTCGATATGCCATTCCTGTTGCAGGTGGAGGAGATCGAACCCTAGTTTATATAAGATAAATCAGCGGTCACAAAAAAGCCCATCGTTCCCTTTAAGGAAGCGATGGGCTGTTTTTTTTTGGAGCCAGCGGGCGAAATTGAACCCACTCACATCATGATTGTTCTAGGCGCTTGCGGAATCATGCGTTTCGCCGCTGTTGACGGCTCTGAACCGTTCGAGCTCGCCAACGTCACGATGAGCGTTTCATCATTTTCATCGAGCGTGTCGATGGCATTTTTAAGCGACCTGAAAGCGCGGCGGGAATTCCAATGAGATTTTCTGTTTTGACACTAACTTGAGATTTTACCGTAATCATTTTCTCCGCGAATGCGTTACTGCATGGGCGCGTTATTGGGAGCCAACGCATTTTTCCAAAGCAAGGCCATCGGGGTACCTACCAACAATCGCATCAGCCATTTCAGTTCCACAACTCTTAGCGCCTGATGAAAACGCTTGCCTGTAAAATAAAAACGGCGATTGGCTTCACTTCTTAACTCCAGAAGTTCATGGTCGGCAACCTTGCTGGCATTGCATTCTGCCTTGTCGAACGAATAATCTGAAAACCCGTCATCCCCTTTTTCACGTTCCGCAATAAACGTCTCTCGCAATTCAGTACCGGGATTGGGTTGGACCAGGGAAAAGTTGGCTGTGGTCAGGTTCAGGTTACAAGCCAGTTCAATGGTCTGCTCCATTTCAATGCGCGTTTCTGTTGGGAAACCCAGCATGAAAAACCCGTGGACGCTGATTTTAGCGCTGGTCAGTTCCTCAACGATTTTTGGGAGAATGCCAATATCGAGATCTTTCTTAATGACGTCCTGAATTCTCTGGGAACCCGATTCGACTCCCAGAGCCATTCGGTACACACCGGCACGCGCCATTTTATCGATCAGGTCCTTGTCGAAGAAATCGGCACGCACTCCATTGGGCATGGTGATGTGAATATTGAGATCGCGTTCGATGATCAGGTCCATTATTTTTTTTGCACGCTTCATATTTAAATTGAACGTATCATCCACAATATGAAATTCGCGAACACCATAGGTATCCCTCAGAAACTGAATTTCATCAACGACGACTTCCGGCGATCGGTATTGAATGGACTTCGCAAAAATATCATGGCAGTAGGTGCATTTGAACGGGCATCCTCTTGACGTGACTATGGGAATAAAGCGCTTGTGCCGGTAAGTTGGAAAAAAATCCATCGAGCATTTGAAATTAAAATAACGCTCAAGATCGATCAGATCATATTCCTGAACCAACGGGTCCAGGTCGCGAATAATGGTCCGGGCGGGCGTCGTAATATACTCCCCCTCCTCGTTGCGATACGCAACACCGGCGACCGTGTCCAGATTTTTGCCCGTCTCTATGGCGTCAATCAATTCAACGATGGTATCGTCTCCTTCGCCGACGACCATCATGTCGACATTATGATCTTTCAGTATAAATCTGGGTTCGTGCTTGCAATGAGGGCCTCCCATAATGATGGGAACGTCGGGGCGCATGGATTTTATTTTAGCCGCATCGGCAAACCCGTAGCGTGCTTCTACCGTCATGATGCCGATACCGACTACATCAGGATCAAACTCAGCCAGTGTGGATTTCAATTCAAAATCAGGATTTTCTGAAATACGCAAATCCAGTATCTTGACCCGATGGCCCGCGCGTTTTAATACAGAGCCAATGGCAAGCAAGCCCAGAGGAACGACACGTGCCATGGACTTGTTTTCCGCCGCTGGTCTTAGCAAGAGTACATTCATGATATGGCTTCCTTATTCAAGTCCGGTCACTGAGGATAATATTAGAATATGTATATTGTGACTTGTTGTCAAATTCAACCATTTAGGGGCCTAAAAATGGCCTATAAAATAAAAAAGGGCCCACCGCATATGCGATAAACCCTTTAATAACTGGAGCCAGCGGGCGGAATTGAACCGCCGACCTACTGATTACGAATCAGTTGCTCTACCCCTGAGCTACGCTGGCTTTTTTGAAGCCTAGCATTTAACCGTTTTTGCGCCCAAAAATCAACTGCGGATTCTTGACTCAAATATTGACCAAAAAACGATCAACGCGAAACTCTCGAATAAAAAAATTTTATCAGAAACTTTTTTAATAGTATCCTTTACCGGTCTTGGAATCCTTCCAATGGGTTCCCAAATATATTTCTTCCATTTTAAGTCGGCGGGAAGTTTCGGGTCGAAAATGCAATCTCGATCTTCAATGGCCCGGTTGAATCAAACCTTCTTCAAATCGTATCTTCCGCCCGCTTATTTAAACTCCCCATGACGCCCTCCATTTTGGAGCCAACCTTGCCTTCCGCCGACGTCAAAAATGCCTCGTCCTTTTTTTCCCGGCCTGTCATTTTATTGATCGTTTGCGTTCTTGGATCGGCCTGGGTCGTTCTCAACCTGGAATACCAGTCCGGGCATTTCCTATCCATTTTTTATAAGCCTCCGGTCTGGCACGCTCCCTACAACAAAATTCTGATTCCAGTTTTGTATTGGGCCTGCTGGCTCGTTTACCTGGCGGCCCTCCGCCTTTTGGAATGGGAGAGGAAGCGGGAACAAAAGGAGACGCCTCCCGGCCCTCCCGCTCGAATGGGGAGCCTGTTTAGGGGCGCGTTCTTTTTTCATCTGTATCTTTTGATGCTGACTCATACCCGGGAAATCGTTCCCGTTTTCTCGCGGTTTCCCACGCGTTGGGCGCCCATCGAGTTCATCGCGCGCTGGGAGCCGGTCCAATTCCTCTCGCTCTATCAAACGCTTTTCTCGCAAACCTTTTTTGTGATTTACTATTTTTTTGCCCTGCGCGCATTATCCAACCTGTCAAAAAAACCGTCCGCGCCGGAACAATTGATTCTTCCTGTATCCCTAACCGTCCCGTTTCTTTTTGGATATTTCCCCGCGACTCACCTGGGACTGCTTTGCCTCGCATTGGCGTTTCTCTGGGTGCGCCATGCGGTGTTTGAACGCGCTCCGCAAACCTTTCTCGCAAATGCGTCATGGCAGGACAACCAAAATTTTCATTTAGCCGTTATATTTCTCTCAGGTCTTGCCTTGCGCTTAATTTATGCCTCCTATTTGTCGTCCTATGGCGACGTCATGGTTGGGTTCGCGGCGGACGGCAAAGCCTACTACCAATCGGCGCTGGGTTTCGCAACGGGGCGCCTGGATCAGGTCGAGTTTGGATACGCTTCTTTATATTCCTTTTATCTTTCGCTCTTTCTCAGAATATTTGGCGAGTCCCCAGACGTACTTTTCTGGGCGCAGGCGTGGATCGGTTCCCTGGTCCCTGTTTTAATTTACCTGATCGCATTGCGGTGGACCGACCGAACGACGGCCTTCATCGCCGGAATTCTTGTCGCCTCCTCGCATCTCTGTATTCATTATTCCGCAGTGATCAATCGCGCCACGGCGTTGACCGTGGCATTCACTCTTCTAGTATTTTTCATCAGCCGTTTCCAATTCAGCCGTTCAAGCCGCCGCCCTCTGCCCTTGCTGGCCATCGGTTTTTTCTCGGGGTCTGCGTTTTATTTAGGCCAGGAACTCCTCCTTGCCTTGTTGTTCCTGATTGCGTTTCCGCTACGCCGCCTTATAAAAACGTCCGCTCTTAAAAATTCACAGGCGCTGGCTTGCCTGACCTTTGGCTTACTTCTGGCCTGGGGTCCTTTGAACCTGATTTACTTCAAACATGCCGGAGAGTTGATCCCGTTAGGACGCGTAACGTTCAACGAGCAGCTAGCAAATATAGCCTGGAAAGTTGAAGACAACCCCTACTCCAAACAATTAGACGAATTAGGATTCAATCCGCACCAAAGCGTTAAAAAAAGTTTTCAGACTCTGGCCGAGAGTCCCCTCCTGACAACCAGACTCCTTCTCCAAAGGGCGGCAGTCGAGGCGTCGGCATTGATTCTATATCCAGGGGGAATCATTTTCATGCCGATCCATCTGGCGTGGGATACTTTTTACGCCGCCCATTTACAATTTTATTTTTACCTTTTCACGCTGGCGGGATTTTTCGTATTGCGTTTTAAAAAGGAAGCGGCGCCTTTGGATAAATGGACGCTGGCGGCTCCCATCCTGGCTCTGGTCTTTTCTCTCGCCTTTTTAATGTCCGGAGAGCTTCGATTTAAAGCGGCGATCATTCCTATTTCACTATTGTTCACAGCCGGCGCACTGCATACGGCTTTTTTTTCCCGCAAAGAAGAAACCCGCATTGAATCGCCGCCAGATGATTTGATTTTTTTCCAAAGAATTTTTCGGAACCAACCGCCGGGCCTTGCGGTTTCCATAACAGGGCTATCGGCCCTCGTCGCATTGAGCGTCTTGTGCTTGCAAGAAGCGCCCGCTCCACAATTTAAACCGGGTCTCCACTGGACTCCCTGGAAACACGTAATAGGATCTTCCCTGGCTCCCGCACAGCAAGTGGACGCAAGGCTCGCGGCCCATTCCTTTTATAGCCGTAGCGATCTATCGGACGGAAATTACCGCGTGGCGTTCAACGCCTGCTCATTTTTATACGTCGGCTCGAAAGCCTGGTACCAGGTAATGGTGGACGAGCGCCCCCTGGGAAACGTGCGGAAATTACCTCGAGGATGTTTCAAATTTGAGGAGGCATTCCAACCCGAGCATGAAAAAGGCAAGATCAGTTTTAACCTGTTTGTCTCGCATTCAGGCAAGCTGGCATTATCCGAACCCTATTCCAAAGTCATCCTTAAAGAAGGTCGACGGGAAACCTGGCGCTTCTTCCGTATCAATACACAGGATCGGAACGACCCGAAGCTAAACCGTTATGCCAACGATTTAATTAACTCCACCATGGAAGGAGTACGACTCGGCCCCATCCTCACTCTCGCTCCCACTTCCGCTCTAAAATAGAACCGTCGCTTTTTACGCCAAACCGCCGTTTGCGGCTCCCGAAAAAAACTGACATAATACCGGCATGAAAAAAATCGCCATCGTCGGCGGAGGCGCAGCGGGTCTTGCCGCCGCCTACCGTATTCAAGAAGAAATCCAAAATAAAAACGCCCCTTGCGATTGCGTCCTGCTGGAAGCGGGCGACAATTTCGGCGGAAAAATTCGCACGGAGCGCTTTGACAACTTCATCGTCGAACGCGGTCCCGACTCCTTCATCTCGCAAAAACCCTGGGGTATCGAGCTGTGCCATAAACTTGGACTGGGCGACCGCCTGATCGGAACGAAAAAAGAACACTCGCAGACTTTCGTCTACACCGGCGGGAAAATGGTTCCCATGCCGGAGGGGTTGAGCATGATGGTGCCCACGAAGTTCCTGCCGTTCGTATTTTCTCCATTGTTCAGTTGGCCGGGGAAAATCCGCATGGGGCTGGACCTGTTCATTCCGCGCCGGGCGGACAACGGCGACGAGAGCCTCGCAAGCTTTGTCCGCCGCAGGCTGGGGCAGGAGGCGCTGGTCAAGATGGCGGAACCGATGCTGGCGGGGATCTATTCGGCGGATCCGGAAACCATGAGCCTGCAAAGCACATTCCCCATGTTCGCGCAAACAGAAAAGAAATACCGTTCGCTGATTCTCGGCATGCTGGAACGCAAACGGCAAGTCATGCTGTCGGGCAAGGCGCCGAAACCGGCCAAACCGGGTCCAGACTCTTTATTCGTCACGCTGCGCGACGGACTCGATTCCCTGGTGAGCGCTGTGATCGAAAAATCTCCGAACGTCCAGTTTCGCAAAGGGCAGAAGCTTACGGGGTTCGCCCGCGAAGGAGACCAATGGAAACTTTCTATTGAAGGCGGCGAGTCTATAACGGCGGACGCGGTGATCGTTGCGCTTCCCGCAAATATCGCTTCCGGCTTGCTGCAACCCTGCGCGCCGGACGTCGCGAATCGCCTCGAGAAAATTCCATACGTTTCCACGGCGGCGGTGACTTTGGCCTACTCGCGAAAAGACTTTTCCCATCCCCTGCGCGGATTCGGATTCGTGGTTCCCCGCGACGAGGGGTTGCGCATCACGGCGTGCACCTGGACGTCCAGCAAGTACGAAGAGCGCGCTCCGGACGATCACGTTCTCATGCGGTGTTATGTGGGCGGCGGCGTGGCGCAGGACGCCGACCGTCTGGACGAAAGCGAATTGGAGAAAATAGTCCGCGATGATCTTTTGAAATCCATGAACGTTCGGGAAACCCCGGCGTTCTCCAAGGTCTATTACAATCGCAAAGGCAACGTCCAGTACCAGGTCGGGCACTCGGCTTTGATCGATTCCATCGACGCGGGCCTGCAATCGCATCCCGGTTTATTTCTGGCGGGCAGCGCCTACCGGGGAATTGGAATTCCCGATTGTGTGTTGAACGGTACCCGGACTGCGGAATCGGCGCTACAATATCTCTCGAAATAATTTGGCTATGAACATGAAGCAGAACGGCGGGAGAACCTTGCTTGACCACTGGCTGTGGGAACCTCCGATGCTAAGGGCGTTTGTAATCGTGGCCATCGCTCTTCCCGTTTTTGCGTGCGGCGTTCTTCTGGTCGCTATCGGACCCAACGGGTTTCATGCCCTCTGGTTCATGGGTTTTGCTCCAGCATTCGGTTTCGGTTACGGATTCGTCGGGAAAAAGATAGCTCGCATTCGCGACGGCATTCCTCCCGAGGAAGGTGTTGTCATACCCGGCCTTATGGTGAGGGGAATGATTGAGGCGGCAGGAATCGTGGTAATGGGAAAGGATTCGTTGATTTTTCGGCCAGTCGCGGGCGAACGTTCAGAAACAAAACTCAGCGAAATATCATTCATACGGGAAGTCTCTTGCTTCAACGGGTCGGTTCTATGGGGAAAGACGGGGTTCTGGTTCAGGATCCCCGATCATTCCAGGCTCGCGTGCGCCATCCCTAAGTCGTACGCCGAGCGGTTCCGGGCGTGGCTTTCAGAGGGAACGAACGACGGGTTCATAACAAAGGCCAGGAAAAATAAGTAATACAAACTGTTTACAAAAACCGCCGCCGGCCTCGCCTGAAGTCGGTTTTTCAATAAAGGAGCTTTAAATGAAATGGGCGTCAAGTTTATCTACACAAAGTAACCTGGAAGCCAGCGTGGAGGAATGCGCGCGCAAAATTAAAGAGAATCTGCAAGACTTGCCCGCCCATCTTTCGGTGATTTTTGTGTCCCCGCATTTCAAGGACGAGTACGAACGCGTTCCGGAAATCCTGCGCAAGCATTTGGACCCGGGAGTTTTGCTCGGTTGCTCCGGCGGCGGGATCATCGGCGGCGGCCAGGAGGCGGAGCAAAAGGCCGCGGTCAGCCTGACAGTCGCGCATCTCCCGGACGTGGAAATCCAGCCGGTCTATTCGGACACAATGGATCTTCCCGATCAGGACACAGGTCCGGGCGTGTGGCGCGAGTGGCTGGGCGTGGCGGCGGAAAAGAGTCCACAGTTTATTTTTCTCGCCGACCCTTTTTCATTTCGCGGCGAGGAGTTTCTTTCGGGAATGGATTTCGCGTATCCCAATAGTAGAAAGGTGGGCGGATTGGCGAGCGGCGCCCAAAGGCAAGGCGGCAACGCCCTGTACCTGGACGATAAAATTTATCGCAACGGACTCATCGGCGTCGCTTTGTCGGGAAATATTCAACTGGACACGATTGTGGCTCAGGGGTGCAGGCCCATTGGTCAGCCAATGACCATCAGCAAGTGCAGCCAGAACCTGCTGCAAGAACTCGGAGGCCGACCGCCGATCGAGCTTCTGGAAGAGATGGCGGCAACTATGGACGAGTACGACCAAAAGTTAATCCAGACCTCGCTTTTTTTAGGCGTCGAAATGGATCCTCTGAAAGATGATCCGGTCCAGGGGGATTTTCTCATTCGCAACCTAATGGGCGCGGACCGAAGTACGGGGGCGATCGCCATTGGCGCAGAGTTGCGCGAGGGGATGCTGGTACAATTTCATTTGCGGGACAAAAAGACTTCCGCCGAGGATCTGGATTTACTGTTGACGCGTTACCAGGATCAATCCTCAGCCCAAAGCGTTCAAGGCGCTTTGTTATTCTCCTGTCTGGGCCGGGGCGAGTATTTGTATGGAGAACCCAATCACGATTGCGACCTGTTCAAGAGTCGGCTGGGCGACGCGCCGCTGGGCGGATTCTTTTGCAACGGCGAAATCGGCCCGGTGGGGCAATCCACTTTTCTGCACGGCTACACCAGTTCGTTCGGCCTGTTCAAGCCGACTACCTAACCGCGCCCATGGGCGCCTAAATTTTGGAGGATTCCACATGGCCGTAGACGTCACGGTATCGACCACTCCCAACGAAAACGCTTTAAAATTTACGCTGAACTGTCCGGCCATCGCGGAAGGTTATAAAACTTACAATAACCTGGAGGACGCCGGGGACAGCGCCGTGGCCAAGGCCTTGTTTGCCCTACCTGGCGTGGCCAGCGTATTTTTGATGACCGATTTTATTACGGTCACCAAGAAGCCGGAAAATTCATGGGAGGATTTGCAACCGGCCTGCGTGGACGCCATCAAAGCTTCTTATTGAAAGACGCGCGACAAAGTTTGAGCGCAAAAAAAACGGCGGACCCGAAGGTCCGCCTCTAGGCGAGGCGCCCCATTCTTCAAGTTCTTCTATGTTGCGCCGATTATTTCTCTTCGGTATCTTCTTCCTTTTTGAGTTTATCTTCTAAGTCTTTGAGGTAAAGTTTTTTTCTGGATAATTCGCTTTTGACCCTGACATGCAGTTGTTGAATTCTTTCCAGATAATCCTCTCCGCCAACCTCGAACTTTTCATCCTTTTTAGCGCTGTCCAAAAGAAAATCGGCTATTGGTTGGAGGCCGGGCGCCTCGGCCTGGTCAATTTTCGCGGCTATCTCCATCCTTTTTCCAACCGTTTTCTTGAGCGGAAGGGCAAGGTATTTGCCGTTTTTTTCATTCATGCTGGGGAAAACCGATACCAACTTGTCCATTGCTTTGACGTCCTGCTCAAGGAAAGCTTTGGTCTCCATGATCAACCCTTCGTGAGGAATCGGCGGTTTTTTCTTTTTAGATTTTTCCTCCCCTGCGTCGTCGGAAATTTTCAACTGGCCGCCTCCGGACTCGGGAGGGGCAACGTCTTCAATGGAAGTTTCTTTACCCTCGGCAACTCCGCTTGACTTAGAAGACGCCCGTCCCTTCGGGGAGAATTTTCTTTTAAGTTTTTTCTTGTGCTCGTCGGTGCGGTATTGGGCCGGAACCTTGCTGATATCGTCGGTGAAAAAGACCTTGCCTGTATCGTCCTTCCATTTAAGAATTTTGGCTTCCGCCGACGAACCCAATATTCCAAAAATTAAAAGCGCCGACCACAGGATCCAAAAACAACGTTGAGTTTTCATCATATCCGTCTTAGAAAAAATCTTTTTGATTGTTGAAGGAGAAAACGCCTGCTCCCAAATCCTGCCCCCGCGCCTGTCGGCGCGGGATGAGATTGACCGCGAGGCTCCATTAAAATCAGGAGTCTATTTCGTTCCAGTTTAGAACCTTGAACGTGTTGGAAAAAGCGGAAGCAACGTTCAGGATACTCTCGCAACTGTAACTAATGCTCGAGCTACCGGTGAAATTTGCGGCGCCGGACACGCCGTTTCCCGACACCATGGCGCCGCGAATGGTCGCATTGCCGGTGCCTTTCAACTCTCCTGTGCAGGTGGGACAGGCGCCAATGATGATGATTCCGTCAAATTCCAGGTTTCCCGAAATATCCAGGTCGCCATCCACGATCAAGATGCCCGAGCCAGTTACGTTACCGTTGATTTTGGCGTCGTTGCTGATATAGGTGACGGTCGGATTGGCCACCGTACCTATAACATTTGAGTTGATAATTGTCTGGGTTCCGCCACTGGTGATATTTGTAGCGTCCGGTTGCAAGGAGTTATACAGATCCAGGGCGTCTTCATAGGTAAACGTATTTTGTCCGTGGGTGACGTCGTCTCCTCCATTCACTCCGGTAATACCAGAGGTATTCCCGGTAACGGCGGTATTGCCGGCGGTCGATTCCGTGGAAACTCCCGGCGTGTCTGCGCAACTTGCATCGGGATCGCCGTTCATGTCCACAGCGTCGCCAGTAACGTCATAAGCGGCGCCCTGACCGTGAACGCTCGAGGTGGGACCCACGAGAGTTACGGCGGCGGGGAAGTCGCTGGGATTGGCGTTCTTTTTACGCACAAAGGACTGAACGTGCTTTACGGTATTGCCCAAAATTCCCCAAGAGTCCAAATAAACCAGGTCGTCATCGTCGATCGTGTCGTCAAAAAGACCGTTCCCGTCTTCGTCGTTATTGTACATTCGGACGTAATAAGCGCCGTTTCCAAAAGCCTGGTCGGAATAGGTGACGGTATCCCAGACGAAGGTGCTTCCGGAGTTTATATTGACAAAGGTCTGGGTGGCGTTTCCATCCAAAAATTCATTGAAGTTTACCTGTTTGGCCTCTGATTTTGCGTGCTCGAGAGCGGCGTCAGCCAGGTAGAACGCTTCCTTCTCGGCGACATAAGTTTTTGTTTGTTTCGTGTCAAGGGTTGTTCTTTGTATGATGGGGGGAATCAGAAGCGCCAGCAATACCAGAAACAAAACCGCCATGACGAGAGCCGCGCCGCGTTCGTTTTGGGTGACGGCAAATAATTTTTTAAAGATTTTCTTATTTCTTTCAGTTTTCAGGTTTTTTGTATTCATGACATATTCCTTATTGTGACGTCCGAACTCAAAGAGACTTCACTATGTGGGTTCTCCGTATCTCTCATATTCAATCGTATTTCTATTCTGCGAATGTTGGGCAAGTTCGCGGCCGAAACCGCGGCTCCCAGGTCGGTTCCGGCAGAGTCTCTGTAAACAAAGGTCAGCCCGGAAATGCCTTCAAGGAAAACATTCGCCGTTCCCCCGTCCACGCTTTTTGTAACCCGGTTGTTTGCGGAGTCCCACGTATAGGTATACAAATGGAAAGGATTCACCATGGTCGTGGTGGCCGAATGCTCGTTTGCGACTCCAGCGGTAAAAGTCAGTTCCTGGGTCCCAGAATCAACATCAAAAATCTCATAAGGCGCCGCCTCGTTATTGTCTCCGCTCACGCCGTAAACCCAAACATTTTGCCCCACGGAAAAACCGGCGACGCTTACAAGGTTCACGGTATCCTGAGCCACCAGCATCGCGTTCGTGGTGAGGGATGAAACGTTGTCGGTATTGGAACGAAAGGTTACGGAGACCGAAGTGGCGGTGGTGAAAACGTTGTCGACGGGGATTCCGTACCCAGCCAGGCGAAGTTGTTTGGTTAACTCACTCATCATTATCCGCCCCGACCCGCGCACAGTCGCGCCGGAACCCTGTTCCCGCAACATGGTTTCTTGCTTGGTAAAGATCATCACCGCAACGCCAAACAATACGGCTCCCAGAACGGCGGCCAACAAGATTTCCACCAGGCTAAACCCTTTTTGATTGTTGATTCTATTTATGGTTTTATTAAAAAATTTCATGACGTTACTGGCTCAATAAGGTTCTTAATTGGACTTGTTGGGGTACCTGGTCGGGCCAGGCCACCGTAACAAAAATTTCGGTCAAATTCCCCGCTCCTCCGTTGGTAACCACCCAGGTCCGAGTATAGATTCCATCCACAGTGTCGTAGGTAGTTCCGGTGGCTAAGGGGGTATCGATGGCGTTGGTTTTCAATTCCTCAACTTTTTCTTCAGCGAGGGAAATGGCAATGAGGGTTTTTTTATTAACGTCGTTTCGATCGACCGTAGAACCAATGGTAAACATATACCCTATAAAGCCAATTGAAAGAAGTACAGTAGCAATCAAAATTTCGATCAGGGTAAACCCATTCTCATTCAAATGAGAAGCGCCCGGCCTTTGTGGCGTAGTATTTATTCTCACTTTTGTTGGCTGAAACATTTTATATCCTCGGAACATCCAACCTATTGAGCCCAAACCTTCTCGCTTTTGGGTTGAATAGTTTTGGGAAACTGTGAAAGTTAAATATTTAATAAGTTTATGGGATCAAACATTACCATTAATATTGCCCCTATATTTAGTTAGAGCAATTTCCAAGCCAAAAATATCCATGTTTGCAATAAAAAAACAAACGATTCAACTATTTGTTTTAATTGAACTTGATTACGGAAGGGGTGCCCGAGCAGGAATTTACTTATCAAAAGTTAGCGTTTTTTAATCACCCTGATCATTAAAGAATACATTGAATTCTCAATGATAAGCTTTTAAACACCGCAAATTTGAGACAGAAGAGCCAAAGTAAATTAAACTCGAAGAATGGAAAGATCTAACAAAGGTAGGAATCCAAAAACGAAGCAAAAAAAACGGCGGACCCGAAGGTCCGCCGCAGAAGAATTATTAACGCTATGGATTAACAGA
>JAJDBB010000124.1 GCA_029261555.1 Nitrospinaceae bacterium | reverse complement strand
GCTATGAATCCTCAAAATCGCCTCGCCCAGCAGGGGAGCGATGGATAAAATTTTTATCTTTTCGTTGGTCCGCAATTCCTCGTTCAGGGGAATGGTGTCGGTGGAAATGACGGATTTGATGCTCGACGATTCCTTGATCCTTTGATGGGCCGGTCCGGACAGCACGGGATGGGAGCAACACGCGTGCACCTCCACCGCCCCGTGTTCCATCAGCGCGTTGGCGGCTTCCATGAGAGTGCCCGCAGTGTCTATCATGTCGTCGACGATGAAAGCCCGTTTGCCCTTGACGTCGCCGATGATGTTCATGGCTTTGGCAACGTTGGCCAATTCCCGGCGCTTGTCGATGATGGCCATCGGCGCGTCCAGTCGCTTGGCAAAGGCCCGCGCCCGCTCCACGCCGCCCGCGTCGGGAGAAATGACGACGAGGTCCGCCAGATTCTGGCTTTTGATGTAATCGATCAAAACGTTCATCGCAAACAGGTGGTCCACGGGAATGTTAAAGAAGCCCTGGATTTGCCCGGCGTGCAAATCGACGGTGAGCACCCGGTCGGCCCCGGCGGTTTGCACCAGGTCCGCCACCAGTTTGGAGGTGATGGGCACCCTGGGTTCGCATTTTCGATCCTGACGCGCGTACCCATAATATGGCATCACCGCCGTGATGCGCTTTGCCGAGGAACGTTTTAACGCGTCGATGATGATCAGCAGTTCCATCAAGTTGGTGTTGCCGGGAAAACAGGTGGACTGGATCAAAAAGATATCTCCGCCGCGCACGTTTTCTTCAATGCGGACGTAGATCTCCTTGTCCGAAAAATCCTTGATCACGGTTTTTCCCAGCCCGACGCCGATATATTTGCATATATCCGCCGCCAGAACCTGATTGGCCCTGCCCGAAAAAACCACCAACCTTCCGTTTGTATCCATCGTTTACACGTGCTTATAAGTGGCTGGGGCGGGAGGACTCGAACCTCCGAATGCAGGAATCAAAATCCTGTGACTTAGCCACTTGTCGACGCCCCAACAGTTTTCGAATTTATCGCTACCGACCCTGGGTTTTCTGATCTACTACTTTGCCGCCGACTTAAACGTTTGGCGACGTCCCAACAACTTTCAAATTTACTATTCCTCTATTCCCGTTCTTCCGGCCCTTGCCTTGGGCTTGCCGCCGATGGCCTGGTAAAACCGACGCCATACGATGCTATGAATGGAGATGGCTTTTGGATACTGCTTGGGGAAGGAAGTCCGGGAGAAGCTCTAAATGATTCGATATATTTTTGCCCGGCAACTTCGCCGGCCCTTTTTCCATAAGGCCAGCTCGCGACCATGAGCGCTTTTTAGAGACTCCTTCAAATTCCGGTAGAACCGCCGTTAAATATGCGCAACCCGCATGGCGTTCATTCAACCAACGGGATAATTCAACATTTCCTCTGGATAGAATTCGTTAAGGTTTTCGACCGTTTCCGTTAAAAAAACATCCCAATCCCCAGTGTTTAAAAGGGTTAAGGCGCGTTCCGCGTCTTCGAGACAATTAAATATTCCAAAAACGGTAGAGCCGCTACCCGACAAAAGCGAACCACAGGCCCCATGGGTCGTTAAGGCCTCTTTGATCGTTTGGATAACCGGATGTTGTTTGATAACAACGGCTTCCAGATCGTTGTCGAGTTTGGCTCCTAACCCAACGATATCCGATTGGGATAAAAATTTTTGCAAAATGCTAATATTATTTGGAGATTTTGTCAACTTTAATTTTAGGTTTTGGTACGCCCAGGGGGTGGATACGGGAAAATGCGGATGGATAAGGATAACTTTAAATTTTTTAGGCGCTTTCACAGGTTCCAGTCGTTCGCCGCGACCACGCCCGATAGCGCAGGGAGCGGACAGGAAAAACGGCGCGTCCGAGCCGAGCCGGGCAGCCAGATCCATCAACTTTCCCCAGCTCAGGCCAAGCCCCCACATGCGGTTGAGTCCCAACAAAACTCCGGCAGCGTTTCCGCTACCCCCACCCAATCCGCCGCCCGAAGGAATTTTTTTTTCCAGGCGAATGCGGACGCCCAGGTCGCCGCGTTCCGGGAAGAGCTCTCGCAGAATTTGCGCCGCGCGCCACACAAGATTTTCGGGGCCGTCGGGAATGTCGGGCTGGTCGCATATCAACTCGATTCCATTATCCAGACGCTCCAGTACGACTCGATCGTACAGGGATACCATTTGCATCAGGGTTTCCAACTCGTGGAATCCGTCGTCGCGCTTGAAAAGTATTTTCAGGCCAAGGTTAATTTTGGCCGGCGTTTTAAACGAAAGCGTTTGCATGGCGGAATAGAAAATTCTAAGACGCTTCGGGAAGCGGCAGTTTAAACACGTCCTCTTTCAGAACGGGATTCAGTTGCGGGTTTTTGTAGCGAATCGTGAGCTGCTCTCCCTCGCGGTCGTTCTCGACGGTCACCTTGCGGGCAAAATCAATCCCGCCCAGCGGTTCATAATCCTCCCAGTAAACTTTGAACGCCAAGGCGCCGTCGTAATATTTCGCCCAAGACGCAGGGAGCAGTGTGTAAGCGTCCAGGCGCACTTCATAGCGGGCGAGTCCGAAGGGGTCTTGGGTTTTTAAAAAATAAAACTCCTTGCCTTCTTCAAGCCGGGCTTGCCGGACGCTGTGCGTTTCGATCCCGGGGATGTTACCCAGAAAGGCGTCGGTCAGTTCCGATAAATCGAATCCGGAGCCGATGACGCGGCGCATGACGTTTTGTACCTCGGCGTCGCGGTAAATCCGGCTGTGCCCCGGATCGTACAACAGGTCGCCGTCGTCATTGTGGATGAAGACGCCCAGAGTTTGGCCAAGCGGACTCAGCGTATCAATGCGCAGGGATCGATCCGGCCCGATGGCCAGAACCTGGCGCAGACTGTGGCTCTTGCCGGAATGGGTCGCCGATGCGCCAATAATGGAGCGCAGGGAAGTCGTCCGTTTCTGGCGCGACACGAGTGCGTCCAGCAATGCTTTGGCGTCGATGGTGGATTGATTAAAATGTTCAGGAACGGTTTCCGTTGTTTGGCAGGCGACAAGAAATACGCAGGCCAGCAGTATGGCAACCCCCGGAATCCGAAAATGCCGGCGAGGGGGGAACAGGGGAAACCGGAAATTCATAGGGCGGTTTGCAAATGTTTTGTGACCTTTTCCAGTTTTTGTTCCAACGTCTCCCGGTCTGGCAGTTCCACATTGGGTTGGCCCTCTTTCATTACGGTCAAGGACAAGCTTGCGTTCCAGGCCTTTCGGGCTTCCTGGTAATTTTGCAACTCAAAATGTACGTCGCCCAAATGGTCGTAGAGAATCGGGTCGGGCGGCGCGTAGATCAGGGCTTTTTTGATTTGAGTCAACGCTTTTTCCGGTTCGCCTTTTTTAAAATAAACCCAGCCCAGGCTGTCGAGAAAATACCCGTTGCGCGGTTGCACGGCCAGGGCACGTTTCAAATGCTCTACCGCCTCGCTCAGATAGACGCCTTGCAGGGCGTAAATGTAGCCTAGGAAATTGTGGGCGTTGGAATGAATGGGATTGATCTCGATGGTTTTCTTCATGTTCTCAATGGCGCCGTCGATCTCGCCGATTTTTTCCAGCAGAGCGCCTTTTTCAAAATAATACGCGTCTTTACTTGGGTTGATCTCTATCGCGCGTTCCATATAGTCAACCGCCGTTTCATTTTCGGCCAAAGACATATGGGCCAGCGCCAACGAGTGGTAAAGCCTGTCGTTTTTGGGTTCCAGACGCGACGCGCGTTCCAATAGCTGAATCGCCCGCTTCGGATGATCATTTATGGTGTGCAGGCGCGCGGTCTGCAACAGCAGGCCGATGGACTCCGGTTTGCTCGCCATCAAGGCCTCCAGCTCCTCGACGGCCTCGTCGTAACGCTCCAGAAATTCGTAAATTTTTGCGATGATGATACGGATATCTTCGCCCTCGTTTTTATAAACGATGAGCCGGAACTCGTCCAGGGCGCCCAGATAGGCGGACTGCTCGTAGAGAATCGCGCCGATCTTCAAATGAACGTTGGAGTCCTCCAAAAGTTCGGCGCCAAAACCGCTCGCCTGGTTGGGGTTGGCGTGTATTTGTTTCAGGTATTCTTTTATTTTTTGGTTGCCGGGGTTGAGCTTCAGGATGATGCTGAATTCTTTTGCGGCGGCTTCATTTCGACCCAGTTTTTCCAGGACCCAGGCGAGGTGTTCGCGGGCGTCCAGAAAGTTGGGCCGGAGTTTTAACGTTTTTTGAAAATTTGCGGCGGCTTTTTCATTTTCGTCCAACTCAATATAAGTTCTGCCTAGATAATAAAAACCGAGAGGATTGTTCAATTCCTGGCGAGTCAAGGTTTGAAAGCGCTCCAGAGCCGCCGACTTGTTCCCGCTGTTCAGCAACAACACGCCGGACAGCAACCCCGCGCGGGAGTTTCTGGAATCCTGCGCGAGGATAGCGTCATAGGCCGCCAGGGCTTCCTGGGGACGATCCTGGGCTTCCAGCAAGTCGGCGCGAACCAGAGCCAGCTTTTCGTTTTCCGGGAAACGCTCTAAACCCTTTTCGGCGATTTCCAAGGCGTCGTCGACCTGACCGGTGCGCAACAACAGCCGTGACAATTTGGGATAAAATTTTTCAGTTTTTGGATCGTGGCGGTTTACCAGACTCAACTCCCGGGCGGCTCCGCGAAAATCTCTTTGATGCTCGGCCTTCAGGGACATGAGGTAATGGTAATAGGACCTGGGATCCTTAATTTTGGAATTGGGGTCGCGGCTTTGGATTTCAGCGACCTTCTTCACCGCAATGGATTGGTCCATACTCACCGCCCTGGGCTCTTCGACGAGCGTGACGGGAGCCGGCGCGGTGGCGCAGTTGGGAAGCGCAACGCTAGCCAGAACCAAAAGGGAAAGCACGGCGATTTTTTTGCCGACGCGGGAAACAATTTGTTTGAGAGATTCGTCTGGGATCATTTTCAGGCTTTCGTTCAGTTCGGTTTGATTCAACCGGTCGCGTTTCGCGGGCCGGGGGGAGGTCAGTTTTTCCACTTTTTTGGCGTCCGGAGCGGGTTGCACGCCGAACACGCCGCCCGTTTCCAGGCGAATCCGCGTGATTTCCCGCAACCCGGGAAATTCATTCAACGCTTTTAGGAGTTTGGATTCCAAACTTTTGATCGCGGCCAGCCATTCCGGTCCAGTCGTCCTGAGATACAGCGTTTTCCGGGAAACCCGTTCCACCCGGGAGCGGGCGGCAAGATCGGAACCCGCCGCCAGGTTCCAGCACAACTGACAATACTCCAAGCTCTGCGCCGTTGGCGCGGGCAATTCCTCAAAGGATTGAACCAGGGTCTCGCGAAGACTGGTAAAGGGCTTGGTTTTTCTCCTGGCTGATTTCATGGAAGCGCTTTGCGGTTTTCGTTTGACCCGTAAAACCATTTTAGCTATGTTAGCCTTTAAGTTAAAGGAAATTATTTTGCCAGAAACGCCGCCTGAATACAGTTCGGAAACAGGACGGGCCGCAAAAATTCATTGACCGGAGCGCAATGACGGACCTTGAGAAACCCGTAGAAAAACTGGCCATGTGCCGCACGCGGGTCCAGCAACTGGAAACCTGCCACCAGATTAATTCCCTCCTGAGTTCCGAGTTCGACCTGGGAAGCCTACTGGTCACAATCATGGACACGGCCAAAAAGGTTATGGACGCCGACGCTTCCAGCTTGTTGCTACTGGACGAAGAAAGCGGCGACCTGGTGTTCCAGGTGGCCTTGGGCGGATTTAGCAAGACGTTGAAAACTCTTGCCCGCCTGCCCATCGGCAAAGGTATCGCCGGACTCGTCGCACAGACCGGGGAGTCCCTGATAATTAAAGACGCCTACCAACACCCGCAATTCAATCCCGATTACGATAAAAAAACCGGATTCAAAACCGGGTCCATTCTGTGCGCTCCATTAAAAAGCAAGGGCAAGGTGATCGGCGTCTGCCAGGTCATCCACGGTCGCGATAAGGGCGAAGTATTCACCGGACCCGACCTCGGCCTGTTCGAGATGTTTTGCAGTAGCGCGGCTCTGGCGGTTCAGAACGCCAAAATGCACCAGATCCTCATGGAGAAACAGCGCTGGGAGAAGGATATCGAATTCGCCAAATCAGTGCAGGAAAGCTTCCTGCCTCCGTCGGCCCCCGAGCACAACGCAGGCTCTTTCGCCGCCGTCACCGTGCCGGCGCGCGAGGTGGGCGGCGATTATTACGATTTTTTCTGGATGGACGACGATAACCTGAGCCTGGTCGTCGGCGACGTTTCCGGAAAGGGCGTGCCCGCCGCCCTGCAAATGGCGCGGCTGATGAGCGACTTCCGCTACCTCTCACAGGTCCATACCGAACCCTGCGAAACCCTCGCCGACGTCAACGAAGCCTTCTGCTCGCGGTCCTACCGCGGCATGTTCACCACCGCCGTCTACCTCACGCTGGACCTGAAAACCAAAAAAGTAAAAGTCTCCAACGCCGGGCATCATTCCATGATGGTATTGAGCGAAGACGGAAAAACCGAGGAGCGCGGAAAAGCCAGCGGCGCGCCGTTGGGCGTCCTTCCCGGTTCGCAATTCACGCAGGAGGAGTTTTCTCTGAAATCCGGCGACCGCGTTCTGATTTATACCGACGGCGTGATCGAGCCGCGCAACCCGGCGGGCGAGGAGTTTGGCCTGGAACGCCTGACTGAAATCGCCGCGCGTAACGGCGCCGCTCCGGACGCTTTGATCGCCGACGTCCAAAAAGAACTGAGCGCATTCACCGAAGACGCCCCGCAGTTCGACGACCTCACGCTCGTCGCGTTTCAAGTTAAGTAGTCCGGCGTAACCGCCGATGGACACGGATAGCTCTATCTGAAAACTTCAAAAACCTTGGCAGGATCAAAAGGAAAAATAATTTAAACCATCAAAAGAATATTAAAATCTCTCTATCATTATTCCTGTAAATCCTGTCTAAATTATTTCCCAAACCGGGTTGTAATTTTTTAACCGGCCACGCGACCTATTGACATGAAATGTTTGATCATCGCAGCGGGACAAGGCTCCCGCCTACGTTCCATCGCGGAATCCAAACCCCTCGTTCCCGTTCTCGGCGTCCCTCTCATTGAAAGGGTGATCGGCTCTGCGGCCAATGCCGGAGCGGACGATTTTTACGTCGTCGTCGGGTATGAAGGCGACCGCGTACGCTCCGCGCTTGAAACGATCAGCCGGAATCTGGGCGTCTCCATCACACCCGTCCAAAACGACGAATGGCGCCGGTCCAATGGTATTTCGGTTCTAAAAGCGAAAAAATTTATGACCGAACCGTTTCTTTTAACGATGAGCGATCATTTGTACGACCCCGATATCGCTCGCCGGTTGAGCGCGCTGGAACTGGCCGAAGGAGAAATCGTTTTGGCGGTGGACGAGGATTTACAAAATCCGCTGGTGGATATGGAGGACGTAACGCGAGTGCAAGCGCTGGACGGACGGATCGAAAAAATTGGCAAGGGAATCGAGGATTACAACGCTTTCGACACGGGAGTTTTTTATTGCGCGCCGGGCTTATTTTCCGCGATTGAGAAATCTTCGAAGGATTTTAACGACGATTCGCTTTCCGGCGGGGTACGCGTTTTGGCGGGCGAGGGCCGCGCCCGCGTCATGCCTGTCGGCGGCGCGTTCTGGCTGGACGTCGACGAGCCAAAAAGTTTTGATCAGGCGGAAACTATTTTGTCCAACGCTCCGGAAATTATTTCCGGATTAAAGAGTCGCCGTAGCGGAAAAATTTAATCGCCCGCCTCGGTTTGCAACGCGCTCGCCTTATTATTGAACCGGATAAATAAAAGATAGACCACAAAAACGCCAACCCCTGCGGCGGTCACCGCGATAAAGATATTCAAATAATCGATCACGGCGGTGAGGGCGAGGAAATGTATGAAGTCGCGGTTGGCGAGCTTTTCCGCCAGGCTTTTCCCGGACTCGGCGACTCTGGCGCTTTGCTGAAAGGGCGATTTTTGCCCAATCAGAAACGATCTTAAAATCAAAAACGCCGCCAGGCTTCCGATAGCGGCGACGGCTCCCAGGCACAGATATACCGTCTCGCCCGTCGCCCGACTCGCTCCCCAACCAATTGCGCCGAATACAAAAAAATGCACAACGTTGTCGCAGAAGATATCCAGCTTACCGCCGATCTCGGTTTCCATGAATTTCAAGCGGGCGATTTCGCCGTCCGACCCGTCCACCCAAGTCGAGAATACTAAAAGGAATCCGCCCAACACATTCATCGCATAATCCCCCTGAGAAAAACAGGCGGCGGAAATTAGCCCGAGCGCAAAACTGAACAGCGTGATCTGGTTGGGTGTGATCGGCGTCCGCATAAACAGACGGGTCAACAGGCGGGAAAAGGGGCGCGACATTATTCGCGTTATCGGACTGTCGACGCCCAGGCCGGAAGCTCCCAGCAATTCTTCGGTGCGGGTTTTAAAATCTTCCGGTTTTGTGATTGCGAATCGCGAGTCGCCGGGAATGTATAAAAAGGCCGGAGCGCTTGTTTTGTCCGTTTTGTCTCCCGTCCAATCGGAGGGCAGACCCGACGAGCCTTGGGCCTGAATTTTTTTTAAAACGGCGTCCAGGTTGTCGGCTTCTATCAAAGCGGTTTCGCCGCTAATATTTTCCCGGTCCGGCGCGGAGTTCCAATGCGCAGTCACTTCATTTTTGTCGTACAGCGCCAGGCCGTTGAACAGCGGCGTTCTGCCTGCCCCTTTTTCGAGGATTTCCCGTAAGGGGGCCGCTTGCGCCACCCAGCGAATCTTCAAGCGAAACCGCCAGTCCGTTTCTATGACCCGGCGCAGGGCGCCAAACTCCTCTTCTGGAACCGCAAGATAGATTGTCAGGTCGCGAATGCCGGCGCGTTGCAACGTTAAAATATTCCGCAAAAGAAACGGAGTTCCAGCGATGGGAATCGCGTACCAGTCGGACGCTTTCCAGGGCGCATGCGGCGGGAACAAACAGAGAACGCCAGCGGCCCCTCGGTTGAGCGGTTGGATTTTTTTAACGGGTTGGGCGGTCAATTCCATCGTTGGCGCTGTTTAAATTGGACTGTAATGAGATTTGCAAATTTTCGACTTCTGAATCAGTGAACTAATGAGTTAATATGTCGGGTCTAGAATTCTATCCTTACACTTCCTTTATACATCGTCTCTCACAAAATAGTTTAATTAAAACTTCGGTAATGTATTTCAACGGAGAAAAAATTTAAATGAACGAAACGTCGGAAAAGTATCGCGGTCTGAAAAAAGAAATCGATCCTCCAAAGGGAAAGCTGGGCGTTTTGCTCCCCGGCATGGGCGCCGTAAGCTCTACCCTCATAGCCGGAGTCTTTCTGGTGAACGCGGGACGCGGCAAACCCGTGGGATCGGTCACGCAAATGTCTCGAATCCGTTTGGGTAAACGCAACGAAAATAAAACGCCCTTGATCCAGGATTTCGTTCCTTTAGCCGGGATGAAGGATCTTGTGTTCGGCGGATGGGATATTTACGAGGATCACTGTCACCAGGCTGCGCTGAACTGCGGGGTGATCGACAAGGAAAGCCTGGGGTTCGTGCAAAAAGAGCTGGAGGCCGTCCGGCCTTGGTCTGCGGTGTTCGATCCGGCCTTTGTAAAAAACCTTTCCGGCAAAAACGTCAAGCAGGGAAAAAGCAGGATGGAGCTTGCCGAGCTTTTAATGCGGGACATGGAAGCGTTTAAAAAAGAGCATGGACTGGAACGGCTGGTGATGTGCTGGTGCGGCTCGACGGAGATTTATACCGAGAACATGGACCATCCTGCGTTCCAAACCCTCGAAGCGTTTGAAGCCGCCTTGAAAGACGACCTGACCATCATTCCGCCTTCGATGATCTACGCCTACGCGGCGTTGCGCATGGGCGTTCCCTTCGCCAACGGCTCGCCCAACCTGTGCGTCGACGCGCCCGCCCTGGTCGAGCTGGCGAATAAAAATCGCGTCCCCATAGCGGGCAAAGATTTTAAAACCGGCCAAACTTTGATGAAAACCATCATCGCGCCCGGACTCAAGGCCCGCATGCTGGGATTGACCGGCTGGTTCTCCAGCAATATTCTGGGCAACCGCGACGGGGAAGTGTTAGACGACCCCGGTTCATTCCGCTCCAAGGAAGTCACCAAAGGCTCGGTGCTGGAAAGCATCCTGCAAGGCGATTTGTATCCCGATCTCTACGGCGACTACTATCACAAAATCCGCATTGAATATTACCCGCCGCGAGGCGACGCCAAGGAGGGCTGGGACAACATCGACATTCGCGGCTGGCTGGACCAGCCCATGCAACTGAAAATAAATTTTCTGTGCCGCGACTCGATCCTTGCCGCCCCGGTGGTTCTCGATCTCGTCCTGTTTCTCGATCTGGCCCAACGGGCGGGTATGGGCGGCATTCAGGAGTGGTTGTCTTTCTACTTCAAATCGCCGATGTGCCGTCCGGACCTGACTCCGGTGAACGACCTGTTCGACCAAGACAATAAACTTCGCAACACCTTGCGGATCATCATGGGCGAAGAGGTGATCGACCATTCCGGACTGGACTATTACGAGGACGCGTGACTCCACTCGCCGTGGAAACGTTAGTTGGCGAATGAACAGTTTCTTATATTCCGAAACTCAACCGACCAATCAATCTTGATTGCATCTAATATGCAATTGTCCCCAGACGCATAACGTCACCCAACCAAGTGACGCTATCTGCCCCCAGGCACATGCCTGGCCGGGTTAGGGAACCGCGAGTTCCTTGAGACTGTCTTCCAGTCCGGTCACGCCGCTGTTTTTAATGCGGACAAGGGGGATATTCAATTCGCGAGCCAGGCGGAACACGTCGTTGGCCATGGCGTGGGAAACCCGTCCGGTGAACAGGACGATGACCCCGACATTTCGCAGTCGCCTGGCAAAGTCTGGAACCCGTTGACTGAAGGATTTGACGCGGAAGCCGAATTTTTTCCCGGTGTTGATATAATCTCTTTTCAAGCGGTCGAGGCCGCCGAGGATAACGAGGCTCATTTTAGTATCTCCTTGAAAAGTTCGGTTAATTTATTATTTATCTGAGTCGCTCTATAACGATTTTGAAAATCATTATCAAATTATAGAACAAAGCATCCCACCTGTCAAGGGAGAGAGTAAAATAATTTTTC
>JAJDBB010000123.1 GCA_029261555.1 Nitrospinaceae bacterium | reverse complement strand
GGTTGTTCGCACATGCTCTTCGGCGGCGTCGTCAACCTTCAATTCATCCGTCATTACACGCGTGATTTCCAATCGGATGTTGTTCAACTCCTCCGAGTAGTCCATCTCGTCGCGTTTTTCAAAGTCCTTGACGATCAGACTGCTGATGTGATTAATTTTATCTCTGCTGATTTTCATTGACGCCTGTCCCTGTTATAAAACGAGGCCCCGTTCTCGAGCGAGGCGGGATTTCACCAATTGAAACGCGCGGCCGTAGTCCATCATATCGCGCTCGTATTCGTCGGTTCGGGTCTCCAACAAGGTTTTCACCTCGTCGTTCAAGTGATCCTCTACCATCAAATCTTCGGTGATAATGTGTTCCACTACGGTCTCCAGTTTTTCTGGAGTTTCGTCCCAAATGATCATTTCCCGTTTGAGGAGGTTTGAAACGATTTTTTTTGAAATTTTCTCGATAAGTTCTTTTGGTAGTCTCATGGTATCCGTGAAAATTATTTTTAAGCGGGCGACGGGATTCGAACCCGCGACATTCAGCTTGGGAAGCTGACACTCTACCAACTGAGCTACACCCGCAAACACGTTTAATTGATTAAATAGCGTTTGGCTGGGGGTCGCCAAGAATAAAAAATATATTGTCTTCGGTGATTTTAATATCCAGGATGGTCTTTCTTTTCCCTTCTATTTCCTCAATAGCGGAGTCTACCATCTTTTCTATCGCCTTGGGACTCTCTTCGGAAATACTTAAAACTTTTATCCCGGAAATTTTGCTTGAATTAGTTTTCATAAGGAACCAGCCGCAACAGGCGTTGCCAGCACAAGCAGTAGCAGAGCCTGACGACACAATCTAATAATTTAACGGAGGCCATTATCCAACATTTCTTTTTACTTATCAATTTTAATTCTCAAACTGCTCAGAACCCGCGTAAAATGAATTTCCACTCGTCCACAGGGATAATAGCAAATGGGTTGCGGTCGTCGAAGAGTTTCCGGGGACGGCGGGGCTTTTAAAATTCCGCAAAAATGGTATTTGTTTTTGATCGAAGATTTAAGTATCATGCATGGCTTCATTTTCTCATTCAAAGAGACGGACCTGGCTCGTGGCTAAAAACGTACGTTTTACAGACCAGCTAAAACTTTCCGATCATCTTATCGAACTGCGCGACCGCATGGTCGTCGTCGGCGGGGTGGTGATATTTTTCTTCGGCGTTTGTTTTTATTTCCGGGAAATCCTTCTTCTGTGGTTGGAAGATCCGCTCCCACCCCAATTTAGCAACCTGACGTTCATATCCCCGACCGAACCGTTCTTCACGGCGATGAAGGTTTGCTTCATGGGTTCCGTGTTCATTTCCATGCCGATGATTCTTTATCACGTCTGGTTTTTCATCGCGCCGGGGTTAAAGGTAAAAGAAAAGAAAATCACCTTCCTGTTTGTTTTCTTTGGAACCGTTTTTTTCATGTTCGGAGGGCTGTTCTGTTATTTCCTGGTGCTTCCCCTGGGACTCCGGTTTCTCCTCATGTTTGGCGCCACTTACTGGACCAACCAGGTGACCATAGGGTTTTATCTTTCCTTTGTCGTCAAAATCATCCTCGCCTTTGCCTTCGCGTTTCAGACACCGCTGATCATGGTATTCCTCACCAAAATCGGGGTCGTCAATACCGTTAAAATGCGTCTGTATCGGAAATGGGCGTTTTTGGCTTGTTTCGGATTGGCCGCCGTGTTGACCCCGCCAGACATCATCACACAGGTATTGCTGGGATTTCCTCTTTATGCCTTATACGAGTTTGGAGTTTTGGTCTCTCGCGTTTTTGAAGACCCCAAAAACAGGCAGGCGGCCATAAAGCAGATGCAGGCCGAACTGGCAGTGAAGAAAGCCCAGAGAGCGGCGCAGGAAGAAATGAAAATGAAAGAAAAAGCAGCCAAACAAAAAGCCCGTAAGGCAGGTTGATTCGACCTCTCTGCATCCATTAAATAAAAATTTTACGGCGCCTTGGAATGAGATTCTTGGTGGCGGCGGGACTTACCCTTCCTCAAACTTCTTGAACGCAATCAACAGCAATACCCTAATTCTTCTTTGCGATGATTTGTTTTAATCTTTCTTTGGATTCCGGCTTCATGAATGCCTGGGCTTCCATATTTGCCCCCTCCTTTTCCAAATCCTGAGTCAGGCGCCTGAGAGTTTTTAATTGAGTTTTATATTCCCGGCAATATTCACATAGAGCTAAATGAAACCCGACCTTCAACCACTTCAAGGGAGAAGGTTGTCGATCCATATTCTCTGAAATGAACCTGGACGTGTCCGCACATTTTGACCGAGTCAAATTGAGGATTATATCTCTAATTTGTTCTCTTTTGGATTCTGTCATTTTAACCGATCTCCGGCAGATGGCTTTCCATACACTTTTTAAGTAAATTTCGAGTCCGGTGCAACATGACCCAGAGGTTATTCTGGGTGATATCAAAATCCTCGCAAATCGATTCGGAATCCCGCCCCTCTATCTCCCTAAGAACATACAACTGCCGAAATTTTGGAGAAAGTTCGTCTATACAACCGGAAAGAATCTGGTAAACCTGCTCGTTTCCATAAGCCTTTTCAGGGTCAATTCCCCAATTGAACGGAAGAGCCCGCCAATGCCCCTTACCGTCAAAATCAGATTCACAGGGATCGGCTTCATCGTTTAATTCAATTTGATACTTATAATTCTTTTTAGTTTCACGGTAATGCTCGAAAATTTTATTCTTTAGAATTCCAAACAACCAGGTTTTTTCGGCGGATCGACCCTCATACGTATCTCTAGCCTGCAACGCCGCGAGGATCGTGTTCTGAACGATATCGTCGGCGTGCGCTTCGTCCTTGACCCTAAGAATGGCGAACCGATACATGGAGTCGCCATATTTATCTACCCACTGCGTGGGATCTAAAGTTTCCTGATTCATTTTGAATGCTTCCTCATTACGCATGATCTGACTTGGCAGGAAAAATGCTTTCCCATTTTATAAAACCGTTCGAAACAAGCCAACCTTATTCGGCCTTCAATATAAAAAAACGACGACGTCTGTAAGTTGACCCGTCCTTTTGCAACTAACCTCCGAATGCGTTCATCGACCTTTTCAAAATAAAATATTAATTGCACCTGGAGGAAGTCATGATTTTTAAGTTGTTAAACCGACTCATTTTAGTTCTATGCGTGACCTCAGTATTGGCGTCATTTGTCCCCAATGCCCTGGCCGCAGAAAAGATAAGCCGTCCTTACAAGTTTGACAAAAGCGGAAACCTTGAACAACCGAAGGGATATCGTGAGTGGATTTTCGTTGGATCCCCGGTGACCCCAAACGATATGAATAGCGGAAAAGCCGCCTTCCCGGAATTCCATCATGTATACATCCCCTCCGACGCTTATAACGTTTACAAGAGCACCGGAGCATTCCCAAATGGGACCATTTTGGTCAAAGAACTTCTCAGCGTAGGCGATAAACAAGCGCCCAGCGGGAAGGGCTATTTCAATGGGGATTTCATTGGCCTGGAAGCCACAATCAAAGACACAAAACGTTTCAAAGACGAACCGGGAAACTGGGCTTATTTCAGTTTCACTACGCCGATAGGTCAGCCTCACAAGAAAATCGCCAAGGCATTCGGCAAAAACAAATGTAACTTTTGCCACCAGGCTTTCGCAAAGGACGATTGGGTTTTCACCCAGTATTATCCCGTTCTACGAGCGGCTAAACCCGGAAGAAAATAATCTAAAGCAAAATAGGTTCAAAAAACCCAAGACAATTATGCCAGGAGATAAAAAATGAAATTCATAACGGCCATTTTAACCGCAAGTTTTTTGATTATTGCCTGTTCAGCCTGGGGCCACGAGGGAATTGCAACCTCGCACCGCGACGCCATACAAAAAGCAATGAAGAATTACATCGAACGAGTCTCGGATGACAACGGAAACGGGAAATTCCCTGTTTTCGATCCGTCAAAAAGAACCATCGTACAGCTTAAGTTTGATTACCTTCACGACAGCGTCGAAGTTGTGGGTCGAGACAATCCATACTTCGTGACTTGCGCGGACTTTGTCGACTCAAAAGGGGTTAGATACGACCTGGATTTCCTGGTGTCAAAGAACCATGAAGTCGTCGCCGTTTTAATTCATGCCGTCAACGGCCATAAAACTCCTTACGCCATTCATTAACCGGCTGGACATGACCGAGTTCTTTTCCGCAAGGGAAAGGACTCGGGTCCGCCCCAACCGATTTAGATACTAGGAGGAATGCATGAAATTTAAAGCGATCAAACTTTCAATTCTGATTCTTATTGCCTTGGGTTCATCCGGAGCGGCATTGGGAGAGGAGCCCTTTGCCCCAAACGTTGATTTGGCTACCGGGGCCATTCGGGTTCCCGAGGGATATACTCGATGGGCAACCCTTGGAACCTGGGCACACGCCAATACTAAATTGAAGGGCGCCAGGGACAAGCAGGCTGGCAATCCAGGGTCCATCGAGTACCACGTCGTCTACACCAAACCGGAAACGATTGATTACTACCGCGAGCATGGCCGCTATCCCGACGGCGCTGTGCTGGTCAAGGAATTGCTGAATGCCGACACCATGCCAATGACCACGGGTCCGGCAGTGAGTCATGCCACGACTATCAAAGGCTGGTTTGTTCTGGTTAGAGATACCCAGGGCCGATACAAAGATTCCAAGCTGTGGGGCGAAGGGTGGGGTTGGTCGTTCTTCAATGCCCGCGATCCTGTGAACACCGTTTCTACCGACTTCCAGAGCGATTGTCTCGGTTGCCACGTGCCGGCCAGACAGTTTTCGCCCGCCAACTCCGAAGACGCCGACAAATGGATCTACACTTTTGGTTACCCTGTGCTCCAAAAGAAGTAGTAGGATTGATTACCAAAGACAGCTTCGTAGAAGGAGGAAATATGGAATTAATCCTGGATTCACAAACAAACGCGCGTCCTCAGGCGCTCGGATCGCTTTTGGTCGTTATAATCCTTCTCATTTGTCCCCAAATAGGTTTTGCGCACGACACTCATGCCCATCCCTGGGGTTATGAAGGCGGGACCGACCCAAGCCACTGGGGAGAAATGGAGAAGGATCACCAAAAACATCTCATGTGCCGGGAAGGGACCAATCAATCCCCGATCGATATTGATGAAGTTAGAGGTTCTCGATTGGCTGTTTTAGGTTGCCATTATTTAGACACGCCTATCCGTATTACCAATAATGGACACACGATCCATCTGGGCTACAACAAGGGAAGCTACGTGGACTGGGGAGACCAAAAGTTCTATTTGATCCAGTTTCACTTTCATCATCCAAGCGAGCATTTGATCCACGGCCAATCCTATGCCATGGAAATGCATTTGGTCCACAAAACATCCGACCATCAATACGTTGTGATAGGGGTTTTTATGAAGGAGGGAAAATTCAATCCTCAAATCCAGCAATTATGGGACAGGATTCCAAAGGACGTTAACAAAGAAATTGTTTATAAAAACGAAGAAATTAACCTGGAGGACTTTCTCCCAAAAACCAAAGAGTATTTTCATTATTACGGCTCCTTAACAACCCCGCCCTGTAGCGAAAATGTCAGTTGGTTTCTGCTTAAAACCCCTATTGAAATCTCAAAAGCGCAAATCGAATCCTTTAAAAAAGTCATTGACCACAATGCACGCCCGGCCCAAAAGCTGAACCACCGCGTTATTGTTAAAATCAATTAAACAGAAGTCTTATTCGACGCCAGACGTTCGCCACGAGGGATGTGCCAGACAGGAGAAACACTGAACCGCTCCTGTTACAAAAAGGATAGATCGTAAGGGCAAGTTATCGAAACCTGCCCCTACGGCTAGTAGTGGTGGCGGTGCAGGGACTTGAACCCCGGACACTACGGATATGAGCCGTATGCTCTAACCAGCTGAGCTACACCGCCTTTATATTTTTGATCGGAAGGAATGTTATTTTCAGGCTCTGTTTTAGCAGGTGAGAAAGTCTACATTTAATAAAATATCCTGTCAACAAATAACCCCGCCAAACCAACAGCCAGAATGGCCAAACGTTCTCATGCCTTGTTTTTCCACTGACGGACGTATTTCATGAATTTCTCCAAATCCATTTCCTTGTCTTTTGGAAAAGCTTCCATGAGCGGTTGAGGAAATTTCTTCTCCTGCGGATAATATTCAAACTGTCCCTCGGCCACGCGATAAATATTATGAAAAGTGCGAAACTGCGCCGAGGCGCCGACATAGTCCCAGTTCGCCTCCTTGCTTATCAATTGGCACAATTCGGAGCAGGCAATCCCTTCGTACAAATTAATTTTCCCGATTCGACCCTTAACCAGTTTGGGTTCGGCGCCAAAGTCCACGCTCCATATTTCCGACTCCCCTACCCCGCCAAACACTTCCAATTGGTAGCAAACATTCCAATGCCGCCAGACGTCCTTCAACTCGTTTGCCATTAAGCGACCGAGAAGTTCTTCTTCTATAAATTTTGCGGCGTCTTGCATTTCCTTCTGCCGTTCCACTTCGCCCTCGGTCAACGATTGAATGGGAAGCACTTCCAGGACGGGCTTAAACTCAATGATAACGTCGTCGTCTTTCTTGACGGCGACAAACTCGGAGTGTCCCGGAAAAACTTTGGTTCCATTAGGAGAAATCTCCGCCACGTCGCCGTGGGAGAAAGG
>JAJDBB010000122.1 GCA_029261555.1 Nitrospinaceae bacterium | reverse complement strand
TCCGGTTTGCTGTAATCGTGCATCCGCGCTCTGTCATCCGGTCCAACATCAAAACGATATCCCTGCGTTTTATGTCTTTCGCTTTTCGCCTTCCAAGTTTCGGGACCACGTCTTTATAAAGCATTCGCTTGTCCTCCAAATAGGAGGAATGCTTTTTATGCGGCTTCGCCCATTTCTCCAGATACTCTTCAACCAGTTCTGCTACCGTTTCCGCGTCCCGCTCTTTTTTTTTGTTCTGAGTGTGAACGGCACCCGGATCAACTCCCTTTGAAACGTTCTCACGGGCGCAAGAATGTTTGGTGTGGGCTTCGGCAAGAGATATGTCGGGGAATATTCCAAGGGTCATGCGCCGAGGAACGCCCTCAAAACGATAAAGGAAAACCCAGCTCTTCCTGCCTTTGGGAGATACCCTCAACCCCAGACCCCGCCCATTGGTTTCCCAAACCTCGTAACGAGCCTTTTTGGGTTTCAACGCCTTGATTGAAGCGTCGGTAAATTTCACTTCAGCTCCCTCCAATTATTTTCGATGTGCTACCCAAAGGCCATGGGTAGCATATGGGTAGCAATATAAACTTAATTTGGAGAAATGTCAAGAAAGCCCACGCAATGATAAAAAGGCTATTTTGTGCGGTATTTTCGGGGTATTTAGCTTTTCTGGAGGTTTCAGAGAGTACCGAGAAATCTAACTATTTCCAGACTTCTAATCCGTAGGTCGTAGGTTCAAGTCCTACCAGGCGTACTTTTTTTCAATAAGTTAACAGTGTTATTCTGCTGTTTTAGCGATAGCACAGTGATGGCACATTCATGAGAACGCCTAGCTAAGAATAAATCGGTTAGTTTAGAGTTTTTTTTCATGACGCATATTTAAGTTATTTTGAGCAGAAAAATAAAAAAACCCACCTGAAGAACAGGTGGAAAGTGAAAAATTTTTCTTTTTAATAAAATTAAATTGTTATAAATCTCCCCGCCAACCCCCTCCTGCATTCTCTATAATGCAAATATCAAAGTATCGTCAAGATTCATCAAAATGAACCGCTAACTTATTGCGATTTGATGATTCGTGGCTGTAAGGTGAAAAGTGAAATTTTTTTTCTTTATAAATAAAATGAAATCACTCAAATCCATAATACTTATTTTTCTCTTGATGGGTAATCCCGCCGCCGTCTTTGCCGATGTTTTGCTGGATGCTGCGGATACTAATAAAAAAGAGGATAACCCGTCTGCCTACAAATTTTTGCTGTCGCTTGCGGAACAAGGGCATTCTGACGCGCAATTCCAGCTAGGTCGGATGTACGCCTATGGACAAGGTGTTCCCCAGGATTATAAAGAAGCCGCAAAATGGTACAAGCTTTCAGCCGACCAAGGGCATTCCGGAGCGCAAGTTATTCTAGGATCGATGTACGGGGAAGGAATAGGCGTTTCTCAGGACTATAAAGAATCCGAAAAATGGTACCGGCTTTCAGCCGACCAAGGGCATTCTGGAGCGCAAGTTATCTTAGGAGCGATGTACGGGGAAGGAATAGGCGTTTCTCAGGACTATAAAGAATCCGAAAAATGGTTCAGGCTTTCAGCAGACCAAGGGTATTCTACGGCTCAATTCAACCTAGGTAGGATGTACTACATAGGACAAGGAGTTCTCCAAGATTATAAAGAAGCAATAAAGTGGTTCCAACTTTCAGCCGACCAGGGAGATTCTGAGGCTCAATTCAGACTGGGTTTTATGTACATGGAAGGACTGGGAGTTCCTCAGGACTATAAAGAATCTGAAAAATGGCACAGGCTTTCAGCCGACCAAGGGCATTCTATAGCGCAACTCAAACTGGGTTTTTTGTACATGGAGGGACTGGGAGTTCCTCAGGACTATAAAGAATCCGAAAAATGGCACAGGCTTTCAGCAGACCAAGGGAATTTTATGGCGCAACTCAAACTGGGTTTTATGTACATGGAAGGACTGGGAGTTCCTCAGGACTATGTGCTTGCGCATATGTGGTACAACCTTGCCGCGACTCAAGAAAATGAAGAGGCGATCAAGAGTAGAGATCTCCTTGAAAAAAAGATGACCCCAAGCCAAATAGAAAAAGCTCAGGAACTAACGAGAAACTGGAAGCCAAAGAAATAATGTTGGGCGTACTCCTCCGCAGAGGGCGAATAGGCGGAGGCTTCATTTAGCGTTCAAACTTTTCCGAGGGCGTCCCGCTCCGTATTCGAGTCCACTCAGGCGTACTCCTCCAATGAATAATCAAATTCAAAACCCTGATTCTCATAGAATTTTATTGGTGGACGATAATCCCGCAAACCTGAATCTATTGATTGCTATTTTGGAAACGCAGGATTATTCCCTTTCTGCCGTTTTGGATGGGAGCCAAGCTTTGAAGGTCGCTTCGGAAATAAAACCAGACCTGATCCTCATGGACATAGTAATGCCAAACATGGACGGTTATGAAACGACAAAATATTTCAAAAGCAATGACGACACTCGGGATATTCCGATAATTTTTATTACGGAAAAAAATGAACCCGAGGATATCAAAAAGGCTTTTGAATCTGGCGGAGTAGATTTTATTTCAAAGCCCATTAATGCGGAAGAGGTTTTGGTCCGCGTTGAATCCCATCTAAAAATCCAGATGTTGTTGAAGCAGAATAAAAAGATTATTGAGGAGTTGCAGGAGGCAAACTTAAAACTTGATGCGCAGGCCAAAACGGATCATTTGACCGGATTATTTAATCGAAGAAGTATTGTGGAAATAATTGAATATGAAATAACGCGGGCCTTGAGGAGTAAGGAGACGTTTTGTCTGGTTTTGGGAGACATTGATCACTTTAAACAATTGAACGATTCTTACGGACATCTGGCAGGAGACCATATCTTAATTGAACTTTCCCAATTAATGAAAAAGGTTACAAGAGACCAGGACGTGTTGGCCCGCTGGGGAGGCGAGGAATTTTTGCTGGTATTGCCTGCTACAGATTTAGTAGGAGCCAGGCTTCTGGCGGAAAAAATCAGAGCCAGGGTGGCGGAAGAGAGCTTCGACTTTAATGGTCAACAATTGAAAGTAACCATGAGTTTCGGCGTCGAGAGTTGCGATGGCTCTGACGACTATAATGACTCGTTTAAAACGGCTGATGAAAACCTTTACAAGGCTAAGAGTGAGGGAAGAAACAGGGTGGTAGGGTGACTTGACCCTGGTTGCCGGTTCTTGGCCTCTCCTTCCAGTTCCTCAAAACCCGTAGTCTCCCTCCCCCCCTCATAAATGCTTCCAGGCGCTTGCCTCGCCACACGATCATTGACAAATCTTAGCCTTTCCTTGAACCTGTTTACATAACCCTTTTGGCCGATTTTCCGGAAATTCTTCAGGGACTCCCAACTTTCGTTATTCGTAAACAAGGTTGATCTTGATCAAAGCGTTTAAACTTCGCCTGTTTTTATTGATCGTTTGGGTCGTTTTCGCGACGGCCTTTTTTATGGTTTCGTCCGCCCATTCGGCGACGGCGCCAACGGTCAATTTCGGCGCCGCTACGGCCAACGGCGCCGAGAGCGTTTCGCCCGCCTCCGCCAATGTTTCCATCACCCTGCCGGCCAGTCCCACCACGCCGCCCTACATCGTCAATTATACCGTGACCGGGACCGCCACGGGCGGAGGAACGGATTTCACCCTGGCGGACGGCACGTTGGGGTTCCTCGCTGGCGAAACTTCCAAAACGTTGAACGTCAATATCGTCGACGACGCTCTCATTGAAAATGCGGAAACCGTCATTATCACGCTGACCGTCAACAGCAACATCATCATCGGATCGACCTCGACGTTCACTTATACCATCAACGACAACGATCCTTTGATCGCATTCGACGGCGGCGCGCCTTCCAGCGGCGCGGAAGGCGACGGCACGGTGAACATACCTGTCACCCTGACGCCGACGAACAATACCGGCTCCGCAATCACCGTCGATTACGCCGTCAACACAGGGTCCAGCACGGCGACGGGCGGCGGCTCGGATTACACGCTCGCCAACGGGACGTTGACCTTCAACAACGGGGAGACCACGAAAAACATCGCCCTGGCGATCGTCGACGACTTGCCGGACGAAGGCACGGAAACGGTAGTGATTGATTTATCGAATCCGTCGCGGGGAACCTTGAGCGCGCCGCTCTCCCACACCTTCACCATCACCGACAACGATCCGCAAATCTCCTTCGACGCGGCCACGTCCAACGGCGACGAGGGAACCACTCCGGCGGCCATCCCCGTTTCCCTGAGCGCGGCGCTCAACGGGTCGAACGTCACCGTGGATTTTCAGGTCACCGGGGGAACAGCGACGGGGAGTGGAACGGATTATACTCTCGCCGCAGGCACGCTGGCGTTCACCGACGGCGGCGCCTCCACGCTCAACATCAATATCGACGTGGTCGACGACACTCGGGACGAGGCCAACGAAACGATTACCCTGCAAATTTTGAATCCAGCTTTCGGCGCAACTTTAGGAAGCCAGACCACGCACACTTATACGATTAACGACAACGACCTCGGTCCGCTAGTGGAATTCGACCAGTCGTTTTCCAAAACGCCGGACAACGTCGGAACGTTCAGCGTTCCGGTCTCCCTGGCCGAGGCGTCCGACTTTTTAGGTTCGGTGCATTATTCCGTCTCAGGCGGAACGGCGACGGGCGGCGGCACGGACTACACTCTGGCGGACGGAACCCTGACTTTCAACGCCGGGGAAACGACAAAAAATATAAGCGTCGCCATCACTAACGACTCCGACGCCGAGGATGAAACCGTCGTCTTGATCCTCAACACGCCAAGTTACCCGACTGCGGCAATGGGGAGAAAAATTTATCACACCCTGACTATTCAAGGCGACAGTCCCACAGTATCCACTCCGAAAAAATATCTTGTGTTCCAAGTCTTCACCTCGGCGCCCAATATAACGACGGGAATCCTGGGCGGTCCCACCACCACCCTGGCGCTGAAAACCCTGATGGAAACCACCCTGGACAAACTCATCGCTAAACTGAGTTACGCCGGGGACGTCGATACCTCTGCGCCCACGCTTGGGTTCTCCATCGGACCTATGGCGCACGATCATACCGATCAATTGATCAACGATACTATCGACGCGGCATTCGATACCGCGATCTTAAAGGACATGGCGGTGGTGTTCCATATTCATGATTTTCTGTTTTGGAAAGACGCGGACGATAACGGCGACGGCACGGGAAATAAATTCGTGGCCAATCTCGACAATACCGAGAACAAGGATTATGCCGGTACGGAAAGCGGTTCTCTCGATATAGACTATTTAAAGTCCGGCGGTACCGCCCCGCCGCTGGCTCCGCAAATGTGTTACGAAAGCCCGGCCATCAAGGCGGAATCCCTGCGCCTCGCCAAGGACGTTATCGGGGCGAAAATCAAAACCCGGTTCGACGCTCTGGCGGCCAACAAAAAACATCTGTTCGGCGGCGTGATCGTGGGTTGGGAATCTAATCTCACCGACGGTTTTTGCTCCCTGGGACTGCGTGGATTCAGCGCCGCCAATCCGCCGGTGGATTTCGACGTCGAGCGCGAGCGTATCGTTTACGAATACATTCAGCTATGGACCAAGGGCGTGTTCGACGCGGGAATCACGCGGGACAAAATTTATACCCATATCGGCCCCATCCCGAAAAAACAGTATGACGATTTGAAACTTCTGAATACCACGGCGCAAATTCGCGCCATGACCAGTTCGACGGTGTTCCGCGCGTTCTGGGTGGCGTTCAACCAGTTTTCCAATCCCGGTTTCAGCACGTACCCGGCGGGCGACGTGTTCAACGATCTCGATACTGAAACTCAAAACTTTGGCGACGTCGCCTGGGCCTCGGCGGAGGGGACCAACGTTGAACTGAGCACGGTCGGCCAATCAGGTATCGACACGATCAACTGGGAAACTTATTTGGGCAAGATGTTCAACAACGGGGCCACGCTGGTGAACATTTTCGGATTCGACCAGAGCGCCGGGGAGTTCACCACGCAAACCGAAGGCGCCGAAGCCGTCGCCGCGTATCAAAAATTTCTCGCGGGAACGACCCTGGTGGAGACCCCGATCACCGTTAAGACAGGTCCCACGGGGACGCCTAATCCCGTCGCCGCCGGAAGCGCCGTGACGTTAAGTCTGACGATTAATAATTTGCTGAACGACACGCCGGTGTACGCCTGGTCCGCCAGTTGCCCCGGTCTGGGAAGCGCTGGGACATTCGACAACGCGGCGGCGCAGAATCCGGTTTGGACGGCGCCGACCAATTCGACGCCGTCTCCGAAATCCTGCACCCTGCAGGTGGACGTTACGAATGGGCAGGGACCCCTTCAAATCGGAACTGATAATGTGCTCGTGAATACGGACAATCCCAGCATTGTGGTCGAGAGTCCCAAGGTGGTTTCTCCCTATTGGCAAGCCGAAGGCGGGGTGTACACCTTCCTGGCGGTGAGCCATCCCTCCCTTTCCGGCATGAATTCGCAAATCGGCGTGAGGATGGAAGCTTCGAATCAGAATGGATCCCAGCAGGGAACGCTGGATTTTACGGTTTTGGCAGGGAACACGCAGAAAGTGTTCATCACGGTCACCAATTTTTCTTTCAATGCGGAGACTAATCCCGACGACAGGTTTTTAATTACGGATTCCACTAGTTCGCGTGTGGGACGGCTGGCGTTCACGGACGTGGGGAGTGATCCCTTAATCCGGTTGGGTGGGACGGGGATTCCCGGCGGCGGGTTTGCCGATATTCGCAGTTTGAGTTTCTGGGGGGCGATTGTGATCGCAAATACGGCGACGGGTTTCGCCATGGAATTTATCGGCGACATGCAGGACAGCCGCGCGTTTAGCTCCGCAAACTTCTCGGGAGTGAATTAACCGGTCGGCTGGGATTAATTGAGGCGCTGTTTCAAATCGGGGATGATTTTGGCCCATTCCTGATAGTAAGGCAATAGCTCGTATTCCAACAGATCGGCCATGTGGACCCAGTCCTTGTTCTTGTTGGCTTCCAACATTTGCGTGGACAGGGTTAATAGTTGGTCCTTGCGTTCGACCAGGCTCTTTTCGTCAAGTTGCACCGCTTCCGGCTGGGTTTGCTTGGCCAGGATCACCGTCTCTACCACTTGGGAAAACCATTCGACGCCGTCGATGATATGGACCAGATACTGGTTGGCCTCCTGCTCGTTTCCCAATTGAAACAGTTCGGCGGCTTTTTGTATCCCCGGAATCAACTTAACGAGATACTCTTCCGCGTTGGCAAGGTTCTTGAGAATCAATCCCTGAATTTCCGGGGCTTCGATTTCCAGCGTTTCAACCTGGCCTGCGGGAAGGTTTAAATGTTCTCCAGGTTCCAGGGAAACGTCTTCGCCGTTGCAAACGGCCCGGTCGATGAACCGGCCTTTCTCGAGCTTTTCGTTTTTGACGCCGTCCAGGATTTCTTGCAGGGTTTCGCCGGTTTCAGGAGGGGAGACTTCTTTGCCGTTGATGATAAGTTTCATGAGCTGGCCTCGCCACCACTCGCCGTGGCGGCAATGTTTTTGATTTGCAAACCCAATGTAGCTCCAGCATTTGCCGTAACAGTTTTCTTACTTGCCTCGGCGCTTCGCCAGCGCCTACTGCCCCTGCCGCCAGCAATCCGGCTATTCTATAAACACGAAGCGCGGTTTGCAATAATATTTGATGAATATGAAACCCCTCCCGTTATAAATAGTAATTCGCAAACATCTTGATTTATCCTTATTTATTTTTCCACCAACCGATAACTGACTCCTCCGATGATTTCACCGTTGACCTTGTAGGCTACGGTAACCAGGGATTCTGGATCGACGCCTGGCGGAAGAGCTTTTTTAGGGGTTGGATAAAATTCATTAGGTCTTGGTTTGAGCAACCCCGACTTGCCGTCAAATTGTTTTGCTTTTTTCATCACCGACGGCTTAACGCTGGGCAAAGCGGCTCTATCAGGAAAAGGAGCGACCAAACGCGATTTACAAAAGCTCGATTTATCTTTTTTAGCGCTATGGTCTTTCACCAAATCAATTTTAAGATCGTCGGGGAAATCGATAGTCCACTTGGGTCCGCGAGGGACGACAAATGTTTCAAACTCCCAGACAAAGCGGGGGTATCGCGCTAATATTTTAAACTCATTTGAATCGGCGTCGGGGGCGACGATCACGTTTCCAAAATTATTCAATACCATTTTATTATCATTATTAGGATCGCCGGGAACTGTAATCACAACCTTAACGCACCAGTGTTTACTGCCGGAGCCGTCGTTAGCGGGCGCCCAATCCACCCCAAACCATTTCTCATCATCCGCTCCGCCAGACGCGTCCAGCGTTTCGCCGGTTATGGTTTGAACAACGCCGGCGCTGTTTTCAACCGGTATCCATGCCGCTGCAGAAAGAGAAGGCGTTGCGTTTTGATAAAAAAACTCAATTCCAATATTGTTTGCCGGCGCGTTCCCGCGATTGCGCAATCTGACTTTCAGGTTGTTGTTTTGATCAAAAAACACTTCCGAGTCCGCTAAACCGTCGTCGTCGTTATCCACCATTACGTCGGGAGACGCCCAGGTCCAGGACCAACCTTTGGGATCAATTTGATACTCCGTGCCGACCGATGAATTCCATCGCGTTACGTGAACGTCCGTCTCGCTGGCAATTTCCTCAAAGTCGATCGTGTAGTCTCCACTATTTTCCCTGCTTCCAACAATCGCCACGACATTGCCGACGCCGTTCATGTTGATTGTCTTGGAATAGGTTGCCTGATCGGAACGACTTATATCCATCAGAGCGTTACCGGCGTCGAACCTGAGTATTTGGACCAGTGGATCCGTCATCCCTCCCGCAGTGGAGAAATTAATCCTTAACATGCGAGGCGGGGAACCGGCGTCCGGGGTAACGCGATAATAACGTGCGGCCCAGGCTTTATGATTGTTCTGGGTTCTTGAAACGCTTCCTCCCTGGCCTATGGAGATATCATTATTAACTTCCACTTTGGCCTGATAGTCGGCGAGTTTTGTTGTGGCGGCGGCAATCGGCACCGGATCTTCGTCTTCCAGATAATCAAAACGCGCGTCTGCCGCAGGGTTGGCGGTGGAATGGATGTAGTTCGCCGCCAAATAATTTCCCCAAGTCGTTTCGTGCGAACCCAGTTCGGTATTGGCGGCGTCGTAGTATGAAAATTGATCCCAACTCCCATACCAGGGCATTTGTTTTCGCGCCTCGCGCAAGGCAGTGGCCGCGTATCCTACCCCCGGGTCTCCTGCTTCCACGGTAGCCGTCGCTTCCAGTACCTTTCTATAGGAATCAACTCCCACCAGCGGTTCGGCCACAATCGCACTATGCTGTTCCGCTATGTACTTCCAAAGCAAACCCGCCGCGTAGCGGATGGGGTTTTTCACCCCGACGGGGCTTACAAGGGACTGCTCCGGTTCATTCAAAATCTTTTTGCCGGTATCTATATAGCGGTTGGGTTGATCGTTAATACTTTCAGTTCCAAACCGCGCCCCGCCCTCTCGCACAATCCCGTAAATACCGGAACGCGTGCCGACGTCGTTGTAACGATATTGAAACTGGTGGAAGAGTTCGTGAGGAACCGTAAAGGAGTTTTGTGTATCCGAGTTTGCGGGTCCAACCTCGACATAGGTCCGGGAAGGGCTGGTCCTGCCGGCAATGTTTGGAGGCTGTTCCAGGATTCTGTATTCCATGCGCGTCGCTCCATTTCTGGCGTCTCTCAGCGAGAAAGGAGCGTTAAGAAACGACGTCAAGGCGTATTCAGCCAATAACCCGACTTTTTGAATGTAAATTGGAGCAAGGGTTGTGTTATCGGCGTGGAGGTCTGCAAGGTTGGCGCGCAAGGTTCCCAGCGCCGTTCCATCAGTCAACGCATAAGCCGTATCGGCGGCCGGCACGGTTGGATCAACGGCGTCGTCGGGAAAGCCCGCGTCGATGGTATATTTTACGGAAATATTGTCGGTAAAAAACCAAAGGACGTCGGCGCCGACGGGTAAATCGTCGGCGTCTGTATCCAATAACATTTTTAAGGAACCGCGCTCCTCCAGGAATTGGCGAAAGACTTCGCCATACCCCTCGCCGCAATCGTCATCGGGGTCCCTTTTTAAATGCAACCCTGGAAAAGCGAGTTTTACCAGATCAGGCCTGGTTAACTTTGTTTTTCGCCGTCGCCAGTAACGATAGGCTTCGACTAAATCCTGAGCGGTCAGTTTTGCGGCATAGCTTAAATTTACAGGCTCGCCGCCAACAAAAACCATCCCAAGTTCTTTAGATTTTTGAATCAGAGGTATGGCGACGTCAATTCTCGTATCGCGCCCCGCATTCACCACGACCGAGTTTTCGGTGGAGTAAATTATTTTGCCCTTGTCGTCAATGATTTGGAGGAAAATATCGGGATAGCGCTCCAGCCTGATTAATGGTCCGGTGAAGTCGTCCCTGGAAAATTGGATTTCATAGCGTCCCACGTTATCGGTAATCGCCTCCCCTAAAGGTTGGTCGCGAAAGAAATCCTTATCATAGGCTCTTACTTTAACTTCAGAAACCGGTTCTCCGCCGTCCAGACTTACCACTGCTCCCGCTACACGGTATTGTTTGCCCATTTTTTGCCCCCTTCTTTCATAGCCTCTTGGAAAAAAACAACAGCTTTGAAATAGATATCATTTGTAATTCTATATAAAAATATAGAATTAGCAATATTTTCCATCAAGCCCTTTTCAGTATATTAAACCCATCATTTACCGGCAAATTGACAAATTCTGAGTTTGGCGTTACTTTATTTATTCAAGCTAGCGAAATTTCGGCGCCTTAAAACCCCCATCACCGAGGGACTGTCATGGCCCAGGAAATAGGATTGAGCGCGATCAACCAGACGATTTTGCGTTCCGTGGAAAACAGCCGTTCTAATTCCAACACCAGCTTGTCGCAAATCGGTTCCGGCAACCGTCTGACGAGCGCGGGGATCGACCCTGCGGGTAACTCCCTGGCCAGCCAGTTGCGCTCGGAGATCGCGGCCTTGTCGCAGGCGGCGGAGAACACCTCGGCAGGCGCCAATTTCCTGAACACCGCAGACGCGGGTTTGTCCACGGTTTCCGACTTGGTCGCGCGCGGTCGCGAGTTGGCCATTCAGGCGAGCAACGGAACCCTGAGCGACGCCCAACGCCAGACCCTCAACAACGAATTCACCTCCATCAGCGACGAGATCGACCGTATCTCCGGCTCGGCGGAGTTTAACGGCCAGAGTCTGCTGGACGGGAACCTGGGAGCCAACTCGGCCAATCAGGTCAATATTCAAGTGGGGACCGGGACGGGACCGGAAAACCAGATCAACCTGAACGTGGTGGAAGATACCAGCTCTCAGGCGTTGGGAATCGATTCCCTCGACATTTCCACCGCGCAGGGGGCGTTGAACGCGCTGGCGCCGTTGGAGCAGGCGCAGAGCCAGGTGACTGCCGCGCGCGGCGAGTTGGGAGCTACGGCGAATCGTTTGAGTTCGACGTCGGCCAACCTGGAAGTTTCCATCGAAAATTTCTCGCGCTCGGAAAATGAAATCGCTGGAACCGATATCGCGGAAACCATTTCCAATCTGAGAAGCTCCCTCCTGCAAACGCGCGTCGGACTCGGCGCTCTTCAACAAAGCCTGCAAAGCGAATCCCTTGTAGGCCGCCTGCTAGATACCCAGGGCTAACCGGCGCCGGGCAACGCCCGGTGGGAGAGTTGGAGTTGCGAGTTCACCAATACTTAAACCGTTTCCCTTAAACGTTCCACTATCTGCCTCCAGGCGCTTGCCTGGCCAGCGTGACGCTGGACCCGATAGCTGGCGATTGAACTCCCCTCTTTAAGCCGCTAACCATACTTTCGTTTATTCTCTACTGCCAAACACAATCCCTTTCAAATGTTAGGCATAAATATGTAACCCCGAGCTTGTCGAAGGACTCAGCCTGACAATTTTGACCGGGCTTTGGCGCCTCGCTGGTAAAATGATCTTGATTCTGGGGCGTTGAAATGCTATTTATTTGGCTCGCAAAAATTTAATTCTAGTTGTTTGGAGGCGCGCAATGGACATCAAAGAAATTCGGGTGGAAATCAGGAAGCATCACGTTACGCCGGGGGTCAACGTTCTAGATCTGGCGATCGACACCGACGAGGAAAAGCTGATCAAACAGACCCAGCACAAGGACGGCGACATGGCCTTCAAAAAGTTTGTCGAAGACGTCACCAAAGCCGCCAAGGAACTGGCATTCGCGCGCATCGAGGGATAGAATAGTCAACGGCGGTCGGTTGACAGTTGGCCGTTTAAGAAAAATTATCCAAACTACAACCTCTGCTCCCGGGGGCTACCCCGGTTTCTGCAAGGTCTGCTCGGCATTATCGCTTTGTCTGCGGCGGGGATCGGCAAAAGCGTCTACAACGCTTCCCTCGGCCCAACCCAACTCAACAAGGTCCGAATCAAAACCCCAATATCCCCGCGCCCTTTCGCGGGCTAAAAACAGCCCAGCTCAGCGACCTTCACTCCTCCTCCATCGTCAGTCAGGAGTATATTGCCCGGACCGTCGAGATCGCTACGAATCAAAAGCCGGACCTCGTAGTTTTGACCGGCGATTTTATCGGCGACAAACCGGCAATATCATATGGATCCCCTGATCAAATTTTATATAGCGGTTTGGGTGACGGCTCTGTTTATCGCCATAGCCGTTTTTCTTAAAAACCCAGGCGATTTTATAATCGCTAAAAAAAATTACTGGTCTTTTCTCCTACGGCCCTGGAAAATTGTCACCTTCATTATTGCCGCTACGGGAATTACCCTGATCGCTCCCTTTACCGTGGATCCCACCTGGGATTATGTCGATGCGTTATTCATGTCGATTTTAACCTTTGCCACGGCCCCTTGGGCGATAGGGGTTTTCTACCAGGCGTTACGCAAAAAGGCGGGCCTTAAAGAAATATACGTTGCCGTTTGTTTTTGGTTGTTTTCAGCAAGCTGGTCTTACGATTTATACCTTTTGATTCGGGACGGTTTCTATCCGTTAACCTGGCTGCCGAATCTATTCGCCTCGTCGGTTCTTTACATATTGGCGGGAATGTTTTGGAATCTGGACTGGGCGCCGACAACGGGGGTCAAGTTTTCGTTTATGCTGAACGATTGGCCAACCCCCTCCGCTCATCCTGTGTTCGGTAAAATAGTTTGGATCGGATTGTTGTTTATGATTTTTGTCGCCGCAGCGATCCTGTCTTTCTTGCAGGTTTTAATTGAATGATTTTAATCCAGGAAAGTTTCTTTTGACGCAATGACAGATTTTCCGTCGTGTTCAATATCGCAAAAATATCTGGCATACGCCCATCCTTCCCATACAAGAACTTTAGCGGGATAAACTTTTTTATCTTTTTTGTAGGACGGACGGTCGCGAAGTTTCAAGCCAAATTTTTCGGCTTTGGCTTTCAAACCTTTAACGGGATCCCCGATATTTATTTCCGAGCAAAATTTGTGAACCTGCGCCTCGGCCCAATTCATTTTAAAAAACGGGTATCCCACGGCCATAAGGACAACGAAAAGGCCAATTCCAATTCTTATTTTTTTCTTGGCCATTATATTGATATGTGAGGGATTTGCCTGCCACTCGCCGTGGGGGCAGGGTTCGAGACGCAAGCTCACCGAACCTTGAACCGTTTCCCTTAAACGTTACACGAATTGCCTCCCGGCGCCGGCGTACCGCCGGTGGTAACGGTTGGCGATTGATAAATTCTCTTGATTCGAACTCTAGCCTGCCGAACTTTCGTTTTGTGTTCGGGTTCGGGTTGCAAGCTCACCACAACCTGTAGCTTTTCCTTACAAGCCCCACCTATTGCCTCCAGGCGCTTGCCTGGTTAGACGCCTTGCAGGAAGGTTTTGGCGGTTTCGTTGAACTGGTTTTTGATCTGGTTCAAGACCTTGGGCATGTCTTGGCCGGGGTTCAGTCCGAGGCTTTTCCAATCGACGTCGTTGATTTTCGGCGGATGGCATTCGCCGCTTCCCACCAGGCCCAGCGAGTAGGCGATGACGTCCGCGCCGTACAAGATGCCGGCTTCCTTGTCGTCGCTGCCGAATTGGTTGGGGTCGTGGTGGTGTTGGACGATGTTGATCAATTTAGGCGGTAGGTTCCAGGCTTTTAAAAGCTCCATGCCTACCTGGGCGTGGTCGAGCCCGAACACTTCCTGCTCCGCTTCCACTAACAGAATGCCTTCTTCCTGGCACAACTGGAAAGCCTGTCGGGCTTCGTCGGGCAAGCGTTTGCAGATAACGAGTCTGCCGATGTCGTGCAACAGCCCCGCGATGAACAGGCGGCCCACAATTATGTCGTCGTTGTAACCTTCCAGCATGGACCCGATCACCCGCGCGCCCAGCCCGCAACAGATGCTGTGCTTCCAGAAAGCTTTCACGTTGATGACCTCCGGCGGCACGCCCGTGAAGCGGCCCAGCACCGTGGTGGCGAATACCAGGTCCGAAAGCTGGTTGATGCCGATGATCGAAAGCGCGTGCGGCAGGGTTTCGATTTCCTGGGGAAATCCGTAAAAGGAACTGTTAACGATTTTCAGCATCCGCGCCGTCAGCGGCGGATCGTTTTTAATGATCTCGCCAATCTCGTCGAACGAGACGTCCGGCGTCTCCAGCGCTTCCTTCAGTTGATAAAAAACTTCCGGCAGGGAGGAAAGTTGAATATCGCCTAAAACCAGGTCGTTGATATCGACGCTCATGATTGCGTTTGCTTTCGTCGGGTGTAAATCGGTTTGCCTAACAGGCATAATAACAACTAGATCCATTTTGGCACAGGCAGGCAGGGTTGTGTAGCGTTTTTTGATTCCTTTGGGCCGCCAAGCGGCTGAAAATCAATCTTATGAAGGAGTATTGACAAAAGGGGCGGCGGTCTATAAATTTTAATCAGGGAAGACAATTTTCCAAAACGGTTAGCGGTCGGCGCCCGTTGGCGGGGCCGCAGGATTGTTTTGCGTTCAGGGAGTATTAACTATGCCGGAAATCCAGGGCGTCGGCGATTTGAATGGCAAGTCGCGATTATCGGAACTGAATCGATCTACCGGGGTGACGATCAACAACGGCGCCGGTCCGCAGGGCACGGTTGAGATCCAGCCCAACACGACGCCTGCGCCGCAACTGAGCGCCGCCACGCCCGAGGTGCCCCTGACCGGGTTTGTCAAGGAAACCGTCGCCCCCGAATCCGAACCCAACGTCCTTTTCCCCCCGGAAGACCAACGCGGGGCCAGAATCAGCGTGGTGGCCTAATCGGCCGGCGAGGCGCCGGAGCCGATAGTTGACACTGAGAAATTATTCCCAACTCGAAAACGCCAACTTGTCGAACTTTCCATATTGTATTTGAATTGCAAGCTCACCACAGCGTGTAGCTTCTCCATACAATCCACACCTATTGGGTCCAGCGTCACGCTGGCGATTTTATGTCTTGATTTTGCCCTCGAAGTCGATAAAATCTCACCTTAAAATCTTAACAGCCAAATAACTATTCTGATTCGTTAGCCAGCGCCGGCAAGCACGTTCCCATGAGCAACGATAAAAGAGTCTTCCCGAGAATAGAGGTCAAACGCAAGGTCTCCCTTGCGGACGAATCCAGCCTGGGCCTGGCGGAAATTATCGACGTGAGCGTCGGCGGAATTTGCCTGCTCTCCGAAGAGGAATTTCCGGAATCCGCCCACTTTTACGTTATGTTCCCCGGTTGCACAAAATTCCAGGAAACCGAAATCGAAGCCGAATCTCTGCGTTGTTTCCCCACGGGCGACCCGGACTATCCTTACCGCGTGGCGGCCATGTACGTCGATCCCGATGCGGAATACATCAACGACTTGAATTCTCTGTGATCGCGAGGCGCCACTCGCCGTGGAGGCAATAGTGGCGGATGGACGATCTCTTCTGAATCGATAACGACGCTATCGATTTCTCCCTACCGTTAACATTGCCAGTGGGCCGGCAAAGGCGCTATTCAATATTCAAACGCACCAAAGCCTATGCGCTCTCCATCAAAAGTCGCGCTTACTGAGTCCAGCGTCACGCTGGCCATTGTCCGGGAACCGGGCAAATCCTTTTCCAAAGCTCTTTCGACCCATCCGGAAAAAAATTCCATCGATGGCTCCAAGGCGCTCGCCCAGCATAGGGGCTATGTCGCGGCCTTGCGGCGCGCCGGTTTGGATATCGTTTCGCTGGACCCGATGGAAGACTTTCCCGACGGCCCGTTTGTGGAGGATACCGCTATCGTTGCGGGCGACCGGGCGTGGCTGTGCTCCATGGGGGCGGATAGTCGGCGCGGGGAGGCGGAATCCGTTTCAACGGCGCTCCGGCGTTATCGCAAGGTTGAACCCATCCCGCCTCCGGCGTTCGTCGACGGCGGCGACGTCTTGAATATCGACGGCGCGCTGTACGTCGGGCAATCCTCGCGCACCAACCCTGCGGCCTTGACCTTCCTCGAAAAAAATTATGCCGGACCTTTCCGCCCGGTCGCCGTGAAGGGCGGACTGCATTTGAAAAGCTCCGTGTCTTACCTGGGCCGGGGCATTTTGCTGATCGCGCCGGACAAGGTCGACGTCGAACCGTTTGGAAAATTTGAATGGATTGAAGCGGCGCCGGATGAAAGCGCGAATTGTTTAACGCTGGGCGACCGGGTGATTTTTCCCGAGGGTTATCCGCGCTTGGCGGAGGAAATTCGGCGTTGCGGTTTCAACGTCGACGCTGTCGATATCGGGGAGTTTGAAAAAGCCGACGCAGGCGTCACCTGCCTTAGCATTATCCTTTGACGATTTTACTTTTTTAAAGTTCCAAAGTATCTTCGTCCGTGCAAACCACGCAACGCAGGAGCGGAAAAATTAAATCCTGCAACTTTCGGACTTTCAATTGTAAAGGGGTCGAATGAAGTAAGACCAAGCTAATTCAGGCAATTGCTTTCGGAACATTTTTGGAAGCGTCGAAGGTTGTCACGCTAATTTGCGCCTTGATTTTTGGCGGATTCCTTGCTATTCAGTCTATTTATAAGAGGTTACCTCGAAAATTCCCCACAGCTTGTCGATCGCAAAAAATGAAAAAAGTTTTGGTCGTTTCTCACGAACCCATCCAGACCAACATGGCCGGACCGCCTATCCGCATGCTGGAAATCGCTCGAGCGCTGGGTCCCGAATTTCAGACGACCCTGGCCGTTCCCGGTGGAATGGAGCTGGAAAACGAACCCTTTAAATTCGCGCAATACAACCCCGGCGTCCTGAAACAGCTTTGCGCCTCGCACGACGCGGTGATTCTGGCGGGGTTCCTTCTACCGTATTACCCTTTTTTGAAAAATACTCCCGCCGCCCTGGTTCTGGATATTTACGATCCTGTAATTTTTGAGTACCTGGAACTGAATCAAGGCCAACAACCGAAGAAGCAAAAAGAAACCTTTGATGAATTGATTGACTGCTTTGCCCTGCAAATGAGTTTGGGAGATTTTTTCATTTGCGCCGACGACTTCCAAAGAGGCATGTGGTTGGGAATGCTCATCTCCGGAAACCGGATCAATCCGCTGACATTCGCCGAAGACAGGACCCTGCGTTCGATCATCGACCTGGTTCCCTTCGGTCTTCCCTCCCAGCCACCGGAGAAAAAAAAGCCGGCGCTCAAAGGCGCTTATCCGGGAATTGAAAAAGACGATTTTGTCCTTCTCTGGGGCGGAGGGATTTACGACTGGCTGGACCCCTTAACCGCCGTGCGGGCCATGGATATTGTTGCGAAGAAAAACCCAAAGGTAAAACTGTTTTTCATGGGATGCAAATATCCCAACGCGGCGGTGGTCATGAGTTCCATCTCCGAGACCATCGCTCTATCCGATTCTCTGGGACTCACCGCCAAGTCGATTTTCTTTAACGACTGGGTGGCTTACGCCGACCGCGCAGACTACTTGCTGGAGTCTGATATAGGTCTCAACACTCATCCCGCTTCAATCGAAACGGATTTCTCCTATCGCAGCCGGATCATGGATTATATCTGGGCGGAACTGCCCATTCTCACCACTCGCGGCGGAGCCTTGAGCGATCTGGTTGAGGAAAAAGAATTCGGGCTGACCGTGGATTACAACGACCCGGAAGGCTTGGCGGATAAAATCCTGAAAATTGCGGCCGGTGAAATTTCCCTGGACGCGTTTAAAGAGAATATTCGAAAACATCGCGACGAATTTTCCTGGGCGCGGGCCGTGGAACCCCTGAAGGGCTTTTGCCGCAAGGCCGAGAAGCGCCTGGACAAACCCTTATTAATAGAAAAAATAACCTTCACCCATCCCGCCTATTACCTCAAGCGGGTCCGCGCCGTGCGAGCTGAAAAAGGCGGAGCGGCGCTGTTCAAGTATTTCTTTATTTTTCTGCTCCGGAGTACGATCATTGCCGCGCGCAACGCTCATACATTCCTGGAAGCCCACCGAAGACAAATGCAACCGCAACCGGATTCCCCGCCGGGAGGAAAAACATTTTTAATGAAAATCCTGTGTCAAACGATGGGCCTGACAATCCGGATATTTTATAAAATTGAGCGGACCTTCGGCATTTGGGCCTATCGATTGCTCCCACCCTCGGAGCGTTGACGATGACTTCCGTTGGCGGCGCTCCGCTTATCAGCGTGATCATTCCGGCGCATAACGGGCGCGAGCTTTTGCAATCTTGCCTGGACTCGTTGTTTGACCAAACCGAAAAAGATTTTGAGACGATCGTGATCGACAACGGTTCCACCGACGGAACCCGCGAATTTCTGGAAAGTGAATTTCCCCAGGTCCGGGCCAGTTACTATAAAGAGAAGCTGGGCTTTGCGCGCGCCGCCAATATCGGACTCAGCCAGGCGCGGGCTACGGATTATATCGCCTTGCTCAATCAAGATACGGTTGCGGATCCTAACTGGCTGGCGGCTTTGAAATCGCGTTTGGAAGCCGACCCCGCTTTAGGAACCTGCGCTTCCAAAATGATGGACTACGATTATCGGAACATTCTGGACGGCGCGGGAGACGTGTATTTAAGCAACGGTTTCGCCTATCGCCTGGGCTGGTCCTTGCGGGACGCTCCGGAATTTCAAGCGGGCTACCGCGTCTTTGGCGCATGCGCGGGGGCCGCGTTGTATCGAAAAAAAATGCTCGACGAAATAGGCTGGTTCGACGAAGATTTAATGATGTACTACGAAGACGTCGATCTCAGCTTTCGCGCTCAGATTTTCGGCTACCCATGCGAATTCGTCCCCGAAGCCCTGATTTATCACAAAGGCTCCGCCCCCAAAGAAGGGGAACACAGCCAAAACAACCCTAAAATTCTGTACCTCCTCGCTCGCAACAGCTTGTTTGTGGTTTTAAAAAACTTTCCATTACTGGCTCTGATTCGCAACGCGCACCGCATTATTTTGTCTCGCATATTATTCGCCCGCGTCTACTATAAGCAAAAGCCAAAGCTGGGCCTGGCGTGCCTTAAAGGAAATTTAAGCGCTTTCATGAACATGGGACCCATGCTTTTGAAACGTTGGGCCAATCAAAAAAAGAGAAAAGCCGGTTGCCAAGAGATCATCAAAATGTTTCAAGCGTCGGAAAAATTAATGACCCTCCACCAAAAATACGAGACCTGGGAACGCGGCAAGGAAGAGGGCTCACAACCCCCGGACCCCCAGGAACAAAGCTCCGGGCAATGACCGACTTTCCTTCCGCTGATTTTAAAAACGCCGTAGAAAAATACGCCGCGCCGGTCACGGACCCTGTTGACCGGGAACGGATACGGGACGTCAATACGGACCCAAGCCGGTTTTATTATTGGGCGGATGAAATTGAACAGTACCATTCACTCTCTGGCAGCGCGGTGCTCAGTTCCGGATGCAGTTCCGGCGGGTGCGTCCAGGTTTTTTCCGAACGGGGAGCCTCCAAAGCCATCGGCGTCGAGGTCGATCCGGCCCTGTGCGAACTGAGCAAATTGCGTTTTCAGGGGTGGCCCGGCAAAAACGTTCAAATCGATCTTTACGACGGTTTGACCCTGCCTTACGAAGATCAATCTGTGGACGTGGTATCCAGTCTGCACGTCCTGGAACACACCAAGGACAACAGGCGCTATTTGAGCGATATCTTTCGCGTTTTGAAACCCGGCGGAATTCTTTTTCTCGACCTTCCCAACCGCTATTACAAAATGGAACAGCACACCATGTACAACTATGTTCATTACGTTCCAAAGTGTATCCGGGACGGTTTGATCGCCGCCATTTTAAAACTCCCAATTTCGAATACGCTTTCCGAGGGCGTCCGGCACAGGCTCAATGTTCTTCTGGATTATCATTTTCCCTCGCCCGCTCAATTAATTAAAATGGTCGAAAGTTTAAGCGCGGAATATAAAATTGAAATCGAGGACGCCTTGTACCATTCCCCCGAGAAACGTCGTTACCGTCCGCACCCCATGCCTTATTTGTCGTGCCGGACCCGTCGCTATCCGTCCTTTCGCATTGTGGTCCGCAAGCTTCCAAACCCTGTGCCCGCGCTCTGATTATGGGACCCGATTTCAAACAAGCAGTCCACGAACATCTGGAACAATATCGCGACTGGCCGGACTACGACCAGTTTGTGCTGACCTATCTGGATCATGATCGGTTTCACATCCTGGCGGACGAGATAGAAAAATTTATTCCGTTAAAAAACGCGACCGTTTTAAGTTCCGGATGCGGCACGGGAGGGTGCATGCAGGCCTTTCTTGAAAGACACGCGGATCGCGTCGTCGGCCTAGAGGTGGAAGAAAATTTTGTGCGCCTGGCGCGCCTGCGGTTTGCCGGCGCGTCTTTTGAAAACAAGGCCCAGGTCGATTGGTACGACGGTTTTGATCTTCCCTACGAAGCGAACTCCTTCGACCTGGCGTTCAGCATGCACGTACTGGAGCACACCAAGGATCCGGAAAAATACCTTCGCGAAATATTTCGCTCTTTAAAACCGCAAGGCGTTTTGTTTCTCGAGTTGCCCAATCGGTATTATAAAATGGAGCAGCATTCCAGAATTCCCTACATTCATTTCTTTCCCACCGACTGTCGCGATAAAATCATCCGGCGGTTACAGAAAAAACCTTTCTCGTCGCTGATTTCATCCGACACGCTTTTTAAGATAAACGGTCTGATCGATTTTCATTTTCAATCGCCGGCAGAATTGATGAAAACCCTGGAGGGCTTGAGCGCCGAATTCTCCCTCAAAATCGAAACCGCTTATTATCATTTCCCCAAAAAAATACTCTATAAACCCCGCCGCTTTCCCTATATCGTAGGAGCGCAAAGAAAAGAACTGAGCTTTCGCGTGATCGTTAGAAAAACAGGTCCATAAGCAAATCCCTGAGCGGGCGCCATGACCCAATCGTTTCAAAAAGAATCCCAGGTCTCCATCGTTATTGTCAACTGGAACGGGGCCGAATGCCTGCCCGCATGCCTGGAGTCCGTGCGCCAACAAACCTGGACGGATTATGAAATTTATTTGATCGACAACGCCTCGACGGACGGTTCGCTGGATGCGGCAGAAAAAAATTTTTCCGACTTGAAAACCGCCAGAAACCCGGAGAACCTGGGCTTCGCCCGCGCCGCCAACCAGGGGATCGAACAAAGCCAAAGCGAATTTGTTTTTCTGCTCAACCCGGACGTTGTTCTGGAACCGGATTACCTGGAACGGTTGATGAAGCGCGCTCTTGGCGACGAAAACATCGGCGCGCTGGGCGGCAAATTGCGACGTCCTGTAAAGGATGGGATTACAACTTCCATTATCGATTCCGCCGGCTTGACGTTGCTGGCCAAAAAGCGCCGCCCCTGGGATCGGGGATCCGATCAGCCCGACGCGGGACAATACGACGACGCCGAGGAGGTTGTGGGAATCAACGGCGCCGCCGTCCTCTACCGGCGCGCCATGTTGGAAGACGTCAAACTGGACGGCGAATATTTCGACGCGGGTTTTTTTATTTATTTTGAAGACGTCGATCTCGCCCTGCGTGCTTTGCTGCGCGGATGGAAAAGTCTATACGTCCCCCAGGCCCGGGCCCGTCATGCCCGTGGAGGCACGGGCGGACTCCGCCCTGCAGGCGTCAAAATCCACGCCGCAAAAAATCGCTACCTGGTTTATTTGAAAAACGAACCCTTTGCCGCGTTCGCCAAAAACTGTCTGCGGACGCTGGGCGTCGAGCTGATGCGATTGGGCGCCTACGCGCTCCGGGAACCGAGATCCCTGTTGGGATTCTTGGCGTTTCTGAGGAGTCTGCCAAAGTATCTGAAAAAAAGGAAACGGATTCAGGAAAGCGCGAAAATAGATGCGGAAGAATTTATGCGTTGGTATCGGGACTAGAAAAATTGATTGTTGCGAGTCGCGGCCCTAGGTTTTGCGAAGAATAAAAATACCTTCCAGATGATCGCAAGTCATCAGGTCGACGTCAAATCCCGAGAAAACTTTCGCCTGAAACCTCTGGATCATATCGATCATGTCGCGGCTGGTCCATACGTGGAAATGGATGCTGTAATCCCGGTCCATATTGAACTTCACCGCCTGGCGCAAGGCCTCTTCGCCTTCCACCTTGTCCACAAGGCGCGAATATTCTTCGTAATGCGCCTGGCGCGATCCTTCCGGCCCTTCCTCATAATCCCGAAACAAATGTTCCAAAGACGTGGTCGGTCGGTCGACGTCGAAGGTATTCCTTTTATCCGGAATGGCGAGAAACATAACGCCGCCGGACTTTAAAACGCGCAGGGAATTTTTTAAAGCGGCAAGCGGGTTCTGGCAATGTTCCAGGAAATGGTTGGCGATGACAAAATCCTGCGACCCGTCGGCGACCGTTTCCAACCGCTCACCGTCGGCTATGATATCCACTTCCACCAGATTCTGATCGCTCAATTCCGGGTACTGTTCCCGTAGATCCTTCACCGACATGCGGTCGACATATTTCACCCTGGCTTCCGGGGAAACCGGTAAGGGAAAATGCAGTGCGCCAATTTCAATTCCCGAACCTTTCAAATACCTCCAGGAAATATCTACTCTAGAAAACGGGGTGGAGCTGGTTGGAATAACCGGGACCGGTGGATTTGGAGCTGGAGGGCGCCCCATAATTCTTTTCACTGCGCGTTTGAGCGAGGCAATCACGAACTTTCTCCAGGTTTGACCGCTCCGTCCTTTTCGCCATATATGCAGAACGCTGGAGCGATGGGATGATCTATTTCCTCAAAGCCGATTTGTAGTTTCTCGTAGCCGAAATACCTGAGGCAACCCAAAATATCCTCACGGGAGATCCAATGGCTGTATTGGTCCGTTCCACCGCAGAAATTTGCGTTGGTCACCGACGAGTAATAATTTTGTTTATGTCCCGTGTATTTGAAACCCGCATGCTCCAAAGAATTTGTGCCGGAAAAATGTCCCGCAATCGAGCGGTTGTTCTTGATGACCCCGGCGTCGTAGTAATGCGTCCATAAAAAAACCTTGTCCGCCGCTTTGGAAATAAGCTCGATCAACTCCGCCGGATTTTTCATGTGGTACAGCACGCCGCTGGCAAGACAGAAATCGAATTTTTCCTCGCGAGTTTTCAGGTACTCGACGAAATCCCCCAGCAAAAATCGCGTTCGCTCCAATTCAAAAATTTCTTTAACGACCAGGCAACGCAAATAAGCGCTAGTGTGTGATTCCACAGAGAGGATTGATTCCGCTCCGCCTTTCTCCATTATATAAGAGTGCCCCGCCTCTAATGGACCCAGCTCCAAAACGCGAAGGTCGTCGAAGCCGCCCAGTAATTCCCCCGCCCACTTGACGCGCGGGTCCTCGAACAAAGGGGTGGGTCCGGCCTTTAGGTCGGGTCGGGTGGAAGGCATGGCCGAGGACCACTCGCCCTTGAACAAATCGAGCGCGATCTGGTCCGTCGGCGCCTGGTGAATGTACTCTACGTTTTTCCTGGAGGAGGCTTCCCCGCCGTCGAGTTTGTATTTAATTTTTTTTAAGACGTTCCAGATCCCGGCCACGAAAACTTTCTCCAAAAAATATTTTAAATGCGAACGATTTCCGTTTCCACCAGATTGATCGAGCTCCAATAAGCTTGGCCCTGATACCCGTCGGGAAGAATCGTTTGGAAAATCAGTTCAACGGGTTTTCCGGCAAACGCTTCCAGCGACAGGTCGGCGTCGATCCAGCGGCTCGCGCTTTGGTCGACAGGGACGGCGGGCGTTTCATAAATTGCGACGTCGCCGCTCGCCGACCGCGCGACGATCCTAAAAACGACCGGCTTGCCGCCGCCTGCGGAACCGGCCAACGCCGCTATTCCAAATTGGAGATTATATTTTCCGCCGGGCTTTAATTTTACGGCGAGGGGAGCGTTCGTCCCGGCCGACAAAGCGCTCCGCGAATCTCCGGAAAGTTTTACCGTTTCCAGCTTTTGTCCCAGTGGGAAGTCAATACTACCCATTTCCCCTAAAAGATCAAACGGAATAATATCAGGTTGAACCTCAAAAATCCGCACGGTTTCCTGCGGTTTATTGCCCGGCCAAAACGGCAACATGCCCCAGTGCTGACCCCAAAAACCGGCATGCGCCTCGTAGTTAAAAATGTTGATCGCGTCTCCCGTGCGAATCACCAGACGCTTTTTGAGTCTGCGCGGAAAGTCCAGCCAGTCCACCCAGAGCCGCGAGATAATGGTCGGCTCCACAATAAATTCCCCGGCTTTGACTGTGCCCTCCCGCATCAATTGCGGATAACCCGCTTTCGCCATATACGCGCGGAATCCCCACTCGCCGACAAACCAGACCCGGTCCTTGGCCGTAACCCGTTGCGCAACCTCTTTTGGAAATTGTTTGCAGAAGGCCGCAAAATTATAATCCGCCTTCGCCGTGGCCAAAGACGCGACCGCTGCCAACGCCAGGGTCGCCATAACAACGGGCCGCCGCAAATTTGCGGTTTGTGACAAGAGCAATATATAAACCATTCCCATGATCGGGAAAAAATACCGGCTGGTGGCAAACGGCGTGAACCCAAGAACGACAATAAAAAATATAAAAACAAAGGACCATAAAAATCGACTGTCCCGCGCCTGCTCGCTTTGGTCCGAACGAAACCCCTCGTACAGCCGCGTCGCGCCCGTCCATAAAATGAAAAACGTGAAGCATCCGCCGAGCCAGAAAACTCCCTTCTGCGTCAGGGTGTAATCCGCAAACACTCCGTGACCGGCAAATTTAAAAAGCGCCCAGGCCAGGACGCCCGAAATCAAAAACGCCTTCCAATACTTTGGTTTCAGCCAGGCGCAGACAAAGCCGATGGGAACGACGTAGGCCAACGCAAACTGGGATAGAAAATAAAGCGGCTGAACTTTTTTACTCAACGCGTCCAGTACGATCAGGTGCAAGGGATCGGGAAATTTTCCGATCAGGCGATAATGATACCCGTACCACAAAATCATCGGAACGACGGCTATACCCATGGCGAAAAAATATCCAAAGCGCCGCGGGTTTTGAATCCAGAAATACAAAAAAAACGCCGCGTAAAACGTCAGCGCTTGGAACCCCGTGGCAATCGCCAGGGAAAACATAACGACCGCCGCGGCCAGGTATTTTAAGTCTCCCCCGTCCACCGCACGGATATAAAACAACAAGCTCCCGGTCAGGAAAGCGTAAAGGATCACGTCGGTCATCAAGCTGGTGGCCAAAATAAAAAACGGAGGCGAAAACAAAAGCGCGAGCGCCGGCAGCATAGGGGCGACCCTGAACCGCAGGGCCAAGCAATAGGTAAACGCCGCCGATAAAACGGCAAACGGCAGAAAGACCAAATGGAAGGCGTACTCTGGTGGATCGTCCGAAAAATTGAAGATCAGAAAATTGATGAAAGGAACCACTGTCGGGTGCGGCGAGTCGATGATCGTCTCGTACCTGTTCCCGAACATGTAATAGGGCGTCGTGTAAAACGAATCGACGTTGAAAAAAAGTTTTCCGAAATCCTGCCAGAGCGGATCGTCGATATGAAATGGCTTGTTGACGAACGGAAGCAGGGCGAGAACGGTTATGACGGCGAGGAGACCAATCTGCTTTCGCTGTTCGGCAAGGTTTTCGGGAACCTTAAACCAGAAGGAGGAATTCATTATTTATTTGGAATGGGAATTTGAAGTGAGAATCTGGAATAGGAATCAGAAATGCGAACCGGAAAGGCAAGCGCGGGCGGCAAGCCGGTCACACCGCTTCCGCCAGGCAAAACAGGGACGTGCCCATGGGGCGGATTGGCAGATAACGCTCCAGGGAACCAACGGCGATCAGCGCTCGGTTCATCGCGGGCGAGACCTGCGGCACCTTAGGCTCCCCCTTCGCGATCACCCTGCTGACAAAAGCGATGGGCGCCAGAAACGAAAAGAAATGAAACATCCGGCGAATGCGCCAGCCGTTCGGCGTCAGAATCCTCCGCAGGCGCGCGCGCGTGTAGCGCCGGTAATGGCCGCTGTCCCGGTCCCAGGGCGAATATAAAATCGGATGCGCCGGAACCGTGATCGTGAGAAACGTCCCCGGCTCGCTGGCTTTGCGAATATTTTTCACCACGCCCGCGTCGTACTCGACGTGCTCCAGCATGTCCAGGCAGAACCAGAGGTTGGGCCGCTCGGGAAGTTCAAAATCCTTATAACAATCGTGCCGTTGAACCGGCAGGTTCTTTTCCCGCGCCAGTTTCAGCAATCGTTCGTCGCCGTCGAGTCCCAAAACGAAATCGAACTTGTGGCGACGACACATGCTTTGCAACACGCCTCCGGGACCGCACCCCACGTCCACCAGCTTGAGCGACGGGTGGCGGGTTCGGGCTTCGCGGACCGCCTCGTCCAGCCACATGTTGCGGACGACGTACCACCAGTAATTTTCCTGGTCCCAGCCTGCGATTTCGGAAACGTTGTCGGAAGAAAGATGATCCATGAAACTCGATTAGAAAACCAATTTCAAAATGAAAAACCTGCAGGAAGGCTTGCCTCGGCGCTTAGCCGGCTATTTGGCGAGGATGTTGGTGTAGCCCGGCGTTTCGTGCCCCTGGAATTCCATGGTCCGCCACACCTCGCATTTTGCGCAATTGGCGATCTTGTCGTAATCGCCGGCAACGTGTTTCTCGCGGTAGGCGCGGTACTTTTCGCCGTTAAAAATTTCTTCCAGACTGTGTTCCATCACGTTGCCCATGATATCCGTGCCGTCGTAATCGCTGGCGCAAAGCGCCACGTCGCCGTTCCACAACACCACGCAGTATTTCCACAACCAGTTGCAAGGCGTGCGAGCGTGAAGCGTTTGCACCGGCGTCCGGCGTTCGAAATCCACGAAATCCATCTCCGCGATGAACATGATAAAATCATCCCCCTGCAAGCGCGGCTCCCAGGCGGCGGTAATTTCATCCCGTCGCGCCGCGTTTTCCGGGGTGCTCATGAACTGGATGGACGTTCTTGGAGCGGCCCTATTTTGTTCGTATTTGAGTTGCAAGAACTTTTCGACGTTGGCCTTCACGTGATGATATTCGTCGATCCCGCGCATGTGGTGAAAATATTCGGCGTCCAGGGCGTCGATGGAAAACTCCAGCCGGTCCAGCGGCGAGTCCAGGATCTCCTGCGCCAGGCGGTCGTCGAGAAACGAAGCGTTGGTGGAAAACCCCACCTCGCTGAAACCCAAACTCTTGGCGTAGCGCACCATGTCGAAGAGAGATTTGTTCAGCAACGGCTCGCCCATGAAATGGAGCCAGAGTTTGGGATCGTGGGCGCGGCAGTCGTCCGCTACTTTTTGAAACACTTCCAGGCTCATGTTGCCTTCCGCGCGTTCCATTTCGTTGCGCGGACACAAATGGCATTTCTGGTTGCAGAAATTGGAAGGCTCTATATGAATACGCTTGGGAAACAGAATTTCGCTCATAAGGGAACGACCGTTACAAAGCCGGGACAAAGAGAAAGAGTTGTCAAACAATATCGCATAAATTAAACTCTCATTCCAGGCATTTATACCGACCGCAAAGGGGATTCAACACATGATATTGGCAGGAGTACAACCCAGCTATCTGCCCTGGCTGGGCTATTTTGAGCAGATCCATCGCGCTGATCTGTTTATTTTTTTCGACGAGTTGCAGTACGAAAAATATTCCTGGCGAAACCGCAACAAAATAAAAATCAAAGACCGCTGGGCCTGGCTGATCGTTCCCGTCGTCTCCCAGAACCTGTACGGCAAGGCCATCCACGAAGTCGAGATCGATCCTCACAGCAACTGGCAGGCCAAGCACTGGCGCTCGCTGGTCCACCATTACGGAGGCGCGCCCTACTTCAAGGAATACCAGGAACGGCTGGAACCTTTCTACCGCAAACCCTGGACCCGCCTGTCCGAACTCAACATCGCCCTGACGCGGGAATTGTGCGCCATTTTGGGAATCGACACCCCGACCGTGGTTTCATCCGAGATTGAACTGGAGCGGAAATTTAGTGCCGCGCATCCCGAAGGCGACGCCACAGACCGGATTGTATTCGCCTGCGAAGAGTTGAAGGCCAACGCGTTCTATGAAGGCCTGGCGGGAAAGAATTATATCGACGAGAAAAAATTTGCCGACCGCTCGATCCGCCTGGAGTATCAGGACTACGACCATCCCGTCTACAAACAACGCGGCGACCCGTTCATTTCGCACCTTTCCGTCGTCGACCTGTTGTTCAACTGCGGCCCGGCGAGCCGCCGGTGGCAGATAACGTGACGTTTGAGGGAAACGGTTCAAGTATCGGTAAACTTGCAACTCCAACTTTTCCACCGGGCGTTGCCCGGCCGGCCAGTCGCAGTGGGGGCAGATAACGTGAGGCTGGACCCCGCGTTTTGAAATGGAAACAAATTGTCAGGCTGAGTCTTTCGGCAGGCTCAGGACAAGCTCTGTCGAAGCCCCCCTCGCAATGACGTAATGTCTCCCCGGCGAGTGGCGGTCAATTCACTCCCGAGAAGTTAGCGGAGCTGAACGCGCGGCTCTCTTGCATATCGCCGATGAACTCCATGGCGAAACCAGTCGCAGTGTTCAACACCACGATGGCGCCCCAAAAGCTCAAGGCGGTGACGTCTGGAAACCCCTTGCCAAATGAATTCGCGATTCCCGCAAAAGATTCCGGATTGCTGGCAACGGGAGAAAACTGGAGCCGCCCCGATTGCGGCGAATTTCCCGCGATCAAAAACCGATCGCTTCCGTTCGTCTGCGAGTTGAAGCTGAAGTTGAACGGCGTAATAAAAACCCGTTGGGTTTCGTTGGCCAGAACCGTAAATTCCAGAGTTCCTCGCAATCCGCCGTCTCCGTTCACCGCCGTCATCGCCACGCCGATTTGCGAGTTCATGCCGGAAAGGAACGGATGGTTGACCGCTATGAACGTGTAAATGCCCGCCTCGGATTGCCAGTAAGGCGAGACGACTCCGGTCTTTGGGTTGAACGGCGGAACAACGGGGCTTTCGACTATTTTTACGATATAAGCGTCCTGGCTCCCGCCCAGCGTGGTATCCAGAACGATTCCCGTTAACGGAAAGTCGGATGAGGCGGTATCTCCGACAACGTGGGCGTTTCCCGAGGCGTCCACCGCTATGCCGTTGCCGTTATCGACCCCCGCGCCTCCCAGATACGTGGAGTAGGTCAGCGCCGAGCCTGCGACATTCAGTTTGGCGACGAAGGCGTCGCTGTCTCCCCCGCCCGCAGTTGTTTGAACGGCGCTGGCGACCGGGAAATCCGTCGAAAAAGTGTTGCCCGTAACGTAAGCGGCGCCCGAGGAATCGACCGCAATGGCGTTGCCGACGTCCAGGCCCGAGCCGCCCAGATAGGTGGAATACGTCAGCGCCGAGCCAGAAGCGTTTAACTTGAGGACGAAGACGTCTTTGTCGCTCACGACGGCGTCGATGGGTCCCGCAACGGGAAAATCAGCGGACAGCGTTCCCCCGGTCACATAGACATTCCCCGACGCGTCCACGGCGATGGCGTTGCCGTCGTCGACGTCGTTCCCGCCGATATAGGTTGAATAAGTCAACGCCGTGCCGGTTGCGTTTATTTTGGCAATGAACCCGTCGCTGTCCCCGCCGCCCGCCGCCGCTTGAAAGGGACTGGCCGTCGGGAAATCCGTCGAAAAAGTATTGCCCGTAACGTAAGCGTTGCGCGAGACGTCCACCGCAATCCCGTTGGCAAAATCATTGGCCGAGCCGCCGAGATAAGTCGAATAGGACAACGCGGAACCCGCGGCGTTCAATCGCGAGACGTAGGCGTCCTGGACTCCGCCCAAAGTCGCGTCGATCACTCCGGCGGTGGGAAAATCAGTCGACTCGGTCCTGCCGGCGGCGTACGCCTCGCCAAAGGCGTCCACGGCGATGGTATTTCCAAAGTCCGTGCCGGACCCTCCCAGGTAGGTGGAATAAATCAGAGTCGAACCTGAGGCGTTAAGTTTGGCGACAAAACCGTCCTGAGTTCCGCTTAACGTTGCGTCGATGGGTCCCACGGTCGGGAAATCTGTCGACGCCGTACTGCCAATAACGTAAGCGGCGCCCGACGAGTCGACCGCGATGGCGTTACCGTCGTCGGTTCCCGATCCCCCCAGATAGGTTGAATAAATCGCCGCCGAACCTGTAGCGTTCAACTTGACCACAAAGGCGTCGCTGGTTCCGTCCAATGCGCTGTCGACACCGCCCAAAGTCGGAAAGTCTGCGGACAGGGCGATGCCGGTGATATAAATTTTTCCGGAAGCGTCCAGAGCGACTCCGTTGCCAAAATCGTTGGCCGACCCGCCGGCAAAAGTGGACAACTCGATCAAAGGATCGATCACCAAAACTTTTTCGCGGTCGTACTGGCCGATATGGAATCCAACAGAGTCCTCGCCCAGTAAAACGTAACGGCCATCAATGGAAATTCGTTCGCCTCCGATGGTTTGGTAAACGACGGGAGCGCTTTGCACAACGCGACCCAAACCCGCTTGCAGAATCAAATTGCCCGCGTCGTCAATCTCTACCTTGTCCTGTCCGGAAAATTTTATTTTAATGACGTCCGGGTTGGCGCCGGGCGAGACGACAAAATCGTATTCCAGTTGGCGCAGGTTGCCGTAATAGATCAGGTCGATCCCCGGATAAGACTCCTTGTAACGCACGCTCCCGTAGTTAGCGACGTCCTTCCGCCACTTCGCCGGGTCGGCGCCGATGAAGTAAGCGCTCTTCGTGACCAGTTGGTCCTCGCCCAGCATTTCCGGCGAAGGGTTGGCGTTCAGCAGGCTCATCCGGATCGCGGCGCTCCGAAGTTCGTTGTTTTCCAGAGAAATTTTCTTTATGGAATTGGACTCCGTCTTTGTCGGACCTATTGGAAGAACCATCACCGCAGATTGCGGCGTCAGGAACAGGGAGTAGCCCTTACCTCGCGCCAGGAATTTTACCCGCGCGTCCGTCTGACCCATGTTGGCCTCGAAGCGAATCGGCAGCTTGCCGTAGGAATTGTTGATCGAAGTTTTTAGTTCTGGCGCCGGGGAATCAACAGAGCCGTTTGCAAAAACGGGGGAACAAAGAAAGAGAAAAGGGCAGAGCAAACTGAGGAAAAACGGGGAGACCGGCGCGGGTGTTGGGTTTGCCATGTTGCCTCCAATAAAGTTTACCAGACAAACCTTTTAGAAAGGGTTAACTGGTCCGGCCCGGTTTGGCTAGCGATTGCACAAGGTTTTGCAAATCCGTATCCCCGGTGAGCTCGAGAAAAATATCCTCCAGGTCGGCGTCGTGCTTTTGCGCCAGGCGGCGCAGATCCTCCACCGATCCCAGGGCGATGATCTTGCCTTTCTGGATGATCCCGATGCGCTGGCACATGGCCTCGGCGATTCCAAGCGAGTGCGTGGACATGAAAATACTCACGCCTTTTTGGCACAGGTCGACGAACAATTGTTTGACCTGCCGCGCGCCTTTGGGATCCAGCCCCACCATCGGCTCGTCCACGACGACGACCCTCGGATCGTGAATCAGCGCGCCGGAGATGACCAGCTTCTGCCGCATGCCGTGAGAGTAGCTTTCGACCAGTTCGTTTTTGGCGGCGTCGAGGTCGAAAAACTGTAAATAATTTTCCGCACGGTCCCAGGCCACATTGCGGTCCATCCCGAACAAGTCGGCGATGAAGTGCAAGTACTCCCTGCCGGTGAGTTTTTCGTAGATGAAAGGGCGGTCGGGGATGTAACCGATTTGCGCCTTGGCCTGTACCGGGTCTATGGCGACGTCTTTTCCGTCGATCACGATTCGGCCCCGCGTGGGTTTCAACAGGCCGACCATCATTTTGATGGTGGTGGTTTTTCCCGCGCCGTTTGGACCGAGGAATCCGAAAAACTGCCCGGAAGGAATTTCCAGGTCGATTCCGTCGACCGCGTTGATGTTGCCGTAGCTTTTGGCCAGATCGTGGATTTTTATCACGGCGAAGGAGTAGGTAGTAAGTAGAGAGGTAGAGTCGCGGTTCAGTGAGCGATATCGAACGAGGCGCAGTTTTCGGGTTCCACCCAGTCCACGTTGACGCGCTCGACTTTGGCGGCGGGCGGCCCGGCTCCGCACCACTCGATCATTTCCTCGATGTGGGTTTTGTTCCCTTCGACGTAAACTTCCACCGACCCGTCGGCGAGATTTTTCGCCCAGCCCTTGAGGTTCAATTCGCGCGCTTCCTCCTGCGCGCTCGCGCGATAATAGACGCCCTGCACGCGTCCGTTTATTTTCAGGACCGCCGCAAAAACTCCGTCCGTCACGACCGCGCTTCCCGGTTGGCGTCGTCGAACAGATGCTGGACCTCGCGGTAAATGGCGAACGCCGAGCCTTCGCCGATCTTGCCGCCAAACTTTCCGAGATCCCGCATGATGCGCTGAAACTCGGAGGTGTTGCCGGTAAAATTTTCTATCAGCGGGCGAAAGTAAGCCTGCTCGTCTTCGTCCAGCCGGTCGGCAATGGTCCGCAATCGCGTTTTTAAAGGTTCAAAATTTTTCTCCATGGTGAAATATGGTAGCTAGACGCCGCTCGCTTTTCAATCGAATTATTTGCGGAACGCTTCAATTTTCCCTTTGCATATCGTTATATATTATGATATATAACGATAACGCGATTTAAATCGGAGCCGTTGAGAATGAAAAAAATTATTTGCGTCGCCGCCTTGTTCTGGGTCGCTTTCGTTCCGGAAACTTTTGCGGGCGAAGCCAATTTGGCCGTGGCGGCAAACTTCCTCGAACCGGCGAGACGACTCGTCGCTAGGTTCGAATCTCAATCCGAAAAACAATTGCCCCATAAAGTGAAGATCATTTCCGGTTCCACGGGCAAGCTGTACGCGCAAACGATCCACGGCGCGCCCTTCGACGTTTTGCTCGCCGCGGACTCCCATCGCCCGCGCCTGCTGGAAGGGCGCGGCGACGCCGTTGCCGGAAGCCGGTTCACCTACGCCCTGGGCCGCCTGGCTTTGTGGAGCGCCGACCCGAAACGAATTAACGGAGACGGACGCGCGGCGTTGAAGTCGGAAAAATTCCAGCGCCTGGCGCTGGCCAATCCAAAAACCGCGCCCTATGGCCTGGCGGCGGAACAGACCTTGCGGTCGCTCAAATTGTGGGAGAGGCTGGGCGGCAAGGTAGTGCGGGGAGAAAACGTGGCGCAGGCGTTTCATTTTGTGGCCACGGAAAACGCGGAGTTGGGGTTCGTCGCGCTGTCGCAAGTGTTGACGTATAAAAAAAAAGGTAGCCATTGGGAAGTCCCCGCGTCGCTTCACGAACCGATTGCGCAGGACGCCGTGTTGCTAACGCACGGCAAGGCCAACCCGGCGGCGAAAGCGTTTTTAGAATTTCTTCGCGGCGAGGCGGCAAAAAAAATAATTCGCGAACTGGGTTATGCCAGGCAAGCGCCTGGAGGCGGATAAACAAAATCAAGCGCCGATGGCTGGGGAAGGACTCTTCGTAATGACGCAAGACCCGTCATCGCGAGCGACTGCAAGGAGCGCGGCGATCCAGAAGCGTTGGATTGCTTCGTCGCTTCGCTCCTCGCAATGACGTAATGTGCGCCCGCCGAAAGGCTATCACGGTTAATCAAAATGAACTTTTCTGAAATCGATACCGGTCCCATTTGGCTGTCCCTGCAACTCGCGGGGGCTACGGTGATCCTCCTGCTGATCGTGGGGACGCCGCTGGCCTGGTGGCTGGCGCACACCCGCAATCGCTGGCGCACCTGCGCGGAAGCGTTGGTCGCTCTTCCTCTGGTTCTGCCGCCCACGGTTTTGGGATTTTATTTGCTGATCGCGTTCGGTCCGAACGGCTGGCTGGGCGGGCCAGTCAAGGCGGTCACGGGGTCGGCTCTGTCGTTCACCTTTAGCGGATTGGTTTTGGCGTCCACTCTTTATTCATTGCCCTTTGTCGTTCAGCCTCTGCAAAACGCTTTTGAAACCGTGGGCCGGGCTCCGCTGGAGGCGGCGTGGACGCTCGGCGCTTCGCGGCTGGACGCCTTCTTTACCGTCGCCTCGCCCATGGCCCTGCGAGGTTATATTACCGCCGCCGTGCTGGGTTTTGCCCACACGTTGGGCGAGTTTGGCGTCGTGTTGATGGTCGGCGGCAACATCCCCGGAGAAACCAAAGTGGTTTCCATCGATATTTATGACCGCGTGGAAACCCTCGATTTCGCTTCGGCGCACTGGTTGTCGGCCGGACTTTTAATATTTTCATTCCTAGTGTTGGTCTTTGTTTATACGGTCAACCGTCGCCTTCCAGTTCGTATATGACTAACGCGATTTCAGCGCGGTTCAAGCTAGACTATCCCGGCTTCGGATTGGACGTCTCTTTAGACCTTCCGGGCGAGGGGGCGACGGTGGTGTTCGGTCCGTCGGGTTGCGGCAAGACTACGTTACTGCGTTGCATGGCGGGGCTGGAACGCGCGACAGACGGGCATATGCGCCTGGACGGCGAGGTGTGGCAGGACGCGCAAATTTTTTTACCCGTCGAACAAAGGGCGGTGGGGATGGTGTTCCAGGAGCCGCGTCTGTTCCCGCACCTCAACGTGAAGTCCAATTTGTGTTACGGCCTGGCGCGCGTTCCCGAAGAACGCCGGATTTTGACCCTGGAGCGGATCGTTGAAATTTTAGGAATCGAGACTCTGCTGGAGCGGCGCGTTCAAAACCTGTCCGGCGGAGAGAAACAGCGCGTCGCTATTGGCCGCGCTCTGCTACGGAGTCCGCGCCTTCTGCTCATGGACGAGCCTTTGTCGGCGCTGGACCTGGCGCGCAAGCGCGAGATTCTGCCGTTTCTGCAGCGCCTGCGCAAGGAACTGAAAATTCCCATCGTCTATGTGACCCATTCCCTGAACGAGGTATTGCAACTGGTCGATACTCTTGTGGTGATGGAGGCGGGGCGGGTGGCCGCCCGAGGACCGGCTGAAGAGGTATTTTCGCATCTTGGCTTACGGCGTCATCTCGACTCCGCTATGGTCGGCGCGGTTTTGGAAACCCGCGTCGCGGAACACGATCCAGCCTACTGTCTGACGCGCCTGGACTATCGCGGCCAAGCCCTGTTCGTTCCCAAACTCGAAGCGACGGTGGGCGATCCCGCGCGTCTGCATATTCTGTCGCAGGACGTGAGCCTGGCGCTCGATCCGCCAAATCGCCGCAACAGCATTTTGAACGTGTTGGAAGCGACGGTCGTGGAAGTGGGACCGAGGGAGGCGGGCAGTCATCAAGTGGACGTCAAGCTGGACGCAGGCGGCCCCTTGCTGGCGACGATCACGAAAAAATCATTCGAGAGTTTGAAATTAAAAACGGGGACGCGGGTGTTTGCGCAGATCAAGGCGGTGAAAACCATGACGCCCGATCAGGTGTGAGGAGGGATTATTTCAACCAGCCGGGCTGCTTGTTGTTTTGCTTAAGGCGGTCCTTCATGATGCCCAAAATGCGCTTGACCCCGGGGTTGTTCTGAGGCAGGTTTTTGAAATCGTCCCGGGTCAACACGGAAACCACGCAATCCTCAATAGCGATGACGCTGGCGGTCCGCGGCCAACCGGCGATGAGTCCCATCTCCCCGAAAATATCTTTTTCCTTCAAGATGGAAATCACTTTTTTGGTGCCGTCGTCTTCCACCCGGCAAACCTGAACGGTCCCTTTATCAAGGATAAACGCGCTGGTTCCGTGGGTTCCCTGGCGGACAATGGTCTTGCCCTTTCTGAATTCTTTTTTTTCCATAGAGCTGAAAAATCTGATTAAAAGTTTTCCCGATTGTAAATAAAACTCCCCAAAAATCAAAATTTTTTTACAATTTCCGACTTCGCCATACATGAACATATTTACTATTCATGATCCGGGCGGCCAACGTGACGCTGGACTCAGTAGTTACCGTTTGAAAACTTTCTCTCAGCTATAAAACGCGAACCTTTCGAACGCTCCCTATTACATTCGAGATTCAAGCGCGCCGAAGCTACTAACGTCACACAAATAAGTTGCGCCCCATTGGCTCCGGCGCCTCGCCGGCAGACGCATGCCTGCCGCTCGCCGTGAGGCAGGGATTGAGGCGCCAAGTTCACCAGCCCTTAGCGTTACCCAAATAGGTCACACCATATGCCCCCAGGCGCATGCCTGGTTATTTGCTTTCCATGGTCCAGACGCCGTCCCAGTCGTCTCCTGGTGGGTTGGCTTTGAAATGCCGGCGCCGGTCGAGATAGACCTGCGACGCGGCGTCTTGCGGGCGATGCCGCAAGACTTCGGAAAAATATTTCTCTGCGGGGTCCCAGTTTTGTCCGCGATAACTTTTAATTCCTTCGTTGAACAGTTCCACGCATTCGGACCGGTTGGGAAACGCCGCGTCGTCGAAAAAATCCAACACCTCGTAAATCGCGATGGGATTTTCCTTGCCCTTGACGCGGATGAAATCCATTTCCCGGGTGTGGAAATCTCTTTTCAGTTTGGCGCGGGTATTTTCGGTGATCAAAATATTGGTCCCGAAAAGTTTGTTGACGCCTTCCAGGCGCGACGCCAGATTCACGCCGTCGCCGATGCAGGTATACTCCATGCGCTTTTCCGACCCGATGTTGCCGGAGAGGACTTCGTCGGTGTTGACGCCGACGCCGATATCGATTGGCATCTTGTTTTCCGCCCGACGCTTCAAGTTAAATTCGCGAAGAGCGATCATCATATCGACGGCGGCCGTCACGGCGTTGTCCGGATCGTCGCCGGTTTGAAACGGCGCGCCGAAGACGGCGAGGATGGCGTCGCCGATGAATTTGTCGAGGATGCCGTGGTTCATGAAAACCACGTCGATCATCGCGGAAAGGTATTCGTTCAGCAGGACGACGGTTTCATTCGCGCCCAGCGTTTCCGTGAACGAGGTGAATCCGCGAATGTCGGAAAATAAAATGGACGCCTCCTGGATTTGCCCGCCCAGGACGTCGCCGCCGGACTCCAATAATTTCTCCGCCACTTCTTCGGTCATATAACGCGACAGGGTTCCCTTGATGCGCTTTTCCTGCGTGACGTCCTCGAACACCACGAGGGAGCCGATCATCTCCTTTTGTAAATTGGTCACCGGCGCGACGGTCAGGTTGACCGGAACGACGGCGTCCCCGTCCAGTTTGAGTTCCGCGTCCATCAATTCGATCGGCTCGCCGGTCTCCATCGCGGTCTGGATATAAACCAACAGCCATCCGTTGTTTTCCGCAAAACATTCCTCGGCGGAGCGCTGGACCAGGTCTTCGGATTTGACGTTCAGGATGCGCAGGGCGGCGGCGTTGCACAGGGTGATGCGCTTTTCCTTGTCCAGGGCGAAGACTCCGTTGGTCAGACTTTGCAAAACGTTTTCGTTGTAGTTTTTGACGTCGAGGACTTCGTTCAGAAGCTGTTCGGACTTTTCCTTGAACTTCAGGTTGGTGACGGCGATGGCGGCCAACGAGGCCACGGACTTGATCAGCTTTTCATCGAAGGCAGAAAAGGAAACCACCGCCCGCGTGGCCGGGTCTTTGGCGTTGATCAGCTGGATCACGCCCACGACTTCATTGTAGCGGTTGATCATGGGGGCGACCAGCATGGACACGGAACGGTAGCCGTTCAGCTCGTCGTAGCGCTTGGGGCCGCCGAAGTCGAACAGGTCCGAATGATATACGTCCGGAACGTTGACCATCGTGCGTTTGATAGCGGCAAACCCGGATACGTTGGATTCGCAAATCTCCACGGGAGGACTGGAGATTTCTTTTCCGGTGCGGCTTCCCAGGTCCACGCCCAAAGTATCGTTTTGAAAAATCTGGAACGCCAGGCGGTCGCCTTCTTTCAAATACAGCGTGCCCGCGTCGGCGTTGGTCAGCGTGCGGCTGTGAATGATGATGGAGCGCAGAAGGTTTTGAAAATCTTTCTCGCTGGAGATGGCGATGCTGATCTCCGTCATGGCTCCGAGCGCGCCTTCCATCTCCATGTCTTTTTTGGTGACGTCGTTTTTCAGGTCGCGGTTTTGTTTTTGCAGGCGCGCTTTTTCCAACGCCTTGTCTACCGCGAGGAATACCGTCTCCTGGATATTTTCGTCCTTGATGAGGTAATCGGTGGCGCCGGACTGGATGGCGTCCAGCGCGACCCGCACTTCGTCGTTGGCGGAAAGCACGATGACGGGAATATCGGAACCCTTTTCCACGCGCAGGGCTTTGATCAACTCCAGCCCGCCCATCTCGGGCATGTGAAGATCGGAGACGACAAGGTCGAAGGAATTTTTCTCCAGCGCGTCCAGGGCAAGGCGTCCGTTTTCGGCGGATTCCACTTGCCTGTTTTCGTCCCGCAGAATTTCCGTCAGCAGGTCTCGCGTCAGTGGGTCGTCGTCCACCACCAGAATTTTTGCGGGTTCCATAGCGCGTCGATCTCCTTAATGCGGCGGCAGATTGCCAGATTTGCCAGCCGGAAGGATATGTTAATGAGTCAGGGTCTGGATCGTGTCGAGCAGGTTGGTTTGGTCGAACGCGCCTTTAATGATATAGGCGTCGGCGCCGACTTCCATGCCTCGGTGTTTGTCCGCGTCCTTGTCCAGGGAACTGACGATGATGATGGGCGTCAGTTTGTAGGATTCCTCCCCGCGCAGGCGCTGGGTCAATTCAAACCCGTTCATGCGCGGCATTTCGATATCCGTCACCACCAGGTCGTATTGGGTTTTCCGGGCTTTTTCCAAACCATCGGCGCCGTCCCTGGCGGTTTCTACTTCGTAACCGTAGGACTCGAGAATGCTTTTCTCAATCTCCCGCGTGCTGATGGAATCGTCCACGACCAGAATGCGCAGGCGTTTGACTTCCTCTTCTTCTTCGGCGTCTTCCAGGTGTCTGGCTTCTTGCCCGGCCTTGGCCAGGGAAAAAAGTTGGGGAACGTGCAGGACCAGAACGATATTGTTCTTGCCGGAGAGCGTGACGCCGGAAACCAGTTCGTTGTTTTTCATGTGCGAGGGCATGGATTTGATCTCCATGTCTTCCTCGCTGACGATGGAGTCCACGATCAGTCCCAGGTGTTCGCTGCCCATGGCGACGAGGACGACGACCAGTTCCTTCGGGTCGCTCTGCCTGTAGTCGGGCAAGTCGATGGTGCGGTCGAGATGCACGACGGGGATGATCTGGTCGCGCAGGCTGATGGCGCGCTTGTTGACGACTTCGATGATTTCCGACGAATCGATTTTTATGATCTCGCGGACGGAGTTGAGCGGCAGGGCGCAAACGAAATCCGAGACCTCGACCAGCAGGACACGCATGACAGCGAGGGTGAGCGGCAGTCGGATGAAAAACGACGTTCCCTTGCCTTCCTCGGTTTCGATCTGTACCGAGCCTTTGAGTTGCATGACAATGTTGTCTTTGACCACGTCCATGCCCACGCCTCGTCCGGAAAGGTCGGTGATGATGGGCGCGGTGCTGAATCCGGCGCGAAAAATTAAATTGACGATTTCGGATTTCGACATCCGGTTCAGGGTCTCCTCGTCGAACAAGCCCTTGCGCAAGGCTTTTTCCTTCACTTTATCGACGGCGACTCCCGCGCCGTCGTCCTTCAACTGGATGAGCACGGACCCGCCTTCGTAACCGGCGATCAGTTGCAACTCGCCGGTTTCCGGTTTTCCGGCTTTGACTCGCTCTTCGGGCGATTCAATCCCATGATCGAGGCTGTTGCGGATCATGTGGAGCAGGGGGTCGCCGATTTTCTCGATGATTTTTTTATCCAACTCGGTCTCGGCGCCTTCGACGGTGAAATGAATTTTCTTGTTGCAGGAAGACGCCAGGTCGCGCACGAGGCGGGAAAAGGCGTCGGTAGCGGTGGACAGAGGAAGCATCCTCATTTTGAGAACTTTTTCCCTGAGGTCGTCGGTCAGTAGGGTTTGAAAATTCAACACGTCCTTTGTGTTGGCGGACAGGTCGCGCAACTTGGACTGGACGGCATGCGCCGTTTCTAAAACGCCGGCGCGCTTGCCGTTGGTAAAGCCCGCTGGGTCGTTGGAGACGCTTTGAAACTGGTCGAGAAATTTTTTCGACAATTTGCCGATCTCGTCGATGTCGACCAGGTTTTGTTTCATGCGGATGTGATTGGAGACGATCTCGCCCATCAGCTTCACGGTTTCGTCCAGCTTGGCGGTGCTGATGCGCACGGTTTCGGCAGTGCGGGATTTTGTCTTTTTAGCGATTGGCGCCGTTTTGGCCGGGGCCGGGGTTTGGGTTTCTTTGGCGACGGGCGGAGGTTCCGCCAAAACAGGCGCGGGAGCGGCTACGGGTGGGGGTTTGGTTTCCGGCGGCGTTGCAGCGACCGGCGGAGGTTCGGGCGCCAGAGGCGGCGGTTCCGCCGACACAGGCGCGGCTTCCTGAACGGCTGCGGCTGCGCCTCCCTGGGCCGCCTCGGAAAGTTTTTGACAGATTTCCGTCGTGTCGACGTCCAGCGTTTCGCTCTCCAGAGTTTTGCCCACCATGTCCGCAATTATGTCCACGGCCTTGAATATCAGGTCGAACAATTCGGAACTTTGCTGAATCTTGTTATCCCGAAGGGCGTCCAGGGCGTCTTCCAGTTTATGCGCCACCTGGTTGATCTCTTTCAGGTTCAAAATTTTTGAAGAACCTTTGATCGTGTGCGCGGAACGGAAAATCTGGTTCACGGTCTCCGTATCGCCCGGCTCGTTTTCCAGCTTGACCAGGCCTTCGTTGAGAACCTCGATATGTTCCTGCGCCTCTTCGATGAAGCGGGCGATGAATTTTGTTTTGTCAAAAGCCATGAGTAATTTTTAGTGTCGAGTCTTCAATCGTTCCAGGTTGTGCCGGCATAAATGAATCAAATGGTCGGCGGAAAACGCCAATGGGAAAAAAGCCAGTCCGTTGTTCTGCAATCCGTAGCGATCCAGAAGTTTCAGGGTCGCGTTGTAATGTTTGGCGGCGGTCTCGCATTGATCCCGGGAACTCGCCGTTTCGGCCAATTGGTAATGCGCGAGCCAGCAGGAGGATTCCAAAAAAACCGCGCGCCGGAACCAGTCTTGGGCCTCCTTGATCTGTCCGCGCTCTTTGGCGACGAGGCCGGAGAGCAGGTGGCATTCCAGGTCCGATTCGTTCAGGGCCAGGCCAGTCCGGCAGGCTTGCTCGGCGGCGTCCAGACGATTCAGGTTGATCGACAGGGCGGCCAGCAATCCATAAGCCGGAACGCAGTCGGGCTGTGATTCCAAAAGCGCTTTCAAAACGCGCAAGGCCTCCTCCGGCTTGTCGTTCTGGGTGAGCGCCAGCGCGTCTTCAAAAGTAGCTCCTCGCCCAAGGGGCGGACGTTCTTGCGCGATATTGTTTTTTTGTTTGGACGCCAAAATGGGAACTGAGCGCTCCCCGTCTTGCCGCGCGTCTCCTCGCCGAAGGGGTGGACGTTCTTCGTGGGCGGATCGGGATTTTTTTGCGGCGGGCCGCGACGGGCGCGTTCTCTTGGCGAAAACGGGAACCGTCCGGTTCAAGGTTGCGTTGCCGTCGACGGAAGGCGCCGGTTTTGGGATTTGAATTTTCAGGCCGGGAGATTTTCCATACATATAAACCCCTTCGATTTCCTGCAAATGCAGGGAATCCAGGTCGTGGAAGGATATCTCCACGGAGCTCATGATTAGCTTGCCGCTGCCTGTCAGCATGCGCGCCAAGTTGTGAAAAATTTCCTTCTGGGTTTTTTTGTCGAAGTAAATGGAAACGTTGCGGTAAAAAATAATATCGAACCAACCGAGGGTTCCCGGCAAAGTTGTCTCGGCCAGGTTTCCCAGACAAAACTCCACCTGGCTTTTGACCCGGTCGACCACCTCGAGCACATTATTTTCGAGCGGGACAAAATAGTCCTGCTGAATTCTCGGGTCCATCCCGCGAAAGGCGTGCTTGCCGAAACGCGCGGCGCGGGCCGATTCCAGAGCCTCTGAGTCCAGGTCCACGCCGATCACGTTTACCTTTTCCAGAATGCTGTCGCCGAACTTTTCCAACAGGGCAATGAGGATGGAATAAGGTTCCGCCCCGGTGGAGCATCCGGCGCTGAGGATACTTATTCTACCGCCGGGTTTGGTTGTTTTTAGCAGGGCGGGGATCAGATGATCCGTCAGTATCTCAAAATGCTTTGGTTCGCGCAGAAAATAGGTTTCGTTGACGGTGACGAGGTTGATGAGGCGCTGGATTTCGTCTTCGCGGGACTGGAGAATGGAAAAGTACCCGGCGGGATTTTGCAACTCCAGGGTCTGCATTCTTTCCTTGACTGCGGTGCGCAGGATATCGACGGTTTGTTGTTTGAACGACAAACCGCAACGGTCCCGAATTTGGTTGATGAACGGCGTTAAATCCATTGTGGCGTCGCTGGTAACGGACGTCATCGCTTTACCTTCAATTTAAAGGTCGGCCAGAAACCTGCCGATTTCCCGGAGCGGCAATATTTTATCGACGCAACCGGTCTTGATGGCCATGTTGTTCATGCCAAAAACCACGCTGGATTTTTCGTCCTGGGCGACGGTGACGCCGCCGCTGTTTTTAATCGCCTGCAAACCTTTGACCCCGTCCTGGGCCATTCCGGAAAGGATCACCCCCACGCTGTTTTTAGCGAAGGATTTGCCTGCCGAACTCAACAGAATATCGCAGGAAGGTTTATAAGGATCGGCGGGTTTTCGGTCGATAAAACAGATTTTGCCCTGCGGGTCGATCTGCATATGCCTATCCGAAGGTGAGACGTAAATCCCCCCGGCGGAAACATCCGTCCCTTCCAAGCCTTCCTGAACGTTCAGGGGCGACACCTGATTCAGCCATTGCACCAGCCCGCTCAGGAACCCGTCCTCGATATGCTGGGCGATCAAAATGGGATACTTGAAGCTGGACGGCAACTCGGGCAATATTTGTGAAAGCGCTTTGGGTCCGCCGGTGGAACAGGCGATGGCGATCACTTTGCCGATTGTGGGTTCGGGCGCTTTGGGTTCTGGCGGCGGTTCCTGCCGTGTGTGGCCGATAACTTGGGTGCCGGCCAGGCTTTTGATTTTGTCGATTAGTTTGGACGCCTTGTCCGGGTCGACCTCTGACTTGGGAAAGACGTCCATGGCGCCGCGCGCACAAGCGTCGAACGCCACTTTGGAGTCGTTGATGCTGGAAACCACCAGGATGGGCGTGGTGTGATCCGCCATGATTTCCTGGATGGCGTCCAGTCCGTTCATGACGGGCATGTTGATGTCCATGGTGATGAAATCCGGATTGAGCTGGTTGGTCATCTCCACGCCTTCCCTGCCGTTGCCGGCGACGCCGACGACTTCGATTTCGGGATCAGTGGACAACATATCTTTCAATACTTCCTGGACCAGCATGCTGTCGTCGACAATCAATACTCTTATTGGCATTAAACGCTCCTTAATAACCCAGCCGCCAAGCAAGCGCCTGGCCACTCGCCGTGGGGGCGATAGTTTACGATTGAATAATTTTCCTTAAACTGACAACCGACCGCTGCCAACTTTATTTCTGTGTTCATCAGTGGTTGCTATTTTTTTAACTGCCTCCGGGGGCTACCCCGGTTGCCTCCAGGCGCCTGCCTGGGGTTAGGAAATTTTAAATTTGCTTACCATGTTTTTCAAATCGTTGGACATCTCCGAAAGTTTGCTGGTCACGCTGGACGTTTGTCGGATGGCGGTGGAAGACTGCCGACTGCCGTTGACAATTTCCTTGAGCGCCGTCAACACCTGATCGGTGGCGGTTTTCTGTTGACCGGTCGACAGGGAAATCTGCTGGGCGGAATCGGCGGCGGATTTTGAGCCGTCCACCAGGCGTTCGAGTTCCTCGATCGTTTGTCCCGTAAGCTCGGCGCCTTCATGAATCCGCTTGGATCCCGTTTCCGACGCTACGACCAGGCGGTTGATCGCTTGCTGGATTTCCTCGATCTTGATTTGAATGTCGCCGGTGGATTCCATAACGTTGTCGGCCAGGCGGCGGATTTCGACGGCGACCACGCCGAAGCGTTTGCCCGCCTCGCCCGCGCTGGAGGCCTCGATGGCGGCGTTGAAGGCGATCAGTTTGGTCTGGTCTGCGATGTTGTTGATGATCTCCATGACCTTGCCGATTTCGTTGGAGCGTTTGCCGAGGTCGACAATTTCCTTAATGCTGGCCTGGTTGTCTTCGGAAATAAGGTCCATCTTGGACTTCAGGTTTTCCATGGCCTCCATGCCGCGCTCGGTTTCGCGCAGGGCGTTGGAGGAGATTTCGGCGACGGCGTTGGCGTTTTCTGCCACTTGCGACGAGGACGCTGCCAGCTCTTCCACGGTGGAGGAAATCTCCGTCACCGAGGAAGCGTTCTGTTGCGCCACGGAGGCCTGGTCGCTGACGGCGGAGGAAATCTCCTTGGCCGAGCGGGCCAGGTTGTTGGCGGTTTGGGTTATGGCGGCCATGCTTTCGCTCAGACGCTTGAAAAAGACCTGCAATCCGCCGCTCATTTGTCCGATTGCGTCTTTGCCCATGGCGGGTATCTTGCGGGTCAGGTCGCCCTTCGCTGCGGCGCTCACCACGACAAGCAGATGGTCGACTTTCTTTTGCAGATCATCGGCCATGGCTTTGAATTTTTCGTCCGCCGCCTGCTTGTCGCGCAATTCCTGGGTCATTTTTTCAAAGGCATGCGCCAGGTCGCCTTTCATTTCGTATTGTTTGGACAGGTTGCCGGCCGCGATGTCCTCGGATTGATTGACGACGTCGCGCATGGTGTCGAGCATGGTGTTGTAGGTTTGGGCGAGCTTGCCCACCTCGTCCGAAGAATGGACGGGGAGCTTGTCCTGCACGAAATTGCCCTGGGCCACGCCCTCCATGACGCCTGCCAGTTTGATCATGGGATTGACGACGGCGCGGGTGAGGTAAACTCCCATTCCAAACAGTATGATCAACACCACAACGAGGTTAACGATCACCGCCCAGCGGATGCGGGTCTGGTTTCGGTTGGCGATTTGGGTGTAGAGGTTGACCAGGTCGTTGCTCGCGCTCCTCAATTCGTTGGAGCCACTCAGGATTTTTTGCTGAGCCATGCGATAGGGAAGGGAATTGACCTCGGCAATTTCCAGGTTCTTGACTTGGGCGTTTAACGAGTTGAATTTAGCCTGAACCTCTTTGATTTTGTTTTGCGCTTCCGGAGCGTCGATGGCGGGAACCATATTCATGTTCCTGCCCATCAGATCCGTGGGATATTCCCCGCCGTTTTGCATGGCGTTCAGGGTTTGCTCGAATATTTTTTTCAGGCGGTTGTATTCGTCCAGTTTGGCGTTGAGTTCAGATTTTCCCATGCCCACGTCCGAGGAATACAACAAGCGGAAACTGCGGATTCCCAGCATTTCTCCGATCCTGAACTTTCTCCCCTTGATCGCCGCATGGCAGGAGGCGCAGGGTTTGATGGTCGCTATGTCGGCGGTGTAAAGCCCGATGTATAACTTTCCGTCCTCTTCGTACACTCGCGAGACAACTTGCTTGGGATCTTTTTCCAGGGCTTCCCAAGCGGCTTTATCCAAGTCGGTTTTCAGGGTTTTATCGGCGTTCACCGGGTCTTTGCTGAGAATGTCGATCTGGAAATCCTGATTCTTGGCGAAGGCCGAATTGACGATACGGGTGTAGGTGGCGGGAAAGGGAACGCCGGGATGCTTGAGCGTTTCCGGCTCCATGCTAATTTGTATGCCTGCTTTTTTCATCGGAACGATGACGTACTTGGTGTAATTGGCGCGCATATTAGTCATGTAGCGGTCGAGTTGGGAGACGTTGCGCTCAATGGTTTTCTTCCGGCTTTTGGCCATGGCGTTGCCGAGAGCGGTTTTGCCCATGGCCTGGCTCAGCATGCGCTGGCGCCCGAGGGCGTTGGTGATGTCCGCGTCTTCGCCCGCCTTGTTCAAGGACGCGAAAATCATTCCGCTTGCGATCGTGGTCGCCAAAATCAAGATCCCAAAAAGTCCGTAGGTTTTTTGTTTAATGGAAAGGTTTTGCATCTTGAACGCTCCCCCAATCGCTATTTAGAAAAATTTATTTCAACGCCGGAAAAAAACTTAAGTACGATCAACCCTTAAAATGGGTCGGTTCCCGGAACCTCCCGGGTCACCCTTCTATATTTATTTCTTCCGCGGATTCCAAATCACCTTCGTCCGATGGGGCAAAAGTTAACTTGTACAGATCCACGAGCAGAACAATTTCTTCTTCGATAAACACGACGCCCCACACGGCGGCGTTTTTCTTTTTCGCTTCCAGAAGCGCCGGAAACGGGCGAACCCTGGAAACGGCCACATGGAAAATGTTCTGCGGCTGATCGATGAGCAGGGCATGCCGGGCCGACTCATCCCGAATCAAAGCGACGTGGGGATGAACGTAGTTCGGCTCTGGCCCGCGCAACGGAACGCAGTCGTGAAACTTCACGACGTTCCAACCCTTGGACCTGGGGACTCCCTCGTCCACCATTTCGTCGATCTGCTCCATGTCCGCCGCAAATCGCGCGTCGCCGATTTTAAAAATCAACAACCTGAGTTCTTCCATACGTTGCCGACCTAAGAAAATCAAACGCTTCGGCTTTTCCACGCATTGCCGTGGGTTTTACCGCAATTAGCCGATGCTCTTGAATGAAGCGCTAATTCTCCGCGATTTTTTCAAACAATTTACCGACGTCCAGCAGGGTTACGTTATTTTCCTTATAAGTGGTTTCACCGACCACATAATAACCAATGCTGTCGTCCAAAGTCGAAATGGCCTTTTTAATGGAACTTTCGGGGACATCCAGGACGTCCTCCACGCTGTCCACCAAAATGCCTGATTTTAAGTCGTTTTTCTGGGCGATGACGATGCGGTTTTCGTCCCGGGTTTTGCTTGCGGGCAATTGCATGAAATTTTTAAGATCCAGCACCGACTGGATGTCGCCGCGCACGTTGATGATGCCAAGAATATAATCCGGAGAACCCGGCACAAAATAAACTTTGAGAACGGGAAGAATCTCCCGCGCGTCTTCGCCGTAAAAGGCATAATAATTTCCCAACAGCGTAAAGACGACCAGTTTGACTTTTTTTTCTTCAACCTGAACGGTTTCTTCCTGGGCCTGGCGCTTTTTCGCCTCGTCCAGAATTCTGTCGCTCTTATTTTTGTCCATGCCTTCCGCCACAGCCCGACCTGTTGATTAAAAGGAATTGAGTATAAACGTTTTATTCTGATTTCTCAACGGTTGGATAAAGAAAGGACCGTTTTCCTACGGCCAAACCCGGCTTCGAAAATGCGTTTGGCAAGGATTTGACCTCCCGGCGAGGGAAACCCCCAAAACCATTTGATTTTCTTAGGTTTTTATTGACATGACCGGTAAATTTTGATAATCCTTAATCTGTACACTAGTTATTGTTCCTTTTAGATAACCCACCGGTTCAGCAGTTTAATTTTTCGCCAACCCTGTTTTGATTTCGTCTCGATAATGGAGCCAAACCGCCGCCACCCGGAATCCAGTTTTTCAGCGCCGGGGAGTACCCGTTTCCGCTGTTTTTTTGGCGGACTAATTGCGCTTTTTCTTATCGCCAGTCTTACGGCCTGTAGTTTGAAAACCCGCACACAGGCTCTTTTTGGCCAAAAAGTAAAATTTGAAATCAGCATCGCTGAAGACGCCAATAACAATAACCCGGTGGCCGTCGATTACGTGCTGGTTTACAATAAGGAATTGATGGATACCCTTTTAAAAATGCCGGCCAGGGAATGGTTCGAAAAACGCGGCCAGTTTAAAAGGGATTATCCCGGTAACGAAGCGTTTGCCAGCTGGAGCTGGGAATGGATCCCCGGTCAGGAAGTGGAAATCAAAAAGTTGCCCGTGAAGACGGAAGCGAAGGGCAGTCTGGTGTTCGCCAATTATTTTTCCAAGGGCGACCACCGCGCCAGGATCGGTCCCAACAAAAGTTTTAAAATCACTTTGCTGAAAGACAGTTTTGTGGTCGCGCCGAAATAAAACGGCAATATCCTCTACCAGAAATTGAAATTGAACGACCTACCGAAGGAGATTTTTCATGGATAACCCCCATGAAATACCGAAAGCCATTCAATGGCACGAGGGCATGTTGCTGTCTCCGCACCACTTCCAGCAAATGGTCCTGCGGCAGGATCAATTGTTGCACTACCATATCAATTCCATGGCCCCCTTTTCCTGGGGCGTGCGACGCCTGACGATCAACCAGAGCCTGTTGGTCGCCGGAACCTTGCAGATCGTGGAACTCGAAGCCATCATGCCCGATGGAACCTTGGTCGTTTACGGCAACGAAGGCGACTCGCAAGGTCCTTTGCAAGCGGATCTGACTCCCTTCATGGATGAGATGAAGCAGACCCTGGCGACGGTTCACCTCGCCCTGCCGGCCAAAAAACACGGGCAAAACGCTTTCAAAGGCGATCTGGCGCGCTACGATTCCCAGGAAGGACGGGAGATCGTCGACGAAAACACGGGGGAAAACGAAATCCAGATTCCCCGGCTCCAGCCCCGGCTGACCCTGATTGTGGCGGAAACCCCGCCGCAAAAATTCGTCAGCTTCCCGCTTGCCCGCGCGTCTTACGCCAACGAATCTTTTTCCGCCGACGAATTCATTCCGCCCACGTTGTCCGTGTCCCTGCAATCGCCGCTGGGCGCGATGTGTTCGCAAATCGCCAAACGTTTGCGCGAGAAGGCGGTGTTTTTATCCTACGAAGTCCTGGCGCCTTCCTCGACTTCCGGCATGCCGCTGATGCTGGAAACCAAAACGCTGATCCAGACCATGGTCGCTTCCCTGCCCATGTTCGAGGCAATTTTAAACACCGGCAAGGCTCACCCCTTTCAGCTTTACCTGGGGCTGTGCCAACTGGTGGGCAACTTGGCGGCGTTGGGGACTCTGGTGCCTCCGGTTCTGCAACCGTACGACCACAACGATCCTCTGGGCTCGTTTCAGCAGGCCCAGCAATATATTTTCCGGATGATTGAAGAGGGCGTCCACGAAGCGTACATGAATATTCCGTTTTATTTTGAAGATGAAATGTTCGGCGCGAAATTCGATTCGACTTACATGGACAAGCCGGTCTACCTCGGCGTGCGCGGCCAGCCGGGAATGTCGGAAAAAGACGTGTGCGAGTGGATCGAAAAAAGCTGGGTCGGTTCCAGTTCCAAAATCCAGGGCATGCGCGACAAACGAATTCTGGGACCGGAGCGCAAACATTTGGAACGCGTGGACGATCTGGTTCCTGCCCGCGGCGTTCAGTTGTTTTCGTTGCAGGTGGATCCCGCGTATATCATCCCCGACGAGACCCTGCACGTTTACAACACCACCAGCATCGGACCCCGCCCCACCGAAATCGTCATGTACGTCAAAAAGAAATCCTAGCAGGCAGGCGCCTGAAGGCAGAAGTTGACGTTTGAATATTTTTTCTTAAACTGCCAACCGTCAACCGACTGCTTTCAACTGTTTTCCGGCAGGAGACATGTAAATGGCAAAATTTGTTTGCACGCAATGCAATAAAGAATACGACCAGCCGACTCCGGACGGTTTTTGCACGAACCAGCCGGACTGCGAATACGGCTCCGGCTGGCTGAAAGAAGTCAAGGGCGCGCCCGCGTCCGCAACCGACGCCACGGACGAAGCGACCGCCTCGGCGCCAGAACCAGAACCCATCGGATTCGAAAACGAGATCGGGCTTTGCATTTTAATGATGGACGGTTCCCTCTCCATGGGCGACCTGGCCTTCCCCACAACCGATTATCCGGGCGACAAGTTCCAACTGGTTTCGATGAACGCGGCTGGCGGCGTCTGGTCGTTGAAAAATATCACCCAGGCGGACAACGCGCTCATCGCCCTGTGCGTCTTTGGCGGCGCTCCAAAACTGGAGTGGATTAAAAGCGTGAAGGAGATCGTCGACGACTACGGCGACGAGGCGGCCTTTGGCGAATACATCCGATTGATTCTGGAAACTAAAACGCCGGAACCGCGCACCACCAACCTCAACGAAGCTTTAAAGCTCGCCCACGAAATTTACCAGGCGTATCTGAAAGGCGGCCTTTCCGAACATGGCGGAATCAAAGACTTCAAACCGCTGGTGCACAAGACGGTGCGCGTCGGCGGAGGGCAGGGGGAGGAAGATTTTATCTCCATCCCCAACGCGCGGATATTGATTTATACCGACGGCGAACACAACGTCACCCAAGCGGTGCACAACCCGTTCGCCGAGGAGGAGCAATCGGTTTTACTTTCGGCGTTCATTGGGGAAGAGGACGGCAAGGGCGTGAAGCAGATGCAGAAGATGGCCAACATCTGCCCCAAACACGCGCCGGCGCAAGGGTTTTTCCTGATTCACAGCCCGGAACGCATCCAGACCTTGAAAGGATTGTTCCGCATGGCGTCCGGCGCCTCCGGATTCTGCCCCTCCTGCCTGCTGATGGAACAAGCTCCTGCGGAAGAGGCGGCGAAAGCTGAAACCCTGGAGCCGGATGGAACGACTGTTCCGGAGACCGTTGAAGAACAGGAAACCATTGATGATCCACAACCACAGATGAACACGGATGGACACGGATAATTTCCGTTGCAGAATACTACCGCCGACGGCAAGCCGGTTGACGGGACGTTTCATAACCATGATTGCGCTGAGCGTTTTTTTAGTCGCCGGGGCGCCCGCTGAAATTGGCGTCGAGGAGATGGAACGCCTGATTGCCCGCCATGCGCCGCAAAAATCCGTCGCCCTTCCGTCCGAAGATAAAATCCAATTTAAAATTTCCCTGGACGAAGGCGCAGAACCCGTCCTGTTCACCATCCCCGGATTTAAAACCTACGGTTGCGGCGAGTGCCACGATGGACCGGAGTTATTGCAAGGCGTGGCGCAAAATTTGCGCAAAACGATCGCCCGCCTGAAGCAAATCGATCCCGAAATCAAAAACATTCCGCTCCGCCAATTCATCATTCAACCCTACGCCGACGCCTGGTTACACCCGCGCCAGTTTGCCCACGCGACATTCGATACGGTTCGACTGTTCCCGCGCACCTTGTTGATCGACGCCAAAGTCTACGACGGGAACACGCAACTGCACGAGGTCATGCACCTGACCCAGCGGTTTGTGGGCCACGTCAACGAGTTGGAGGCTTACGCTTTGAACGCGCGCTCTGATCCGCGTTTTTTGATTTTGAATTATCCGTATTTTGCCGACGCGGTCGAGGCGTATTTTTTCGAGGACATGCCAGAAATTTTACGCGCATTTTTTGCGCGCGGTACGCGCGAGGACTACCAACTGCCGCGCGAGGCGCAATGGTTTATGGAGTCGTTCAACGAGGATTCCTTAACCCGCCTGGCGGACGCTACGGAAAAAATGGAGCCGCTGTTTCGCGAGGTGGGCCGGCTCAACCGGGAACGGCCAAAGGAGGCGGCGTTCTGGAGCGCGCAAACGGGGAATCCCGCTTTTGCGCTGGAGCTTGCGGCGGTCAAAGTCCTCGGCGCGCCGGATTTAAATATCGCCGACGAGTTGAAAGAGAGGGCTTTCGTGATTATCCAAAATCAAATGTTCAAAACCGACAACATTCGCCTGGGCTATGTCATCAACCGCAAAACAGAAGCTCTGTTGACCATCAAACATCAATTGAAAATCAAAGACCGGCGGACGCGGCGGGCGCTTTACTTTAACTTTTTAAAAGAAAGCTTTTTGGAGGGCGATGGCGGTTTTAAATTAAAACCCGGCGACCCGGACGATTTTCAAATGTTCATTGAGGCACAAGTGAAAAACATCGAAGCGCTTCTGGAACAGGAGGGAGCGACGGAAATCGAAATAGGCGTCGGCAAGAACTGGGTCGAGAGAATAAAAAAAGAACTCCGCGCCTATATGGCGGGGAGTTCTTTAAGAAATTGAAAACGCTTCGATTATAATCTGGCGGGGTGGGTAACGGGGGCGGCGCCTTTGATGTGATCTTTCAGCGTCTCGCCCTGTACCTTGCCTTGTAACTGGATCAAGGCGTCGATGACCATTTCCGGTCGCGGCGGGCATCCGGGAATGTAAACGTCGACCGGAAGCAGAGTGTCCACGCCCATTACCGTGGCGTAATTATCGTAGAAGCCGCCGGAAACCGTGCAGACGCCGTAGGCGACGACCCATTTGGGTTCGGTCATCTGGTTGTACACTTTCACCAAAATGGGAGCCTGCTTGTGGCTGATGGTGCCGACGATCATCAGCAAGTCCGCCTGGCGCGGTGAGAAGCGCGGGAACGCGGCGCCAAACCGATCGAGATCGTAACGCGGTCCGGCGACGGACATGAACTCCATGCCGCAACACGCGGTGATGAACGGGTAGATAAAAAACGAAAACTTCCGCGCCCAGTTGATCGCCTGCGTCATCTGGGTCACGATCACGTTATTTCCAAGGCTGTACTCCAGATTGTTTTCATAGAGGTTGGCCATTAATGAACTCCTGAAATCCGATGGGTTAATGTTCTTTCTGCTTTAATTAATAATGGAGGCGTCTATAATATGATTTTTCAGGGAAAAATCAAATAAATAGTCGCTGCTCGCCGCAGGGGCAACTAGTGTGACGTATTTGGATAACGCTACGAGCTTTGGTGAGCTGGCGTCTCAAACTTTCCCCCCGGGCGCTTGCCCGGCGGCCAGCGTGACGCTGGGCTCATTAGTTGGCGATTGGAAAGTTTCTTTTCGATCTGACGTCCAACCTCTCGAACTTTCGTTATTGCATTCGAGACGCTAAACTCACCAAAGCCCGTAGCGTTTTTAAACGTTACACTAATTGCCTCCAGGCGCTTGCCTGGCGCTATCTGTCACTGGGGGCTTCCCCAGACGGTAGGTTTCGATTATAATCGTTTATCATTATAATAACGATCAAACACAAAGTCCCGCCGAATCGTCGGCAAGCGGAACCGGTTTCCGTGAAATGGTTAACGTTTTATGAGATACGCGTAAATTATGGATTATTCAGGAAACAAATTCAGCAAAGGTCATCTGACCTCGGAAGAGAGCATTGGCCTGTTTCAGGAAAACCTGACCGCCGATGGAAAAATCCTCAACTTGACAGCGTGTTACATTAAAGAACTAGGCGCCAAAGACTTGGCCAGCTGCGAACTTTTAAAAGATCTGGAAACCCTCGAGCTGGGAACCAACCTGCTGGGCGTCCGGGGCGTGAAAAGCCTGGCAACGTCGACGGTACTGACCAAGCTCACGTCTCTGAACCTGTTTTACAATGAAATTGGCAACGACGGGATCAAACACATCGCCATCTCCGACAACCTGCTCAGCCTAGTCACCCTCAACCTGTCCGACAACAACCTGACGGACGAAGGCGCCAAATACTTCGCAAAATACCTACCTCTGTTTTCCAACCTTAAGCGGCTGGACATGCGTCTGAATAAAATAAAAGGCGAGGGCCAGGAACTCCTGCTCGAAGCGCAAAAAATGACCAATATCAAACAGCTGCTGTTGGACAAGGAAGAAGGCTTCCAAGTTAAATCCGTCTGACCAGGCAAGCGCCTAGAGGCATTCTCTGTGACGTTCACAGAACAATGACAATATATGGTGTGCTTGCAACCCCTACCCTGCCCCCACGGCGAGTGGCGAGTTTTTTATAATCCAGGTTCCAATCTTGACCTTCTCCCTGGAGTCTGTACCGGTTGTAGAGTTAGTATTTATAAAACCGGGATGTTTAAGGAGGCAGGCTCGCCTTTATCGGCCAATATGAGCATTAACATCTTGGACGCTGCTGACGGTCTTTCGGAAAAATGATTTATCTTGATACTTCTCCATTGCGATACCTAATTGCTTTATGTAGTCAGTAATGTATTTTCTGAATTTAACCGTAGTGACGTCTGGACGTAATAGGTCAAACGGATTGATATTGCGCTGAAACCATTCTAGAAACAACATCACTGCGATCACGTCGTAGAGGCGCCCCTCCCAGGGAATCCGCCCTCCCGCATATATCGCTACGGTAGCGCCAGTCGTCTCCTTTAATTGAAGGATTTTGACCTCATCGCTGTACAGAAACTTTGCGAAAGGTTCGCCAAAACCTTTGCCCCCCAAATCGCTAGCCGTCATATTTTTGATAGGCGTATTATCATTGTCGCAAAGACCGGTCATCGCGTAATCCGCTATCATTTGCACCGTCATCCAAATCCGCAACTCATCTATGTCAACGGCAGGCATATCCTCGAGCGGTTTAAACTGTTTTTTTATTCCTCTGACCAGTTGATCGATGGTCCTTATCTTACTTCCAACTTCGACACTCACTTCATTAAGGTCTTTAGCGTTAAGGTTTCTTGTATTTTTGAATTTACTTAAAACTCCTTGCACTAATCTATTTCTACTTGGGTCATCACCTATTACTTTTCTCTTTTGTTCTAAATTTTTAAGGACGTCGTCTTTGTAGCTATTAAAGGCCTGGATGAAACTGGTCATCGTGTTCGCGTGATTAGCAAGTTTGCCGGTCTGCACATTCAAGGTTGTTTTATCCTTGAAGGTTTGTGCGGCTTCCGCGACGGCTCCTTTAACTCCGCCAGGCGAGGGGATCGTAACTTTATATCCCCCCCAATTTGTATCAACGTCAGCCATGCTAGCTAATGCCCCTCCCACCTTTCCCAACACAGACAGAGGGAACGGGAGGGCTTCAATGGCCGAAAAGATCCCCTTGGCAACGGTTATTTGGAACTGCTTATCTTGTGCGTCGGCCAGATGAAGCTCTTTGAACTTTTCCAAACCCTGCTGTATAGCCAGAGTGAAATATTGACAAATCAGCACTAACTTACGGCTAATTACCAATTCCAGTTGCATCAAATCTGAATTCATACTAGTTAACTTGATAGCCAGTGCATTACCTTTTATATCTCTCCGCGCTTGGAAATCAATCAGCGGTCTTGCTTGGTCCGCTGGAGTAATTTCTATAGTAAATGCCTGTTCCACCTGGCTCTCTAACCACGGATCTACCGGGACCTCTACTGGAGGGGGAGCAACGGGAATGGGATTCGGAGGCTCTATTACGTCGGGAATGGCTTCATTCATACCCAAAGCAATAACGCCAAAATCATTACCCGTGGCCGTAGCCCCTAGACCGACAGCGGCTATGAGCTTGTCTATCATTCCAGTTCCGTTCCGAGAACCCACTTCTTCATGAGCCAGATAGTCCTCCAGGGCGGCTTTGATAGTTGATATGTCCCTTCTGTGCTGGATCTTTTCGTCCAGAGCTTTGAGAAAGGGGCCGCGGCGGCTGAAAACACCGGCGCTGGTATTGTTTAGCCAGTCAGAGTAGCTTGGTATATTACTCATCAGTATGTCCTTGGATTACTGTTTACAGAGTTCAATTTGGAAGCGGCATTACTACACGCCGAATCAATTACCATGGTCGCCAAACTGAGTCCCTGAAGCTCACCATAAAGGCGACATGGAAACTTCACCTCAAATTTTCCTTAGAAACCTTTGAACGTTTTGGGTAGCGAATCCTTGCTTTCATAACAAGAGGTTGGCGTACATTTTAACCTACTGTTCTAGGCATGACCCAAAATCAAAATTTTTAAACCCATGAGAACTCATTTTAATATAAGCAGTTGCCAAAAACAATTGATTTTAAACAAGGTAGCCGACATTTTCTACCGCCAAGGCGACCCCTTCCCTGAAACCTGGACTCTTAAATGGGGGTCGACTCACGGGGAAGCCCCGGAGGCAGATAGTGTGACTTATTCGGGAAGCGCTACGCGCTTGGGAGGGCTTGCAACTCAAACTCTTCCACCGGGCGTTGCCCGGCTTCCGCTAAAAAATTTTAATAGAAAATCTTTTTATTATTAAATAACGTTTCGACGTCGTTGAAGTCCAGTTCCGCGAGTTCGACGGATTTAGGCAGGCGCGGGCTTTCGTAGACCAGATTCCAGATCGCGTTGCCCAATTCCTCCAGGTTTTGCGCGACGCCGCTCAAGAGGTTCCCGCGCAACCAGGCAGTCGCGTCCACCCCCAGCGGACTCCATTTTTCGTTCACCCGTCGGCAATGCGCGTAAAATTTCAGCTCGCTTTCCACGCGCGGGAGCGATTGACGGAGCGGATGGACCCCATCCGCCAGCGGGAAAAGTTTTTTAAACTCCGCCTCAATGCTGCGGGCTTTCCAAATTGAAACTAGGAATCCCACGCCCTGCCAGTTCAAATTTTTCATGGCGACGACCAAGTCTTCTGCCCGTTTCAACGAATCGTCCGAGATCGCGTCGATCAGATATAGCCGGCTTTCAAAATCCCTGGTCCACCGCGACCGCGTCTCTTCCAGGTCCTTGTACAATTCGCGTAGCGCCGCGTTCAACTCGCCCACCGCTACCGGGTCGTCGGCCTGGCGGGCGTCGCTCCGCCGGGAGATTTCGACTTCCAGGTCGCGGGTGACCGTTTCCAGCCGGTCGATTTCCGGCAAGGCGAGTAAGTCGGTGAACGCTTGCGGCGAGAGCGCCGCGTCGAAACCAGCGGACTCCAACAGCCAGGCGCGCGCCTTGCAACATTTTTGTACGTTGCGGAACAGGTCGACCGTTTCCTCCAGAGCTTCGCCGGAAGACGCAAAGGCGTCGACGTCGACGTCCGGGCGTAGGATTTTTTTTAGGAGTCTTTCCGGATTTAGCATGCGAACAATTTCGTTAGGGGATCGGGCAAATGGACAAGAAAGACATTGTCGCAGTTTTCGGGCGGGAAATTCAAGGAAAGGAGGGTGGAGCGGGTTAAACGGGTAAACGAGTCGGCGAGCAAACGAGCAAGTTGATTTTTAAAAAAATCCTGCTACCATTCGGGACCGAAAGACCAGACCCGTAAAGAAGAAACTTACCAACCCAGCCGGGGTGGCGGAACTGGTAGACGCAAGGGACTTAAAATCCCTCGGGGGTAACCCCGTGCCGGTTCGAGTCCGGCCCTCGGCACCACCACCCACCCGGGTGGATGGAAATTGCTGACGACGGGCAACGTTCCATTGGTTTGGTTCGAACACGCTCCGTTAATTGCACCACTCTTCGCCAGAGGGGCAGATGCTCCTCGGCGATATCCAGTTCTTTTTTGGATACTAAGAGGCGGTTTGAACATTCTCCGTCTATGAGCGCCACCACCCCCCGGGTGGAAGGAAATTGGCGCGGCTTATACGGAGAACGCTACATGCTTGGAGCGATTGCGTATCAAGCATTGCCTCCAGACGCTTTCCTGGCTCCTCCGCGGAGGGCGAATATGCTGTAGCTCTCTCTACTGCGGACAAACTTCTCTCAACGCTTCGGTTAGTTCCCGGTTCGAAATCTCGTCGACAATTACTCCCAAGCTCGTTGCATCCCCATATTAGTTACGTCTACTGGGTCCACCCTAGCTAAAAAAGTCGCATAACTATTTTTCTGAGCTGGTAAAATAAGCGGCGCAACATCAATCGCTACCGGAAATTAATATGCCAAAACAATGTGATGAAATAAAGTCCAACTATTGCTTTACCAATTCTGACGAGAAATTTCTTTTGCAGATGAGGCCGGAGTTGGAATCATGTGTCGATACATTTTTAGACGAGTTCTATAAATTTATTTTTAAATTTGAACAATCGGCGGAGTTTCTAAATGATGAAAAGGTAATCGCCCGTCACAGAGGCATGATCCGGCAATGGTACCTGGATCTGTTTAGCGGGACTTATGATATTTCTTATTTTATGAAACTTTATAAGATTGGCGAGGTCCACGTCAGATTGGGGCTTCCTACGCATTATGTGAATGCGGCATTCAATTTTGTCCGTGTTTTTGTCCTTGGTTGCGTTCAAAAAAAGTATCAGGACGATTCAAATCTGACAGACAGGATCAAAGCGGTTGAAAGAATAATCGATATCAACTTGGATGTATTGACCTGTTCCTATCGAGAGGAGGAATTGAGCCGCTTTTTATCCCTCTCTAAAATTGAAAAAGGTTTACTGGGTTTTTTGAAAAAGGTCAGCTCGTATTTTAATTATTTGTTGGCGGGCGCTTTGGTGATGGTGGCCTTTTTTGCAATTGGATTGTTCGGATATGACGTTTATTTATTGGTTTCCGGGGAGACCAATATAGAAAAGGGGATTTTGACTACATTGGGCAGTCTATTGATCCTATGGGCGGCGATTGAATTAATTAATGATGAAATGAAACACCTGCGTGGCGGTAGCTTTGCTCTGGAAGCGTTTATTACGCTTGCCATTGCGGCATTGATCAGGAAAATACTGATCTATTCTCTTTCTTCCGAGCATGCAACGGATGTTTTGATGTATGGGCTATTGGTGCTTTGTCTAAGCGTTTCTTACCGGGTGATTTCGATTAAGGAAAAATCTTCGAAAAAAGAGACGCATTGATCGCCATTTTTTATTAGAGCTTAAGGATTTACCCGCTTCGTTAAAATCCCTCGTTGAAGGGTGGAAAGGGCATGAGGGATTAATCCCTTCTTCGATTGAATTTTCGAACCCATTCCAGAAAATATTACCCGCCGCAACCAAACTCGCCCCACGCGGAGCGGTGGAGCTGAGGGCCGGGCAAAACCCGAATTCTATATGTCCCCGCACTGAGAGCGCTGTTTAGAATTAACGGGTAACAGGAATTATTTCAACTCCACCCTCATAGCGCCATTTTCCGAGCAAGCCAAATTTTCACATTTCCAATAAGGAATATGCGGTTGCTCTAAGGTTCCTATCCCATCTTGGAAAGTGACCTTATAAAGCTTTCCTAATTCTATCTTAAGGTCATAAATAGGATGGATTGCTTTCAAGTTTATGAGCATTTCTCTTATCGTTTTGGCGTGACCTACGACCACAACGACTTCATTCTTGTGGGCCTTGCAAAGGGCGCCTAGCAGAAACCGCTCGCTTTTAGTTTCACTCTTACAAACTATCCTACGTTCCACCTTCTTGCTTCTCATTAGGGGACACGCCGTCTGCCGCACCCGGGTAGCGTCGTTGGCGTAAATTATTTTAACGGGTATTGGCTCAAAGATACTTGCAAGGTGTTGCGCCATCTTTTGGCCAACGGCGCTCAGAGTATATTCAGGTTCATTATTATGCCCAGTGATATCTCTATACCGCTTTTCCCCGTGTCGCACAAAATAGATCGCCTTAGGCGAATTTTCACAGGTTTCAAAACTCTGCCCCGTGTCAGGATAAGTGATACAAGCTTTCAGCTTCTGAGAATCTTTGATTCCTTTAGCGCTGCATGCTTGCCAGTCATCATTCATACTATAAGCTTTGCTGTCGACTGCGGAGACAACGGGTACAATTACGAATAGAGCTATAAGGCCGGTTAAAATTCCATAGATGTATTTCATGGCAATATCTTTCAGTTTTCTTTAGGTATTAAAAGCGGATTCATTAATAGAACAACCGTATCAAAAGGGAGGACTATTCACGCACGAATTCGTAGATCCAAGCTCAATGCGAGTATGCGCATTTTCCCCAGGGAACGGAAATCCATCTCAAATTTGAAAAAAGTATTATAGAAAATTTTCTATTTTCCACAAAGAAAATTTCGGGTTTACGAGTAAATTTCTAATTGGAAAACGAATTAATCGAATAACGCCGATCTGATCCTCCATTCGGCCACAAAAGACCGATTTTGCAACAAGGGCATTGGGTCTGGTTCCGCGGATGCGAGTTAAAATGAATTAGCTATTAGCCGCAATTAAATAATCTGGTCAACGGAAAAACTCAGGAGGCGCTAACGATGACAATAGAGACATTCGCCGTATAGCTTTTCCGTGCAAGTTACGCCTGGCGGCCCCGGCGCCTTCGCCGGCCAGGCCGCAGGCTTGACAACGAAAATTGTTTTCGGGCTATTCCGCACTATCCCAAACGGGTTTAAGATATTTTTCCTTTGAATGAAACTATCAATACTCGCACGTTACTTGGCGGAGGCGGGTCAGAAGGTTACACGGATTACCCATTTCATGAGGAGTTGGTAAAGAAATGAAAGCGATTGGCTATCAATTTAATACAGATACAAAAACGGGTTCTTTTGTCGAGTTCGAACAACAAACGCCCGAACCCAAAGACCACGATTTGCTGGTAAAAATTGAGGCTGTATCTGTTAATCCGGTTGACTACAAGGTTCGTCAAAAAATCGAGGACGCACAGAATCCGCCGCGGATTCTTGGTTGGGACGCCGCCGGCGTTGTCGAATCCGTAGGCGAAAAAGTCAGCCGATTTAAAACGGGAGACCGCGTTTTTTACGCAGGGGATATCACTCGAGGCGGCAGCAATGCTTCGCATCAATTGGTAGACGAACATATTGCAGGTCGTATGCCCAAATCCTTAGACTTTTCAGAGGCCGCGGCTTTACCTCTGACCAGTATCACCGCCTGGGAAGCGCTTTTTGATCGCCTGAAAATAAATCCCGCTGTGGATAAGGACAAACAAATTCTTATTATTGGCGGCGCTGGCGGCGTGGGTTCGATTGCGATCCAGCTGGCAAAGAAAATTGCCAACCTGCGGGTGATCGCTACCGCCTCGCGTGAAGAGAGTCGCCAGTGGTGCCTGTCGCTGGGAGCGGACGTCGTTGTCAATCACCACGAGAATATGAACGAGCAATTTAAACAGAAGTCTCTTGCCAAACCGGATTACATTTTTTGTCTAAACAACACCGACGATCATTTCAAAACCATGTCGGAGTTGATCGCGCCGCAGGGAATGATTTGCAGTATCGTGGAAACAACGCAAAGTCACGATCTGGATGAATTGAAATCCAAAAGCGCCGGTTTTGTCTGGGAGTTCATGTTCACGCGATCCATGTATAAAACCGCCGATAGAGGCAAGCAACATGATTTACTTAATTCGATTGCCGACCTTGTCGATTCAGGCGAAATAAAAACGACGCTCAATGAAACTTTTGGAGAAGTATCCATAGAGAATATTATGACGGCCCACAAACAACTGGAAGCGGGTTCAAGCATCGGCAAAATCGTACTCACACAATCGCCGCAAAGTAAAAAGTAATTCGACTAAAAAAACGACCCAATCCGGATACTTTATTGAATCATTTCTTTAGTTTAAATATTGCTTTTATATGTCCCCAAGCTTCTTTACCCAATAAAGCAATGGATGCAAAGAATGCCGCCTCGCCTGCAATTATTAGAAATGTGGTCGCTAAGGCTATTTGCCCTTTTGATAATTCCAAAAAAGGGAGCAGAAAAATGACAACCCAAAAAATGAATGATAAAACAAGCAATGTATAGCCTATCGTTTTCTTCATTCCAAGGTTCCACTTCCTTCATATAATGTTTTTAATATTGCTCAACTGTTGTCTGTTAATTTTACCGTTGAATGTGCGGTAACAATTGGTATGGAAAACGGACGTTCGATTACGTTGATTTTAAGTCCACTCTCGACCCAAAGCGGACGTTGTGGCATCAACAGAGCTCACGGACACTTCATGTGAAAAAGAGTTTTACCATGGACTTATTTATAGGGGGGCAGGTCAGGCGTCAACGCATCGACGAATTGGTAGTCGTTAATCGAGCGTTTATTGTTGTCTTGTGGCCACTATAGATTCGCGCAGCGCTTGCAACATGTCTGCGCTATACGGCGAGTGCCCTGCGCCCGGCACAACGATCAATTGAGTACCCTCGATCGAATCAACCACTCGCTGAGCGCCGCTTAGCGGGCAAATCCAGTCCGAAGCGCCGTGAACCAATACCACAGGCAGGTCAATCAGCGCGCTCGGATTAATCAATAAATGACCGTGTGGGAGAAAAGTCTTGTTCGCCCAGTAGTGAAGGTAAATCATCGCGCGGTTGACCATGCTCGCGTCAATCTCATCGAGGCTCATCGTCGGCAGCGTTTGCGGTTCCGGGCCTTCCAAGTCGGCTTCCAGCGCCCAAACGGCGTACGTTGCCTCGAGCCGGTTCTTTCGATCCGGAGACAAACTCTTTCGATAATAAGCTGCAATTGGATTAGCTCGGTCGCCGGGAGCAAGCGCCTTCAGGAACTCCTCGTGACGTTCGGGCAACAGCCGCGCACGTTCCTCAAGTATCCACGCGGTCTGATGATCGTGGCGATTTGACAACCCTGCCAGCACCAAGCCAGTACTGACCTGTGGGTGGTTTTGACTATAGAGCAATGCAAGACAGGCTCCCCAGGACAGACCAAAGACCAACCAACGCTCGACGCTTAAGTAGCGGCGCAGTTTTTCGATATCATTTAGTAAGTCTTGCGACGTGTTTTCAATCGTAGTGGCCGACGGCGTTGATTGCCCGGTACCGCGCTGATCGAACATGATCACCCGATGGATTTGTGGGTCGAAGAACGTTAAGTGTCGGGGATTTGAGCCGGAACCAGGACCACCGTGCAGTGCAATAACTGGCGTCGCATCGGGATGGCCGAAAGAGCGCCAATAAATCGAGTGAGAATTGCCGACTGCAAGAAATCCAGAGGTCGATGGTACATTTAGCCAAGCGCTTGGCGCCTGTTGGTCAGTCATGAATTCTCGCTCCTATTCAGTGGGTAAGGCGCTTATCCACTCTGGCACTATAAAAAAGAGATTATTACAGATTGCTATGAAGCAGAACCTCGCTACTTTGATAATGCCCAAGAAGCCTTAAAGAATCCAATAGATTATGGATTATGCAAGTTGGACATTACTTAAATGCAAAAGCCTGGGACTTTTACCCGTCTACGATAAATATCATTTCTGATAATGTCTGTTTTTGCCGCATAACGACCTTTTTTAAAAAGGCCGCTATCCTTAGCTTTGATCAAACTTCTGTCTGTTCCGCCATCTCTAATGCATCGTCTACTTCGATACCAAGATAGCCAACAGCGCTTTCCAATTTAGTGTGCCTCAACAATAGCTGAACTGCTCGAAGGTTTTAAGTTCTCCTGTAAAGGATAAAGTAGCGATGTACTCAGGCGATTTGCTGGAATTGATTGCTCAATTAGAAGGTGAAGGGTTTAAACATGCATACGTGGATGGTGGTAAAACTATTCAAGCATTTTTAAATCTTAAACTTATCAATGAGATGACCTTGACGCAGGTTCCCGTTTTACTAGGGGAAGGAAAGCCTCTGTTTAGTAAAATAAACCAAGACATACGGCTGGAAAAATCAGAGGCAATTGCATTCCCAAATGACTTTGTTCAAATTCACTACAAAGTCAGCTACCTATAGCTCATGCTCCTTAACAATGAATGCCGAAGATTTAGAGTGATCGATAAAATTCCCCTCGTCTTCCAGCAGCGCGGCGCTTAACTTCTGCCCCTCCGGCGAACTCATTGCCTCCATTAAATCTTCTTCTGATTCAAACCACACCTCTGCCAAGCCGTCATATTCTGGCAACATGCCTCTCGAATTCCTTAGCCCTTCGTTTAAAGGGGTATCTAAAGTAATAGATTGCACATATTTTTTGGCCCTCATAGCGGCGGCATTTTTCATAAAGAAAGGGCCGTGTTTTTTCACCCAATAATCTTGAAACTGCTCGCGAGTCATATCAGAGCGTCGGCGCAAACACATAACAAATTTGATCATTTCAATATGCTCCTTGGATGGTTCAGGTTTTCCGGGAAATACTTTCCAATCAGCTACAACCACCGCTTCCTATTTACCCGTTTGGATACCTTTAGGCAAATCGCGGATCTGATCTTTTCTTTTTTAAGTCAAGAAACAACGCTTCGGGATAACTCCTCGCCGGAGAGGCAGACCACCTTACAGGTGGAGGAAACCGACCAAAGCTTTTTTAGGGTTCAACCTTTCACCGTCCTCAGCGTAAAATACTATTTCGAAAGGAATATTTCCTACATTGCTTGTTGGCGTTTTAAGGCAATCGTCACCAGGTCCTTTTTTTGCCCATTTTCGAAGGGCGTCAAGTATTGAGTCATTTGGTCCTTTCCCTCAAACTCGATAGTGATCGCGTGCATGTGTTTTTCATGCGCCACGTCGATATCCGAATCCGCCGAAAGCTCCATCGCAATGCGGCGGGTATCTGCGCTTATTAAATTCATTCTGGGTTGGTTTTGCTCCGCGCAATAATGGATCATCGTCAACTGGCGTTTGGAATTGTCGTGATAGATCGTCGTCATTTCATGCGGCATTCCCGCAAACGCGGTTTCCACGATGGCGCTTCCCCCCGAGGTCAGCCGGTAAGTCGTCTTGAATTTCATGGGACCCTTGCCCATGTCCATGGAACCTTCCCACTCGCCGATCAATTGTTTCATCTGCTCAAAAGCCTCGGAACCGATATAGGGCTTCTTATGGCCTGCGTCGGCCCAAAGAGGTTGCGCGAAAAAAATGACAATCATGCAGGAAAAAAACAAAGTGCGTATTTTCATTATGGATTCCTCCAAAATTTTTTTAGATTAGAACGCTTTCAAAATCACTTCCCCAGTTTCTGGACGGAGGCAATCTCGCTTTTCGGGTAATTCAAAGTTTTTCCGCCCTTCTTCAGAGTCACGGTACCTTCAGCTTCCTTATAAAACCGGGTGACGATTCTTTTGCCCGACTTCAGCTTCACCATATAACGGGCGGTCTTTTTGTTCGGTGACTTACCCTTTGCCTCGTCAACTTCCGTGGCGGGCAGATTCTCCGGCTTATCCACCCGAGAACCAATGCGGGTTTCATAAATCCACCCTTCCTTGCCCGCGGCTTTTCCCGTCAGCGCCTTCACCCTGTACATGGTCAAGGTGTGCTCCGGGATTCCATCGTGCGGAAGAGGCACATACATGAGCCCCCCTTCCTCATAGGCGCCGGTCAACGTCGTCCGTTTGGTGGTATAAGTCGCCTTTTCCAATAACTCGACTATTTCGGCGTCCTGCAGGTAAGAGTATCTCTTGGGGTTGTATTTGGCGTAGGAAGGAGGAGTTTTTTTGTATTGATACCACATGGCCCCCTTCAGCCAGTTCTTCTCTTGCTCTATTGTCCAATCGTAATGGAACAGATAAGTCTCTTTCTCCAATTGAAAGAAGTTGGGACCATAAGCGCTTATTTCTACGGCGCGGCTTTGATGCGGAAGCCCGACAACAAGCAAAACCAACCACACGGTCCCGGCGATTCTTCCCTTACTGAAAAATTCTGTGCGCATTATTTCATCCTCATACCTGTTAAATTGCGGTAGTAACTATTTGGGTTTACCGTTGGCCTCTCTCCGGTCAATATATTCTACACGATTTTAAGCGGCTTCCTTTTCTTCTGGCCAGCGCGCCGCTGGACCCGACGGTTGGCGATTGAAAAGTTTTACTTCACTCCAACTCCTACCTGCCGAGCTTTTGTTATTGTCTTTGAGTTGCGGACTCCCCCACACGCGTAACGCCTGCCGTATTAGTTGCATCTATTGGATCCAGCGTCACGCTGGCAGGAGGCGCGAAAGGTGACTATAGAGACGCTCACGGAGTTTTTGGCTGGGTATCAGTGATAAATATTGCAGTACTAGAAATTTCCGCGATCCTGGTGGTCGCATTGCGAGGACCTGTTTCGAAAATCCATTATAAATTTTTTGGATTGGATCAAAAGGACCTGGGGCGCGCGTATTTTCAATACCTGGCGCAGTACAAGATAGCGATGATAATCTTGAGCATTGCGCCTTA
>JAJDBB010000121.1 GCA_029261555.1 Nitrospinaceae bacterium | reverse complement strand
GAAGCGCCTTATGTGTTTTTTCGATCTTTATGCAAAAACCGGCGTATGGATCATTGAATCCTCAATGATTGTCGAGATTAAACGCATTTTAAATGAACTTTTTACCGCATCTGGTTACTCATTTAAAAGTTGTTGTTTTTTCTGTCTATCCCATTTTTTATTAGGAGGATTTTTCATGTCCATATTTCATTCTGCTTTTGTGTTACCAAAGCGCATGATTCAATTCTGCGTTGAACCAGAAACGCCCCGAGCGGTAACAGCCGCGGTTACCAAGTGCACTCATTCTTGCGCGAAAGCGTGAACCCGGCTCCGACAAAAATTGGGTCAACCCGCGCCTGTCCCGTCGTTTTTCAGCGAACTTTTTCCAACCTCCGGTTACTTAGTTTATGAAAGGATTAACGTCAAAACGCCTGTCCGCAATAAAAACATTATTAAAGGAGATAGGATCATGTCGCTATTTAATTCGACTTTTGTTTTACCCAGGTCTGTGTGCTTACCGCAAATAGAAAAAGAATGTGATCAGTCGTGGGTCACGGTTGGCGTTGCTACGGCGCCTTGCATGTGCGGTTATTAAACAAAGGGTTGATTTGAGCATGTGAGGCTTTCGGCTTCATAGGCTCAAACCAGTATCCTAAAAAATCGAATCCTTTTTCGATTCTGTCGTCTCGCCCACTTTTAAGGGAGATAAGATCATGTCGCTATTTAATTCTGCTTTTGTTTTACCATCCGTTTTATTGTTGGATCTTCCGTGTGAGGCTGGGACGCAAGCCGGCACTAGCAAGGGCCAATGCCCCCCGCCACAGCCACCTGTGCCTCCACCCTTTTAGAGCGGCGGGAAACCTGCTTTGTATTAATTTTTATATTCAGTTAAAACTAGGGTTGAGAAAGGTCTTGATCGGATTTTTAATTCAATGAGGAGGGGTCGTCATGTCTTTATTTAATTCCAAGTTTGTTTTACCGCCCGTTTTATTGTTGGATCTTCCATGTGAGGCGGGGGCGCAAACCGGCGCTGGACCGAACCAATGCCCCCCGCCACCACCTGAGCCTCCAAATCCACTTGGGAAAAGGCGCGGTGGGAAACCCGCTTTGTATTAATTTTTATATTCAGGTAAAACCAGGGTTGAGAAAAGTCTTGATCGGATTTTTAATTCAATGAGGAGGGAGCGTCATGTCTTTATTTAATTCTACTTTTGTTTTACCGCCGACCGTCGCAGAGACACACGTCGCTATCTTGTTCCCCGCACGCGTGTCGGCCGCTAGCACGAAACCCCACCAAGGGTGCGGGGTTTAATCCATCAGGCAAAAACAGGGGGTCAATCCCTAGGAGGTTTTATTATGTCGATTTTCAATGCTAACTACGCGTTACCACCACTGATGTTAACTCACAATACAACATACACCCAAACACAACCCCTCAACGCCTCATCCGCCATGTGCGGATACACCGAATCCTTCCTAGTGTGCGGCGGTTAGGTCCCGGGGGAGTCGAGGGCAAAAAAACCTAGGAAGCGCCTTATGTATTTTTTCGATCTTTATGCAAAAACCGGAGTATGGACGCGATGGATAAGGTTTTTTAATTCGATGATACCGTCCCTTTCCATCTCAACCCCGGTCCTTGCCCATCGGCGCCAGTTCCTGACCAGCGTGCCGCTGGACCCAGTTTGCGACCAAGCGAAGCTTTGCCGCCTATCTCACCCCGGCTTAAAGCGCCGGCGTTCAAGAAAGTTAGTTTGAGTCTGCGGGGCTATCTTCAGCCCCGTAGGCTCGAACCTCTCCCCCAAAAGGTCGAAGCCTCTCCTGCCGTGTTGCCCTTTTATTGTCCGGTTTAATAAAACTCCCCGCAAAAACCGTCCAGAGCAAGAAATTCCACAAAAGTTTCCTTACCAGAATATGGATCATTGAACCGTCTTCGGTTATCAGTATAAAATGCATTTTCAATGAACTTTTTTATCTTTGGGGTTACTTAATAAAAGAACGTTGCGTTGGGTCATGAATAACCGTTCAACCCAATAATTTTTGCCTCCCAATACAAACGAAAAGAGCGTCTATATGCAACTGACCCCGGAAGATCTTCGGACGATTACGGAAAAAGCGAGTTCTCTCTACGAACGGATTGAAGGCGACTTTGCGCCCGAGCCGTCACCAGACCCGAAACAGGTAAAGCGGGTTGAAGCGAGATTAAAGGAGTGGCGGGAAATTTCCGCCGAAGGCGACGAAGAGTTGTTCCAGAAACGCCTGGCCTATGACGGTCTCGATATGGACGCGGCGCGCGAACTTCTTGGCGATGGCTCCTTTTCCGGTTCCAGGGACCTTCCTTCCTGGACAATAATTCTAAACGGTATTTTAAAACAGACTCGGGAATTTCCTTTGAAAGACCTGGACGCCGAGTTGTGCGAAAAATATCCGTTCCTGATAAAAGAGTCTCCCGTCCCTTTCGAAGAAATATTCCTGCCTTGCATCCTGGTTGCGAGGAAGAAGCTCGCAGCTCTCGCAGGCGATCGCCTCGGCCTCTTGACCGATAAAGCCCAAACTGCATTGGAACGGTTTCTTTTGCAAAGAATCTCGGAAATCAGCTCGAGGGTTTTAGAGGTGGAGTTTTCCACCTTTATGGCGTGTCTGCAATTCTCGGGAGTTGATTATTCCGAAGTGGTGAAGGACAAAAACTCTCGAAAGCAGTATTTGGATTTTGTCAAAGAGACGGTTGCGGGGGGGCTGGCGCCGCTTTTTAAGGAGTATTGCGTTTGGGCTAGAATGCTGGCCGTGCGGATTGACCAATGGGCGGCGCTGGTCGACGAGTTCCTCGACCGTTTGCAAACAGATCTTCCCGAAATAAAACAATTGTTCCCCATTGAAAAGGAGTTGGGGAAAGTCGCGGACGTGGAACCGGGTCTTTCCGATTCTCACTGCAATGGGCGTACGGTTATCATCCTTACCTTCGAATCAGGCGCCAAGCTTGTGTACAAGCCCAAGAGCATGGGACTGGAGGCGGACTATTTCAGGTTCGCCAACTGGTTGAACGAGGAGGGAGCGGACCCGGCTTTCAAGGTGTTGAAAGTGATCAACCGCGGCTCCTATGGCTGGGTGGAATTTGTCGAACATCTCCCCATGCAAGGCAAAGAGGAGGCGGTCCGGTATTTTCAGCGGTCCGGTATGTTTCTTTGCCTGGTTTACCTCTTTGACGGAATCGATTTCCACAATGAAAACGTCGTCGCCAGCGGGGAATACCCGACGCCTATCGATATGGAAACATTTTTTCATCACCGAATAAAGTATGCCCCAAGCGTACTGAGTCTCGTTCCCGAAGCTACCGAGGCGATCAACAACTCGGTGGTGCGAACCCATTTTCTTCCCAATTTGTATAAAGTGAAAGATAAGTTTTTCGACATCACCGGAATGGGAACGGTTCCGGGTGAAGAGGAGACCCTTGAGGTTCTCAAATGGAAAAACATCAACACCGACGCCATGAATTTCAACTATGAAAAAATCAAGCCCAACCCGACGAAAAACGCGGCAAGGATCGGGGACGAGTACCTGTCTCCCGAAGATTATACCGGGGAGATCGTGGACGGGTTTCGTCGAATGCATCAAATGGCGAGCGATCGAAAAGAAAAATTGCTCGCAGAAGACAGCCTCTTTACCAGCTTGTTTCAAAACGAGGCGCGATTTGTTTTTCGCGCCACGGCTTTTTACGGGTCGATCCTGAAAAAATCCATTCATCCCGATTACCAGCGCGAGGGAGTTGACCTGAGCCTGCAACTGGACATCCTCAGCCGCTCCTTTCTTCCCATTGAAGATAAACCTCCGGTTTGGCCTTTGATCCGCGAAGAATGTCTGTCTCTGTGGGAAATGGACATTCCAAAACTCATGGCCTCAGGAGACAGCGATTCATTAACTTTGGAGTCCGGCGAAGTCGTCTCGAATAGTTTTTCGCAATCCCCTTATTACTATGTGAAGGAAAGGATCGTCGGTCCTGATAAAAAGGACATGGAAGGACAGGTGGGTTTTATAGAGGGCGCCATGGAGGCTCGCCAAAAATTAAAAGAGACGCATCCGCCGACGGAAGAAAGGTCTTCCGAACCGGATGAGACTCCCCTGATCGATAAAAGAGAGATGATCGATCACGCCTTATCCCTGGCAGAGGAGATTCGTTCCAACGCCTATTACTCTAAAAACGGCGAACCGAGCTGGATCCTTCTCAAGGGCGTGCCGGGCGCCGAACAATTTATGCTGGAGGCGATGGATTTTAATTTATACGACGGGTCCGGCGGGGTGGCCTTGTTCCTGGCGGCTATGGAGAAGGTTGCGCCGGGGTCGGGATTTGGCGATCTGGCTCTTTCCAGTACGGCGCTTACCCGCCGTTGGCTCAAAAAGGTCCAACCGAGCGAAATTTCTCAACTCGGCGTGGGCGGATGTACCGGCCTGGGTTCCATCATTTACACTCTGGTCCGCATGGGTCAGTTGCTCGACGACTCTGCGCTTGTTGAAGACGCTTTGCAGGCAACGTCCCTCTTGCGGGAAAAGGATATTGACGCCGACGAAACTTACGACGTTCTCAGCGGCTCGGCGGGGGCGATCCTCAGCTTGCTGGCTTGCCACAAGGCCACCGGGAAGCGGGAGGTACTGGACAAGGGGCTTTACTGCGGCGAGCATTTGTTGAAAAACCGGGTTAAGGGCGAGTCGGGCTTTCGGGCCTGGAACACCATAGACGATACCCCCTTGCTCGGGTTTTCCCATGGGGCCGCAGGCATAGCTTACGCGCTTCTTAAATTATATCAGGCGACGGAGAAGCCGGAGTTTCTGGAAGCCGCCAGCGAAGCCGTCGATTTTGAGACCAGCGCTTTTGTTTCCAAAGAAAATAATTGGCCCGATTTCAGGGTGGATAAGAAGAACCCGAAGAATGACGTCGGTTTTATGTGCGCCTGGTGTCACGGCGCGCCGGGAATCGGGTTGGCGAGAATCGGCGGATTGGAAATTCTCGACAAGGAGGGTATAAGAAAGGATATCGAGGCGGCGTTAAAATGCACATCGCAGATTGATCTTCAGCCAAGGGACCATTTATGTTGCGGGAATATGGGCCGGGCGGAAACGCTTTTGGTCGCAGGGCGTGCATTGTCCCAACCGCAATGGGTCGAAGAAGCGGTCAGGTTGACGTCTCAAGTAGCGGCCCGGGCCAAACAAAACGGTTCCTTTCAGCCGAAATTCCGGCACCGTTTTTTTAACGCCAGTATGTTCCAGGGAACCGCCGGCGTCGGCTACCAACTGTTGCGTTTGGCGGAACCGGAAGCTCTGCCGTCGGCTCTTTTGTTGCAATAAAGCTCCATGGCGCAACCGTCGGCGGGAAGTGGGGGAGCGTGGGGGATTCACATCTTACAAAAACGAGGAGAACCGTATGTCAGAGTATGAAGAAGCGGAAGTGATCACCGAGGAGGAGATGAAGAAGGCCCTGGCCGCCTTATTCAAACGGTCGCAGACGGACGCCGAGTTTCGCGACTTGTGCCAGGAAGACCCTGCGGCGGCCATCTTTGAAATCACCGGAAAGAGATTGCCGGAAGGCAGCAACCTGAAATTTACCGAACCCGAGGCCTGAAAGGCGAAACGCCCGACCAAAGACAAGGATAAAAAATGGATTTATCCTTACCGGTGGACGCCTCGAACCGCTATGCAGGTAATTGAATACGAATGAATAAAGATTTTTTCGATATTTCCGTAGGAACAGGGAACTTTTTTAGACTTTGAGTTACTTAATATATAAAGGTTGACGGACGATTCAGTAAGAATCGAGTAAGTCAGATTTCTAAACTTTGACAAGGAGATCACAATGACAATTGAGAATCTGTTGGATTCGACGTTTGTCTTACCGCCAGCGATCATGAACGTAAAAACCAAAGAGGAATGGAACGCAAAACTCCAATATAAATGGACGATGTCTTCCGCGTCATGCGGCATTATTTGCTGATTTCAACAAAGTGCGCCAGACATGCCTGTTTTAATTTTTGTTTTTAATTAATAATTTTTCAAAGGAGGTTGTTATGTCGTCGTTATTTAATCGTGTTTTTGTGTTACCCCCGACCCAAACTTCTCATGTTATATCTGTGGAGCCGCACTATCAGTCCCGACAGGACACGACTCCGGCGTCGCATTACTGCTAGCCAGAGCGTGACAGGATATGAAAGACCCCCAGGCGCGCCGCGATATTTTTTTGCTCGGGACGCGCTCAGGGGGTTGGCGTCTGGATCGTTGTTTGCAAAAGTTTCCACTACGCGGAAGCGTTGTTCAATAAATTTTATTGGAGAACCCAGTATGTATATTTTTAATTCTACCTTTGTTTTACCGCCT
>JAJDBB010000120.1 GCA_029261555.1 Nitrospinaceae bacterium | reverse complement strand
ATGAAACTGGACGTCCTGCCGCGTCGTTACGTGCAGGATACCGTGAGAATACTTTTCCGCGTAATCGGCCAGAACTTCCATCTGGTCGGAAGTGATGCGGCCGTAGGGCAGTTTGGTGCGCACCATTTGTTCCTCTTCCTGGCGCTGACCGTAAATGCCCTGTTGCAATCGAAAACGTTTAAAATCCTCTTCGTTGGCTTCTCCCCGGTTTCGGCGCTCGACCTCAGAGGAGAATTCTTCGATTTCCTGGATGACTTCCGGAGGAAGGTTCAGGGAACTTAAATCCAAATTCATGACAAAACCTCAAATATTTAAAATATATATGGACGTAACCTTTCGGAGGGGACTACCGAACAGGTTGCAAAACAAGCGTTGGCGTAAATAAAATACTCCGTTGGAGCTTGCGCAATTTTTATTTTAATATATACCAAAAGAAGGCGGAAAAACAGAGGGTAAAACATTTGCGCGGCCAAATCGTTTGGTATTTCCTTTAAAAGACGGTCCGTATGTACAAAATTTATCGACAATCCGCCTTTCGGAGGATGAAATATATTGAGCATCGGGGAAATCTGGATTTATAGCGCCTTTGCGACGTACCTCGCGGTATTTTCAGGAGCCTTGTACCTCAACCTGAATTTCAATACCGTCCTGGTGGGTCTCATTTATCTGGCTCCTCTGGTTCCTCTGGGGGTGACGCCGGAGAACGAGGTTCGTTTTTTAATGATCTCGTGCCAGAACTGCGTATTTGGGATTATTGAGCTGGCGATTTTTGTTCTGACGGTGAAACCGGGAGACGCGACGTTTAAAAGGGACCATGTGGGGCAACTTTTTGGCCACACCCTGCCGATTGCCGTCGCCCTGATCGGCTTGTCTTTTTTTGCCCGGAGCAACCTTGATTCAGTAACCGCTCTCAATCTTTGGCTGGTGGCGGCTGTTTTCACCGTAGGCGCCGTTTTGAGAGTGGTCGCGATTTATCAGATTGGCCGACTGGGGTTCAAGTTTGACATCGTGTTCCGGGAGAATCAAACAGTCAAGATCGACCAGTTTTACCGATGGGTCCGGCATCCCTCTTACGGGGCGATGATGCTGGTGATCCTGGCTTACGCCCTGACGGCTCACGATATTTTGGCGGGCACGCTGGGTTTGTTTTCCGCCTGGTTTGGATTTCAATTTCGTATTTACTATGAAGAAAAAGCTCTGCTGGAGCATTTTGGCGAGGAATATGCCCGTTATCGGCAGAGGACCGGTATGTGGTTGCCCCGGTTGAGTTCCTTATTCGGGAAGTTCGGGGAATAACGTTTTCCACCAAGGCACGGTTTGGTCGTGGAGCTCAGTGGGCGTCTGGAAAAGGTATGCCAGGGCGCAGAGTAGAATAATATAGGCGTAACTGGAGGTATAAAAAAGCGGCAGGTTTATTTTTATGTCCCTAAACTTTTTGCTTTGCGGGTCGGCCAGGCCTTTCACCCGACGCCAGTTGGAGTAGCCGATGAGCAGGCAAAGGATCCAGGGGGAATAATTGAATATGGCGATTAAAAATCCAAAGGGCAGAGCGGCGGCGGCGCTCAGAGGCGCCTTGGTCCAGCTGTTTTTGGTGAGGTCGTCGATAATATTCAGGACGGCGAGATAGCAAACGACGTAAAACAGGAAAGACAGGCCCAGCCATATGAGTAACGAGGCGATAATTGAGCCGCCGGCAATGTCTTCCCAACCCAGAATCATGCCGGGAAGAATAGCAGGCGGTGGGCTGATGGGCAATCAGATTGATTAGGTTGGGCGACAGAGGACGCGGACATGACTGAAAAAAGACAGGCATTCGGCAAAGAGGGCGAAAAGGCCGCAGTCAAGAAGCTCAAGAAACTGGGCTACCGGATTCTGGAGACCAATTATCGCGTGTCGTTCGGGGAGATCGATATCGTGGCGGAATATGACGCCATGGTGGTTTTTGTGGAAGTTAAATCCCGGATGACCACTGACTTTGGATCGCCCGCCGCCGCAGTGACTGTTGCCAAGCAAAAGAAACTTGCCCGGCTGGCTAAAAGTTTCCTGGCCAAGTACAAAATAACGCAACGAGATTGCAGGTTTGATGTAGTTTCCGTGTTAGGCGAACCCGGAAACCCGAAGTCCTGGGAAATTGAAGTTATACCGGATGCATTTAGGGTTTAGATTTGGTTTTGCATTATAAATGTTTGGTTTTATTAACTATTTTGTTTTATCATTTTGGGGGCTTATTTTTTTCCAGCGCCGGGGTTAATGAAGATTTTGATCTCGTTGGCAATCCAGGTATATATTTACCTGCCGGGCGCGACGGGTTGCTTTTCAAAAGGTTTGAGACTGATTACTATGAAGTAGCATCTATTATTAAAGCAAAAGCCAATTGATTTTTATCAGGAGATAATACGTGGCGTCGATACTTGAAAAGCTAAAAAGCATGTTTGGTCCCGGCGAGGAGACAGGTTCTTCTGCCCAAATAGTTACAGAAACGCCGGCGACGGCGGTTTCCAGCCAGGAGAGCGCCCCGGTTTCGGAACCAACTCCGACCCCTCCCGCTCCGGCGTCCCCTCCGCCCATGGAAGAGTTGGCGCCGACTCCCATGATGCGTACCGTGATTCAGGCCCCGGTCGTTTCGGACGCGGCAGATTTGCCTGATTCGGAGGAAATACTGATCCGCGCCCAGCCCAGCCCAACGGGTGACCAATGCGTTTTTCGGATCAATCGGCCCTTGTTTCCCGGCCATTCCTGGTTTTTTAAGGATTTCGAGAGCGCCGAAGGGTCGCCCTTGGCGGAGGTTATTTTTACCAACGACGAGGTGGAGACCTTATTGGTCCATGAGCAAAGCTTTACCATCACGCGTTACGACCAGAATAATTTTGAGTGGGAAAAGTTTGCTAGGGAAATTGGAGCCGTTGTTCGCGAAACGCTTCAGGAGGGCGGTCCCGTTTTAAAGGAATCGATCGTTCGTGACATGCCGGACGAGGAGAAGATCCGCGAGGATATTCAAAAGGTCATCGATTTGGAGGTCAACCCTGGCGTCGCGGGGCATGGCGGGCAAATCACTCTGACCGGTATACAGGGCAATACGATAAATATTCAAATGGGAGGCGGGTGCCAGGGCTGTAGCTCGGCGGACCTGACTCTAAAAGTTGGCATCCACAACGCCTTTCGCAAGGCCGTGCCCTTCGTCGGCGCCATTTACGATGAGACCGACCACGCGGCGGGATTGAATCCATACTTTAGTTAAAGGGACACATGCCGAAACTTACTAGATTCAAAGTGACCATTGAAACGGGCGACGTTGGAATGGACGAGCCGGTTCATTTTAATATCAACAGCCATAAAGTTCCGTTTGAGGACGTCCGGGGAAGCGCCCAGGCAGGGCAAACCTTCGAGGGCGGGTTTGAAATCAACAGCTTCGCCCATAGTTTGACCCTGGTTGGACCCGAAACGGGCCAATGGAATATTAAAAAGTTGAAGGTCGACCTGGATCTGGAAGGCGCCGAGCCGTATTCGGTGACTTTTGGAGAAGTAGCTCTGGACGAAACCAACGAAGTGAATATTTGGCGGGATCCTCCGGTTCCCGTTTTTGAGGTCTGACCTCCAGGGCCGTTTTTATTGAGATGAGAGCGTTTGCACCGCAAAGTTGGTCGGCGGTTTAAATTCGCGGTGGTTGAAATCCGCCCGCAGATCCCCCAGGGCGATGTAGTCTTTCACCTGGGTTTCCGTGGGAACCAGGTGCCGGGAACCCCGAATTAGGAGGGTTCCTGTTTTGGTTTTGAATATCTCCTTGGGAATTTTAATATCCAGAAATAACTCATTGGACGGCTCGCTTCCGTCGTCCTCTTCCGCCTGCCGCGCTTCCTTTTCGCTCCTCACGTTAACGGTCATTTTGTCAAAACCCTTTTCCGGGATAGTGTGAATGGTGAATGAAGCTCCAGGTTTTACCGCTCCATACACTCCGTTTCTGAAATTGTAAAACGCCGCTAAAATATCGTCTTGAATGACTCCTTCGGGGATGGGTTCTTCTTTTTGAAGCTCCAAATGGCGGTTTTTATATTTGACCCAGTGGTTGACGCCTTTTTGATAATCCAGGTTGTTGACGGTTTGTTCGACTTCGTCGCCGATGACGACTTCTCTTTGGAATTTGGTTGTGCGGACGCGGGAACCTTGGTCGGTGATTTCAAAGGTGGATTTGTAAATGTGTTTCCGGTAGGAGGTGAACCAACCGACCACGCCTTTGGTCTCGAAGCTTAGTTCTGCCTGGTAGCGGCCCGCTTTTTTGAAAAAACGGATTTCGGACGTAGCCGCTTTATTGAACCACAGGAAACTGATATCGTAATAAAGGGATTCGCCCTCGAATCGGCGGATATCGCCGTCGGGTTGAAAGTTGGAATACTCTCCCCGCGTCAGGCCGATTTTATCAGCGGCTTCGGAGCCGGTAAGGGAAGCCGGAAATAAACCGATCGCCGTCAGCAGGAATAAAAACGGAAGACGGGTTTTTAGGAACTGAATTGGTTTTGAGACCACGAGCATGATGGGATTCCACAAACATGTTCAATTGGATTCAAAAGATTTGAAAAAAATAATTTTATAATTTATTATAAATCAACTGGCAACTAATAAAATTAGTTATTATTTGCCTTATCCAACCTGAACTTATTTAAAGAACATTTTTTTATAAAATTTCAAAATCATGAGCACGGAAACCCTTCCCGCCCCGGGAATTGAAGAAGACCAGCACGGGCAAACTAAAGTAGATTACCTGCCGCTTTATAAAGTGGTGTTTTGGAACGACGACGTCACCACCATGGAGTTTGTGGTGCGCATGCTGTTGAAAGTTTTTGGCAAAGACATTAACACCGCGGAAAGCTTAATGTACGAGGTGCATCGCGCCGGGCAAGCCGTGGTGGACGCCCTGCCTTTGGAACGGGCCGAATTTAAAGTCCAGCAGGTTCACACCGCCGCCGCCATGGAAGACTTTCCCTTCACCTGCACCATCGAACCCGCCTGATAAATTTTTGCGCCGTTATTTTCTTTCCTCCATCGGTATGTAGTCCGCCGAAGCGGCGCCCATATAGATTTGGCGCGGCCTGCCAATTTTAAAGTCCTCGTCCTTCTGCGATTCCTTCCATTGCGCGATCCAGCCGGGGAGTCTCCCCATGGCAAACATGACGGGGAACATATTGACCGGGACGCCCAGCGCTTGGTAAATAATGCCGGAATAAAAGTCGACGTTGGGATATAGTTTTTTCTCTATAAAATATTCGTCCCGCAGGGCGATTTCCTCCAGTTCCAGAGCCACGTCGAAAAGAGATTCTTTGACGTTTAGTTTCTCCAGCGCTTCGCGCGATGTGTCTTTGAGGATCTTTGCGAGAGATTCTTTGACGTTCAGCTTTTCCAACGCCTCATGGGCCATGCCTTTAATGATCTGGGAACGCGGATCAAAATTTTTATAAACCCGATGGCCAAATCCTACCAGGCGAAAAGAATCGTTTGGATCCTTCGCCCTGTCGACAAATTTTTGGACCCCTCCGCCGTCCGCAATGATATTTTGTAACATTTCAATGACCGCCTGATTGGCTCCACCGTGCAACGGACCCCAAAGCGCGTAAATTCCCGCCGATACCGAAGCGTATAGATTGCACCGCGAACTGCCTACCAAACGAACCGTGCTGGTGGAACAATTTTGTTCGTGATCCGCGTGCAGGATCAACAGGACGTCGAGGATTTTTGCGACTGCGGGATCGATCTTGTACTCTTCGCAGGGATTGGAGAACATCATCTGGAGGAAGTTTGACGTGTAGCTTAACGAATTGTCCGGGTAGGGCAGGGCCTGACCGATAGATTTTTTATAGCTGTACGCCGCGATGGTGGGCAGCTTTGCAATCAGCCGATGAATGGAAATTTCGATTTCGCGCTCGTCTTGAATATTCAACTGATCCTGGTAAAACGTGCCCAACGCTCCCACAACCGCGCTACACACCGCCATGGGATGC
>JAJDBB010000119.1 GCA_029261555.1 Nitrospinaceae bacterium | reverse complement strand
CGGTCGCGGACGGGTCCGGGTCGGCGTTTGGTTTCTTTTCTTTTTTTCAAACCTTCCCGGTCGACAATTTTCCAAACCGGGTTGCGCGACGGCCTACCGGATACAGGGTGATGCTTGAACCCCTCCTTCTCCACGGCGGTCAGACCTTCGCTAACCAGCGCGTCCATGACGCGCAGGATGGGTTTGGGAGGGAGTTCGAGCGTCAACTCCAGTTGGGTTAGGGTGATTCTGCCGAAGCGAGCCTTGAGGCAAGCCCGAACGACTTGTTCGCGCCGGTTCATCGCTTTTTCCAAAACTGCTTGAGGTGAGCGGCTGAAACGATTTTCAGCTTGTTGTTTTTTGCTAGGGCCTCGGCGATTTCAAAAAACTGGTTAGTCAGGCGGTACTTGCCTTGACCTTTTTCCAAAATAAATTGCAAACCCGAATCGTCAATCTCGACGCCGCAAAGGTCTGACGATAATTTTTTGATCTGGTCAAAATCGAAAAACTCAAACCTCAATTTCATCAAAATACGGTCGTAAAGATGCGGGTATTTTTGCAATTTCCGCTCAATGCTCGCCATCCCCGTGATGATGATGGGCACATTCGCCTCGTCGCTGAGGTCGCGAATCATTTCTATATATCCCTGGTCCACGGGATAGTCCATCTCGTCCAACCATAGGGTGCGTGGATTTTGGACAAGCTCAAGTTTGGCTTGATTAAACATGTTTTTCGCGGTGCCCCTGGGGTGACCGCCAAGCTCAATAACGATGGCTTCCATTAGGGTTTTTGGGCGATCTAAAAAGGCGGCTCGCTTGTAAACATATCGCTCGTCGTCCACGCAGACTTTTTGGCCGCTAAACGTTTTTCCCGTCCCCTCCGGTCCGTAAATCAGGCCGAGACCGTGCCTACCGCGAACGCCTTTATGGAAGCGTTCAAGAGCGCTGTACATTCGCTTGACGTTTTCCGTCTTGACGAGTTCGTTCTGCATTTGTTAGTCTCCAGATAACAGGTTTTGAAAAGAAGTTTTGCGGCGGGCGTTCACAGCGTCCGCCGTTTTTTTTCGCCTATTTCTCCTCAAGCTTCCAATAGATCGTTTCGTTGCCGTTGATCCCCTCTTCCGCAAAGGGAGAGGAATTATCAAATGGTTCGGCGAGGTAGACGGGTGGGCCGAATATTGCCGTGGCCATGAGAACGCCAAAGAGCGTCGTATAAAGAATGAGTTTTAAAATGAATCGGCTCATGATTTCCCCCCGCCCATGACGGCGTAGTCGTCTGTTTTTTCGTATTCACAAATAAATTGTTTTTCCTCTTCATCGAGGTCGCGGACTTCGGCCTCGTCGGCCAACCAGAAGTAGCGGTCGGTTGCGGTGAGGAACAATGGGACGACCGGCGCGGCTTGTTTCCGCTCTGGCGAGGAGGGATTCCCTTCGCAAGCGGGAACGGTTTCCCCCTTGCCTGTCCTGCCAGACGGTAAGGAATCCCCCTCGCTTTCGGCGGCGTGTTGATTTTCGATTTGTTCTATTTTTCCGGGCAGGTCCTGCGGCATTTTTGAAAAGTCGATGGCGTTAAGGATGTTCGTATCGCCGTGGATATCCAGCGAGTCTTTGGCTATGCCCAGGGTTCGTTTTTTTAATTTCTTCGCTTTTCCAATTTCTCGCTTAAGCGTTTCGACGTCTTTTGGTCCGCCCAGAATACGCGCCTGCGGATGGACTTTTTCCACGCGGGTTGCGGCGCAAATGAACTCGCCCCCTTTGGTATAGACCTGCAGGGAGGAAACGTCGTTGAAGTCGTAACGGATCACGACTTGCTCGCGAAGTCCGTACAGGGCTTCGTCGTAGTAGTTGGCGCCGAGGAAGTTGATCCCGTTCTGTCGAATGTTTTTGAGCTTTATATCCATCATCAGGAAATTGAGGTCCGGGACGTTTACGCCGGGTCCGCATCCCTCCGCGAACACTTCGGCGCGGGTTTTGTTTTTTATGGTCGGGTGCGTTTTGTGTCCGTAGAATTCGGACCATTTCGACAGGGCTTGACCTACCTGGGGAATTGTCGGAATGTTTTCGGGATTCATTTTTTGCATGAACTTTTCGTTGCGCCTGAGGGACGCGGGGCGGTCTTCTATGCAGGCTCCGGTGAAACTGGGGAGGTAGCGTTCAAAGGAATCGCCGAGCGTTCCAAAGAATCTCTCGATGGGTTTGGACCGCGCGTTATAAGGCCAAGCGAAGGTGGTCTCTATTCCCAAGCGGGCATACATGCCGAGGAGTCCGGCTTGTTCGAGATCGACGTCGCCGGTAAAAACTTTGCCTTTGAACGCCTTGCCGTTGTCGAGCAGGACGACTTTTGGGGTTTTGCCCAGGCCGATGATGGCGTTGCGCAGGGCGGCGGAAATGAGTTGGGTGTTTTCCTGTAGGCCGATGGCAAATCCGACGAGGATCCGGGATTTCCAGTCGAAAAATCCGACGAGGAGTGGGCGACATTTTTTCCCGGTCCACGGATTGTCTGCAAAAAAGTTACAACGTTTGCCGTCCGCCACCAGGACGTCGCCGACTTCTATCAGCGAATCGTCGCGTTCTATATAGGGGAGGACTTTGTCTACGAGGGCTTTTTCGCCTTCGCGGTTTATGACCCAAATGTCGAGGTGTTGTTCTTTGAATTTATCCAGGTAGCGGCGCATGGTGGCCGGGCTTGAGGGCGAGGGAAGCCCGCGACCGCGCAGGATATCTTTTGTGTATTCGACGCAGGTTGCGATTTTTCTTTTGTTCTGATGTAGGACCTGGGCGAGGAGGACGTTCTGTTCGTCCGACGTGAGTTTGCAATTTCCGGCGTTCCCGCCCCAGCGCGGCGCGAGGACGTGGTAGTCGTGATTTGATTCCGCGAGGTCCTTGCGCCAGCGTTCAAGCGTGGAGCGTGAGACTTTTTTTAGAGCTTCAAATAATTTGGGCCAGGCGAGTCCGGAGTTGTAGGCGGTTAAAAATTCCTTGGCGATTTTGTCTTTTGTTTTTTTGTTCGAGACGTCGCGGGCTTTTATATAGAGGTAGACCAGATCGGTGCGGGCGGTAGCGATATCGTCCGCCCACTGAGGGAGAACGTTTTTTGATTGGGATTTGGAATTGGAGAGGAGGAGGGGGTCGGCCCCGGCAATACCTGTTGGGGGAAGCGTTGCCGAAACCGACCCGCCTGATGGCAAGGCCCCTGCATGGGCCTCGTGTGTTGGGGATGCGTCCGCCGCGTCGTCGCGTTGGCGTTTTTGCACGGCGATCTGCACGGCGGCCGGGAGGGACGCGAAGGGAAAAAGTTTTTGCTTACCTCCTTTGACGGAGACTTCTTCGAAAGGCCAAGACTCTTTTTGGGCGCGCTTAAAAACGTTGCCGCGATTTATTTGCAACGTTTCCGAGAGGGATGCGGCTGTGAGTTTTAGCGGCGTCATACCCTTGCTCCCGCTCCACTGTTAGAAGCGAAAGGCTTCAGCCTTTTTCCGTTTTTCTTTTCTGGCAGTCGGACGCCCAGCAGTCTTTCAGAAACGCCGAGAGACTTGAGTCTTCGCAGAACTTTTTCGTTGTTTATTTTGCCGTGGATCGTTGCCGAGACCACGGTGCCGCTGATTTCCAGGTCTTCCGCAATTTTTGCTTGCGTGATTTTATTGCGGTATAAAAAAAAGACGATTGCTTCCGAGTCTCGATTGATTTTTTTGGCGACCTTCACAGACCTATCTCCGATTCGAGTTTTTTTTGTCGTTTGACCAGGGCGCGTCGCTTGACTTCCCCTTTGGCCCACTGGAGCAACTGGTGATCTTCGCGATTAACGACCCGTGCGTCGATGGGGGCCGCGAGCGCGACGAGCGGATCGATGGAATTTGTGACGGAGCAGAAAATTGGAACAAGCTTGAGAGGAATTTCGTAGTCGGGAGACTGGGACAACCATTTATCCAGCATCGCTGTGGACAGTTTTTTTGCGTTCCCGTTTGTGGTGATTCCTTCGAGCCTTGCGAGGGTGTTGATATCGTCGACGACTTGTTCTCTGGAAAGGCCAGAATTCCTGACAGCCTGCCGCAAGGCTTCTTTAAAGCGCGGTCCGGGGTTCAGACTCTTTTGCTGAAAATTAAATTCGGCTTGTTCTGACATGGAAGGCTGTTTCTCCCGCTCATTTATTCAGGTTTTTTCTTAAATCAGATATTGATTGAGACGGCGGTTTGGGATAATGTTGTTAAGTATTAAGGCTTTTTTCTAAGCTTCTATTAGAATAATAGGCATTAAAGCCTAGTTTGTCAACGATTTTTTATGCGATAAGCTTTGAAATATAATTAATTAAATAAAAAACTATGTAAATACCTATAAAACAAGGGTTTTTACGGTTCAAGAATTTAAAAAATTGCGAGGAGCTTTGCGATACGCTCTATTTTTTAAGCGTATCGCCATGTTGGGGAATGGAGTTCAACGACAGGTTGAGGCAGTTGAGGGCGGAAAAGGGCATGACTCAGGGGAAGTTGGCTGGGAAAATTGGCATCAGCTACGGCACGATCCAAGCCTATGAGCGGGGACAGATCCCAAAGGGGGATTACCTGTTGAAATTGGCGGTTTTCTTTGGCGTCAGCATCCAATGGCTGTTGACTGGGAAAGGCTCTAAGCGCGTTGGGGAGGCCTTTGAAGACGGAGAGGATTCTGATTATAAAAAAGAAGAAACCGACCTGGTTCGGGTTTCCTTGTACAACGCCGAGCCAAGTGCGGGCGGCGGGACTCACCCGGATCTGGAGAAAATCAAACACTTCCTGTCTTTCAGGCAGGATTGGGTCAAGAACGAACTGCGAGCGGACCCGAAGGATCTGGTGGCTGTAAATGTTTCCGGGCACTCGATGGAGCCGACTTTGCGGGATAGGGACACGATCCTCGTCAATAAAGGGGTCGACACAATCAAAGATAATGCTATCTATGTGATCAACGTGGACGGCTTGTTGATGGTGAAGCGGCTGGAGCGCAGGATTGACGGCTCGGTGATGATACGGGCCGACAATAAGGCGGTATCGTCGGACCAGCACGTATCAAAAGAAGAGGCTGAAAAATTGATTATCGTTGGCCGTGTTGTGTGGTTCGCGCGGCAGATTTAAAGGGAGGGCGTTATGAAAATCCTGATCGTTTTGATTTTGGTTTTTGCTTTGATCCCGGCCGCGCAGGCGCAGGCGTACAGGGGGAAGTGGGATATAAAGAAAATTTGCGATAGAGAGTGGGCCGACTCAGAGTATGACTCTAACCAAACGAAGAAATTTATTCAGATGTGCCGCGAGGAGCAAAAAAAGGCCCTAAATTTTATAAAAAAAAACAAAATGAATATTGACAAGATAAGCCTGCAACGGTGCGAAGACGACGTCGACAGACGCGGGAATTATGTCGAGGTGGTTCGGTGTATCAAGTTGCGCACCAAAATTAAAAATCACAGGGCGGGCGACGGGGTATTTTGAATAGCCAATAGGGAGCTTCATCATGGCTCTTGTAACGTGCTACGAATGCGGGAAGGAAATATCGGATACCGCGAGGACCTGTCCGCATTGCGGGGCATTGGGGTCTGGCGCCAGGGCGCGGAATGAATGGTGGCTCACGAGATCGTAACATGAACGTCCGCTATTGGCCGAGCAGAGACATGTCTTTTAACGACCCAAAGCGGACATAAAGGCAGGCCTTTACATAAAATTTTTTTGGATAGAAAATTGCAAAGGTAGTATGTTGACCAACTTTTTAGTGAATAAGTTGCAGTCAAGCAGCGACTTGACCCCTTGATTGCATTCTCCTTTCGATTGAGTTCGTAAGCTTGGACACTTACAATTTACCCAATCTGAGGCCAATGACCACTTCCTTTAAAAATGGTCAGGTTTACAGAAAAAAATCAGTTCTAGGGAGTTGTGAAAAACACAAACTATTTTCTAAAACTCCCACAGAACCAATTTAAAAAATCTGAACAGTTATTTTTTGCAATCAAGAAAAAATCACATTAGATATTACTATCTTAGTGTATCTTTTTGCTAAACCTTTACCTCATATTCGTTTTTAACCTTGTCCTTGAAAATTGGGTTGATAAAACCAGAATACGAATCTCCACATGTGACTTGTTTTTCACCAGTAGGTTCTGGCCAATAAAGCGGATCCGGATCGCCGAATGCATCTATATAAAGTGCTCTCGTTTCCTTGTATACCTCAAACATCTTTGCCCTAGTTTCATCATTGGCTGGGACATGATCTACCATTGCTTTTCGCTTGTCTTCCCAATCTTGGAAGTAATGTTTCCCCAAACGCGGTTGCGGTCCATAAACGCTAAATATTGCTGTCGAAAAGCACACATATTCGGGAGTATGTAAAACAAAGAAATGCCAATACATATCTACTGGCCCAGAAGGTGCGTTCCTTCGGCTTGGTTTTAATAATGCAATTGCAACAAAACGTTTAAATTCGATTTCCAGCTTTCTTGCAACCTCTATATCTACATTAATGCCATGATTCCCGAAGTGTCTAATTAGAGGGAAAAGTTGTTCGGGGGAGAACTCTCTTAGCTCACCCTCATGAAAATTATCTGTTAGAAATCTTAAATCATATTCTGCAAGTTTTTCAAGTCGCGAAATTACTTCATCATTTACTTTAAACTTCTTTAGCGTTTCGTCCGATACCAAATCATTTAGTCTCATCTTCCCCTCCTCAATGGTTTAAAAATTATAAAGCTCAACAGCTCATGTAAACTTCTTTTTAATCTTTATGTATCCTTGCCATGAAGTACTCATTAACTAATTGACCATTTAAATTTATAGATGATTTTCTTTCTCCCTCTATTTTGAAGCCAAATCTTTTATATAAAGCAATAGCAGCTTGATTTTTTGAGTGTACAGTTAGCTCTATTCGAATTATGCCAACTTGGGTTGCGGCTTTTATCGCTTCATTCATTAGTGATGAGCCTACTCCCTTCCTCCAATATTCTTTTTGAACACCCATTACCAAAGAGGCTATATGCTTTACTCTATTTTGCTTACCTCTAATCAGGACACAAAAACCAACTATTTTTTCGGCGCCAGCAACAAACATAAACCTTGATGGATCTTCTTCAAATTGCTCAATTAAAGATTGTTGTTTTCCTAAAGTAATCTTTCTTTCACCTGGTTCGAAGAGCATAAAATCTGTTTCTTCGTCTAACCTGAAAAAAAGATCAATTAAATACTTTGAATCACTTTGTTTAACCGGTCGTATTTGCATGACTCATTTTTTATTGCTCATGTTGCAATGGCCGTAAGGCAGACAAGATATTGGTTTTTATATAAAAAGTATTTTTTTTGGATATCCAAATTAAACTAGCATAAGTTTTCTAGTTCATGTAGGGAAACTTAAATTACCATTTGAAGGGTTGGTTCGATTGCAGTAAATTTAATTGCCTATTTCTAAATGGATTCAGGGTGGTTTGCCTCAGCCACCCCCGCCCTCAACAGTATCCTTTGTGGTATATTCCGATGAAGGGATCCATACAGGGTCTCCGTGGTAAATGTCCGCTTTTGGCCGAAAGCCGACATTGATCCCGCCTGTGTAAACCGGTTTTTGGGGTGTGTAACACAGCCAATAATCCCAAACTACTTGCAATAAATCGGCTGTTTTTGGCTTTTTCGTGTTGCATCCAGTTTGGGAAATATTTTTTCTCCCTGTCCCCTTAAACCCTTTAAATATCCCGATTTTTCCCATTTATTCCCGCTTTTTCCCGCCTTTTTTCCTATCCCATATTAGATGCAAGCTTATAGTTGGTCTTCCAGAGAGGGTGGAGTCCAGCGCGTCTACCGCGTTTACTTTGTGACTTTGGTTTATGGAACCCACTTTGAATCTCTGGCAAATTCTTCCTCCTCAAATCCGAAACCTCAACGAATAATTAACCACACATATTTCTTCCGCTTTTTAAGTTGAGGTTTCCAGGCAAGAGATCAATGCCTGGATGGGCAGAATCAATTCAAGAAAAAACGGCGGGAGCTTTACTCGTTGGTTTCTTCATCAGGGAGGTTTCGCCGGATGATACCCGCGCTACCGTCTACTTCAATATAGTCTCCGTCTTTGAACTCGCTCGTGGCGTTGGGCACTCCGGCAATGCAGGGTTTTCCGTATTCCCTTGCCACAAGGGCTCCGTGCTGGAGCATGCCGCCTATTTCCAGAACGATACCGCCAGCGTTAACAAACAACGGAGTCCAACCAGGATCGGTAGCTCGGGCGACCAAAATCTCCCCAGGCAGAAGCGGTTTTTCATCGGGGTTTGCCAATATTTTAACTTTTCCTCGCACGACTCCCGTCGATACCGGTTGACCTACAAGATCTCCTTCGGCCAGGGGCGGACGTTTGGGCCGGAAGATTCGTCCGCGTGAATCGATAACCGCGGGTAAGTCGCCTCGATTTTTTATCTGGTTAATGAAGGCGGTGTTCTTTTTTGCAGCGGAGCGAAGATCCAAATTGGGTTCATTTGCGCTCCGGGTGAGTTCCTCGATGGTCAAATCAAAGGCCTGTTCTCTGTTATCGAGGCGTCCGGTCGATCCAAGTTGTTCGCCCATTTTTAAAACCCGCTCCCGAAAGGGTCCGTTGGCGCAGATGACGAAGTATTTGTGGTGCTCTCGGTAACCGCCGAAGGTTTCCAGAATACGATACAAATGTTTAAAGCGCATTGTCCTGAACCAGCCATTTTTGTTTGCGATTTTGCTCAACTCTTCGAAGGCTTGGAGACGTTCTTTTTGACAACGGTCATACCTCTCTTGCGCGTTCTCATCGTTGTTTCCCGAATCAAACATCATATAAACCTGGTTCAACAAGGATTGAGGATTGTCCCGGTAACGGGGCGTGGCTACGTCGAGTTCTCCCGGTCCGCGATGGCCAAACTTATCCATAAATCCCTTCCAAGCGTCTTTGAATTCGGCGGACAGATCGCCAGCTTCAAATTGTTGGATAAGTTCTTCCTTTGATTTAAACCGGTCCGGATCAAGCAAACGCGACATGTTGAAAAGGGTGAGCCCCATTTCTACGGTTAGGTTGTGCGGCAGGGAACGGTCGATTCGTTCCAACTGTTCCTGGACGTCGGGATCCTTTTTGACGTCTTCGTCGAACCCTTCCTTGAGTTTGCCCATAGCCTTTTGAGTAAAAGCGAAGGTAGGGATTGCCGTGTGAACCAGCATTTGAATAGCCTCCTGCCGGAGCCGATCCGCATAATCTTTTAGAGCAAGTTTTTGTTCCTCAAGCTGCTGAAGTGTTTGAAAATAATTGTCCATTTTTTGCCGATACCGCTTGGCCTGCTTTTCTGGAAAAAGAGCCGTTCGCAATACGGTGACTGGGATATCGGGATTTCTAATCGCCGCCTGTGGGCCTATTTTTCCAATGGGGTCGGGACGTTTAGGAGTCTTATAGACAGAGGTATCCACCTGGCGCAGGATTTCCCCGGTAAGGGCGTCCATGTTCTGAAATCCATCGGCAAATTTATCGAAACTTCCGAATACATGGGCCGCATTTGACAAGTTCAAATAGAGTCGCCCGCCTTCTATAGACGCCAAGCCCTCTTCGACGTCGACCAGTTTGTCCGTACCAAAGACTTCTTTGAAAACGCCATCAATGAACCCGCGTAAAAAGTCGAGACCGAGAACAGAAATCGGTTCTGTCAAAGCCTGGACTACGAGGGAAATATCCAGATAAATCCTCCGCCGGTCCCCGGGTTTGGTGATTAATGCGGGCGGTAAAGGAAGATGGGTGGTGATGGGCCGCGCTTGCAACAGGTAAAGTTTTCCGCCGGAATACGCCCATTCGATGTCCATGGGTTTGTCGTATAAATCTTCAATTCTACAAAGCTGGCTGGTGAGCTCTAACACCTGATCGTCGGCGAGGGTTCGCTCTTTATAGCGGGGGTCGGGACGTTCTTCCGTGCCGCCTCCGGCGGTGAGCCAGATGGAAGTTTCCTTGCCGCCGATTTGAAAATCGACAATCTCTTGATTTACTTTATTTACGGTAATCTGATCCGGAGAAGCGAGACCGGCTACTACGGTTTCTCCAAGACCCCAATTGGAGTTGAACACCGCTTCGTCATAATCGTTGTTGATAGGATTGAGAGAAAAACCCACTCCGGCAATTTCACTGTCCACTTGGGACTGTACGACCACCGCTATTTTAAAATCGTCGATGGCAAACCCCTGCTCGCGCTTGTACACGAAAACCCTGGGATGCAGACACGAGCAAAAGGCGCGAAGGACGGCGTCTTCAATATTTGCCCGGTCGACTCCCAAGATGGTTTCGTAACCGCCGGCAAAAGACGCGCCTTCAAGGTCTTCTTCGGGAGAGGAAGACCTTACGGCGAAAAATTTGAATTCGTTGTAGAGGCCAAGCGCTTCCTTGAGTCCTTGCTCTTGTTCTTTTGTATAACGAAGGTCTTGGCCTGCGGATTGAAGTTTTTGCGCTCTGTCCGTCATCATATCTGGAGGAGAGGCGAGAAACTCTTTCCATTGGCCGGTTTGCTTTAATTGTTCAACCCAAGGGTTGAAATACCCTACCGCCAAGACGAATCCAGGGGGAATCTGTAATCCCGACTGGCTCATGCGAACCAGGGAGTACCCCTTTCCGCCAAGTTCTTCCAATAGAGGGGAGCGACTGGCGTCGTCAAAGTTAAAAATTTTGGAGTTCATTTTTCTAGGCGCTAAATGAAGTTGCATCTGCGCAGAACCGCTTAATCCACGCCTTCCTTATTATAGTAAATGAATCATAGGTTAATGGAGCCTATCAAGCAATTCAAAGTTATTGAAGGAATTGCTTGATTTTCGGGTTGTTTTTTGCCCCTAAACATATAAAATCAATGGGGTAAATCCATGAAAATAAACTGGTTAAGAATTCAGGTGAACAAATGAAGTTCCGCTGGGTTGTATTACTATGTCTTTCCTTGTTGGTTGTTTCAGGAGGCTGTGCCGGCACCTCCAACTCGTTAAATAAAAATGAAAATTTTAAAAAAATCCTTACTTCCTACCGGGATCAAAATGCCCAGCTTGAAGCGACCAAGATAAACCGCCGGGAACAGGGAATTAAAAACCTGACCGTAACCAAATCCGATAATAAATTTTTAATCAGTCTGGACCTGATGGACGCAAAACTATCCACCGTGGTCAACCGTTTGCTGGAGAAAACAGATAAGCCTTATCGTTTAAACGGCGTAAATATTTATGGTAAAACGACCGCCCGGTTTTCCAACTTTTCCTTGTTGAAGACTTTGAATCTCCTCCTGGAACCTCTCGATATTTCTTGCGACCTTAAAGATGGAGTTTTGAGTTTTAAGGAAACTCCCAATACTTCGAAACCAGACCCCTCTGGAAAACCCCGAACCATCGATCGGGAAGTAGAAATCGGTTACCTAGATTTCGATACCGTCAAGAATATTTTGGATGGACTCTATCCCCTTGAAAATGGAAAACGTGAAAAGGGCGTCTATTTTGGCATTCAACCGCATAGCAATAGAGTTTATTTATCCGGTCCGGAGGAAGACGTCAAACGGGCGGAAAAAATTCTGAGAAACGCAGACCGTATGCCGCCTCATATTATGATAGAAGCTCTAGTGGTGGAATTAGATTCCAATGCGCTTTTGGAACTGGGCACCGACCTGGAGAGTTTTTCGGACGGCGCAATCTCCGCGCTTTCAACCGCTTTTGGCGCCGCTGGCGGCAATGCGATCTCTTTCACTCGGGTTGACGGCGTTTCCAATGCCACAAGTTTTACCGCTTTGATAAACTTTCTGGTTTCGCAGAATAAAGGTAGGTTCATTACACGTCCTTATCTGTCTACATTGAGCGGAAAAAAAGCGGAGATCGATATCACCCGGGATCGATATGTGATCATTCCTACGGCGCAACAAGGCGCGGCAATCACTGCCCCAAAAGCCGTACCCGCCGGAGTTCTAATGAATATCACGCCTTTTGTCAGGGCCGACGGAAAAATTCGCATGGATTTTGAGGTGGAAGACTCTCAATTTAAGACAATCGAAGGCAATCCCAACGTGGTTTTGGAGATCGATAAGAATAAGGCAAAATCCAGCATGATGGTTGACAGCGGTCAATCTATCATTATTGGTGGATTGGTTTTGAATCAGGAAAATGAAACAGAGGCAGGATTTCCCTGGTTGCGGCATATTCCCGGATTAAATTTGATTTTTGAAAAAACGAGGAGAGAAATAGAAACAAAAGAAATCATGATTTTTCTCACTCCCACCATGTGGGAGCCGAAGATGGCGCCACCGATGGACGAACCCGGCGCAATGACGCTTCCCCTGAGAAAAGAAAAGATTACACCGAGCGACATTCCTGATCTTTAAGTTGTCGCTGAATAGCGTATAGCTTTTTTGCTTCCATCACGTTTGAAGGTCAAGATGAATAAGTCTGGAAACTTAAATCATTTCGATCCAATGGTCCAGGAAAGGCGGGTCATTCAGCGGGTGATCGCAGGAGAAGTGGACCTGTTTGACGATTTGGTGACCAAGTACCGCGACCTGGTTTTCAGATTTTTACTCAAAACCGTCAAGGAACCTTCCGTTGCCGAGGATCTTTTACAAGATACCTTTCTGGAAGGCTTCCGAAAATTGGACGCCTTCCAAGGCCGATCCAAATTCTCTACCTGGCTTATTGGAATTGCTATCAATATTTCCCGCAATTACTTCGCCCGAAGCCCGGACATAAGATTTAATTCCGTTTCTCATGAAGACTTAAACCTAGAAGATAAAAGCCGGCAATCTCCTCTGGAAGACCTTGAAAATAAAATTTTTGTTTCCGCCTTGGAGGAGGGGATTGATTCTTTGCCCGACGACCTGAGAACCTCGGTCATCCTCGTTTGTTTGGAAGGCATGTCCTACGAGGAAGCGGCGCAGGCAATGAACCTTCCTCTGGGCACGATGAAAAGCCGGTTGTTTCGCGCCAGGGAAATCCTCCGACAGATCGTTAAAAAGCATTTGCAGGATTAGTGGACACTTCCTATATTTGCTCCCCCCCCCTCGCACAGCCGCAATAGAATCCTAAATTTTTTTTGGAACTTTTCCCCATGATTTGTTACAGATAATTAAACGAGCCCTTTTCAAGGGTTTTTGGATTGAGACTTTACTATGAATGAAAAAATGACATGCGAAGAAGCCGGGTTACTTTTGAGCCGTAACCTTGATGGAGACTTGAACCGGAAAGAATTGCGGCAATTGTACTCGCACGTGGGGGAGTGCGACGGTTGCCGTGAAAAAATGGAGGACCTCGGCGTCCTTGAGGGAAGCCTGGAAGAATTGAATAAAGCTTATTCCAGCCAACATTTGGACGATAAGTTTAACGAAAAATTGAGAGCCGCTATTTCCAGCGCGCGACAAAATAATTTGGAGCCCTCGGAAAATGAGTTGAAGGCGGAGCAGATCATTTCCCGGCATGTGTACGGGTCGGCGGCCGCAGGATTGATCCCCATTCCCATAGTCGACCTTATTTCCCTTTCCAGTATTCAATTAAACATGGTTCGCCGTTTAGCCAATTTGTATGGCGTTGATTTTAAAAAGGACCTTGCCAAATCAATGGTCGGCGCGCTGGTGGGAAGCTCCTTGCCGGTGTTGGCCGCAGGAAACCCCTTTCTCAGCCTGATCAAGGTCTTCCCGATTGTCGGCCATTCGTTCGCCGCGGCAACCCTGCCGGTCTTTGGAGGCGCTGCCGCTTACGCCGTGGGCAAAGTTTTTGTGCAACACTTTGAATCGGGAGGAACTTTTTTGAGTTTCGATCCCGCAAAGGTCCAGGCCCATTTTGCCGAGAGGTATCAGGAAGGGAAAAAACTGGTTTCCAGCGCCTGACCGAAACGCAATCCGGCGAGCAATCCTTTTTTCATTAAGGAGATAAAA
>JAJDBB010000118.1 GCA_029261555.1 Nitrospinaceae bacterium | reverse complement strand
ATTATAAAAACTTACGTTGCCGCTGACCACCGGTATTCCAAAATAACTGCAGGCGTCGCTGATTCCTCGCACGGCCTGCTGGAACTGCCACATGATTTCCGGGCGTTCCGGATTGCCAAAGTTGAGGCAGTTGCTTATGCCGATCGGTTCCGCTCCGGAGCAAACCAGGTTGCGGCAACTTTCCGCCACCGCGATTTGCGCGCCGAGGCAGGGGTCCAGATAACAATAGGCGCTGTTGCAGTCGGTGGAAATCGCCAGCGCCTTGTTCGTTCCCCGGACGCGCATGACCGCCGCGTCCGACCCCGGCAGAACCAGCGTGTTCAGGCGCACCATATGGTCGTATTGCTCGAACGCCCACCGCTTGGAGGCGATGGTCGGCGAGGCCAACAATTGCTTAAGAACGTCGCCAGGATTCTCCGGCTCCGGCAGTTCGGTCAAATCCAATCGATGCAACTCGTCCCGCCCCTCCGGTTCCTTTACGGGACGTTTGGTTTCCGCCGCGCCGTCGACCACAGGGTCGATGGGAAGACAAACGGCCGTCTCGCCGCCCCAGCGGATGGTCATGTTCGGGTCCTCGCACACCCGGCCAATCACCGCCGCGTCCAGGTCCCATTTTCTAAACAGAGTCAGGGCCTCCTCCTCGCGCCCTTGTTCTACTACAAACAACATGCGTTCCTGCGATTCGGAGAGCAGGATTTCATAGGGCGTCATGCCTTCCTCGCGCAGGGGGACCTGGGACAAATCCATATCGATCCCCGTGCCGGACCGGCTGGCCATTTCAAAAGACGACGAGGTCAGGCCCGCCGCTCCCATGTCCTGCACGCCCACCACCCAATCCTCCTTCACCGCTTCGAGCGTCGCTTCCAGCAGAAGTTTTTCCATGAACGGATCGCCCACCTGAACGGTGGGGCGTTTTTCCTCGGTGGTCTCGTCGAATTCCGAAGAGGCCAGCAGGCTGGCGCCGTGAATGCCGTCGCGCCCGGTTTTGGAGCCGACGTAGATCAAAGCGTTGCCCACGCCCGCCGCGCGGCCCAGGAACACCTTGTCCGCCTGGGCGATTCCCAGACAAAACGCGTTGACCAGAATGTTCCCCTGATAACAGGCGTCGAAATAAATTTCCCCGCCCACCGTGGGCACCCCGATGCAGTTGCCGTATCCGGCGATTCCCTCGACCACGCCGTGGAGCAGGTAGCGCATGCGACTGTCGTCCAATTCTCCGAAACGGAGCGAGTCCAGCAAAGCGATGGGTCGGGCGCCCATGGTAAAAATATCCCGCAGAATGCCGCCGACGCCGGTCGCCGCGCCCTGGCGCGGCTCGATGAACGATGGATGATTGTGGCTTTCGATTTTAAACACCGCCGCCAGGCCGTCGCCGATATCCACGACTCCGGCGTTTTCTCCCGGACCCTGGATCACCCGCGGACCTTCGGTGGGCAGGGTTTTGAGATACGGACGCGAACTTTTGTAACTGCAATGTTCGCTCCACATGACGGAGAAAATTCCCAACTCGGCGAGGTTGGGTTTGCGTCCGATCAAATCAAGAATGCGGGCGTATTCGCCCGGCGTCAGACCGTGGGCCGCGACGACTTCCGGCGTGATTTCCTGTTCGCTTTCGTTGTCGGCGGTCATGAGGCGGATATGAGGGATTGGAAAATGAGGCGTCCGTCCAGGTCCGGCCACGCCGGATCGGCGGCCCGTTCCGGATGCGGCATCAGGCCCAAAACGTTTTTGGTTTCGTTGAACACCCCGGCGATATTGCCCGTCGAGCCGTTGGGGTTGACGTCTTCCGAGGCGACGCCGTCCTGGTCGCAATAACGGAAGGCGATCTGGCCGTTATCCTCCATGCGTTGGATATCGTCCGGCGGAGCGAAATAATTTCCGTCGTGATGGGCGATGGGGATTTTTAGAATAGGCCGGGACTCGCACTCCCGCGTGAACGCCGTGTCGAAATTTTCGGTCTTGAGGTGAACCGGTTTGCAGATGAATTTTTGCGACTGGTTGCGCATCAGGGCGCCGGGAAGCAAGCCGGCCTCGACCAGCACCTGAAAACCGTTGCAAATCCCCAACACCTTCCCGCCCCGGTCGGCAAACTCCGCCACCGATTTCATGATCGGCGAGAAGCGGGCAATGGCCCCGGCTCGCAGGTAGTCGCCGTAAGAAAACCCGCCCGGCAGAACCACGAGGTCCAGGTCTCCAAAACCGCTTTCCTTGTGCCATAAAAAACGCGCGTCCAGCCCAAAGACGTGCTTAAGGATATGGTAGCAATCGTGATCGCAGTTGGAACCGGGAAAGACGACGACGCCGCACTTCATCATGCCAGAGGGGAAGGGATTGGTGGTTATTGGGGAGTCAGAGTGAATTTGTAGTTTTCAATCACGGTGTTGGCGAGAAGTTTGTCGCACATTTCGCGTACGCGCCGGTCGGCCTCGGATTCCGAAACGCCGTCGAGTCGGATCTCTACGAGTTTGCCGATCTTCACGTCCAGCGCTTCCTCGTATCCCAGGTCGCGCAGGGCGCCGAGCGCGGCTTTTCCTTGCGGGTCGAGCACGCCGTTCTTCAATGTCACTTCTATTTTCGCCAACATCGGGGGAGAGATTAGCACAGAACCGGGGACAATTCATTAATGATTAGCAGGGCGCTGAAAAACTATTTTGCATGTCATCCTGAGTCCTTCACTCTGAATGTCATCGCGAGCCGCCCTGTGGCGGCGCGGCGATCCAGCTTTCTGGAGCGCTTCGCTCCGTTCGCAATGACGATTTTGAGAGTTTTTCAGCGCCCTGTTAGAAGCTCTAGCAAAATTCCGGCTTTGATTTTCCGGGAAGGTTTGGTATTTTTCCTACACTATGAAAAATCGATGGAAAAACCCGGACGCCCAAGCGGCGATAAAAAAATACAAATCCGTTTGCAATGAAGACGTCGCCCTGCGCGTTTACACCTCGCGCCTGATCGGCGCAGACCCTGCGTTGGTTTTGCACGGCGGCGGCAACACCTCGGTAAAGTCCACGGTCAAAAACCGCGCGGGCGAACCCGTTGAAACGCTGTTCGTGAAAGGTAGCGGCTGGGACCTCGACACGCTGGAACCGCCGGGCCTGCCCGGAGTCAAACTCGACCCCCTGCTGAAACTGCGCGCGCTGAACAAGCTCAGCGACGAGGACATGGTCAACGAGCAACGCATCAACCTGCTCGATTCCCAATCGCCCAACCCCTCGGTGGAAACGCTCCTGCACGCCTATCTGCCGCACAAGTTCGTGGACCATTCCCACGCCGACGCGATTCTCTCCATCGCCAACCAACCCAACGGCAAAAAAGTTTGCCGGGAAGTTTTTGGCGACAGCATAGGAATCGTCGACTACATCATGCCGGGGTTTGCCCTGGCCAAGGCGGCGGCGGAGGCGTACGAGAAAAACCCGCATGTCAAGGGACTGGTGTTGATTAACCACGGCCTATTTACATTCGGAAAAACCGCGAAGGACAGCTACGATTACCATATCGAAGCCGTGGCCAAAGCGGAAAAATACATCGCCAAATTTCGAAAAAAGAAACTCAATCTCCAAGCGCCGCGCTCCAAAGCCAAGGGCGAGGCAATCCTGCAGGCACTGGGTCCTGTTCTGCGCGGCCTGTATCAAAAGCATTCTGGCGCGGCCTGGGTGGTCCATTACCGCAAAAACGATCAGGCGCGGGCCTTCGCCTCGAGCAAGGAAGCGGCCACATGGTCGCAGATCGGAACCGTCACTCCGGACCACGTCATCCGCACCAAACAAAAACCGTTACTGCTCGACCCGAAACAGATCGCGGACTCGGGCAAACTCTGGAACGAGGTATCGAGGGAACTGGACGCTTACATCAAGCGTTACCACGCTTACTTCGCAACCAACGTGAAAAAGAAAAAAGCGGACAAAAAAGAACTCGACCCCCTGCCGCGCGTCGTTCTCGTGCGCGGGCTGGGCCTTTTGACCGTCGGCAAGGCGGCGAAAGAAACTAAAATCGCCGCCGACATTTACGAACACACCTTGAGGACGGTGCACAACGCTTTCAACGTCGGTAAGTTCGTTCCGCTCAAGGACGACGACCTGTTCGACATGGAATATTGGTCGCTAGAGCAAGCTAAGTTGGGCAAAGCGACGCCGCCCAGACTGCAGGGAAAAGTAGTCTACGTCACCGGCGCGGCGTCGGGCATCGGCCTGGCCTCCGCGCGCCTGTTCGCCAAACACGGGGCGCATGTGTTCCTCGCGGACCTCAACAAAAACGGATTGCGGCGGGCGAAAGAAAGTTTGGAGAAGGAACTGAAGGCAAAAGTCATCGCCGAGGTGGTCGACGTGAGTAATGAAAACTCCGTCAACGCCTCGTTCGAGCGCCTGGTAGCAGGTTTCGGCGGACTGGACATTTTGATCTCCAACGCCGGCAACGCTCCGCAAGGGAGAATCGGCGACGTGACCGACGACGCCCTGCGCCAAAGTTTCGAGTTGAATTTTTTCTCGCACCAGCGCCTGGCCGCGCGCGCGGCGGATTTATTTTTAAAACAAAAAACCGGCGGAGTTTTGTTGTTCAACGCCTCCAAGGCGGCGTTCAATCCGGGAAAAAATTTCGGTCCCTACGCTCTGCCCAAGGCGGCGGTGGTGGCGCTGTGCAAACAGTACGCGCTGGATTACGGATCGGACGGGGTGCGCTCAAACGCCGTCAACGCCGACCGCATCCGCACGGGACTGTTCACGGAAAAAGTCATCCGCGCCCGCGCTGCGGCGCGTGGGTTACAGCCCGACGACTATTTCAAAAATAATTTATTGGGACAAGAGGTGTACGACTGGGAGGTGGCCGAGGCGTTTTTGCATCTCGCGCTGGCGGAGAAAACCACCGGAAGCGTGCTCACCGTCGACGGCGGCAACATCGCCGCCAGCCCCCGCTAACCCCAGGCAAGCGCCTGGCCGGCGAGGCGCCGGGGCCAAATATTGCATCCTATTTGGTAAAGCAACGGGCTTTGGTGAGTTTGCAATTTAAATCCTTCCACCGGGCGTTGCCCGGCCAGCTTCACGCTGGGCGGGAATTTTTTCGGATTTCTTCGAGTTCGTCGCGGAGGCGGCTCTGGCTGGCGGCGACGTTGGTCAGCTCCCTCTTTAGATCGCCCACTTGTGTATTCATGTTTTCGATCCTGCCAGCGACAACTTTTAAAAAACGGTTGTGAACTTTTTCCCGCGTCGCGGGTTTCAGGTTTTGGAACAGATTGCCGTCCATTTGCAGCATAACGGCGTAACTGCTTTTGACGATGACGTTGGACGCGCGCGGCGTTTGCAGGATGTAGGCCATCTCGCCGAACACGCTCCCGGCCTCCAGGCGACCGACCTCCAGTTTTGGATCCCGGTTTTTTGTGATGATCGCGGAACCCTGGAGGATCAAAAACAGGGATTGGTCCTCGTCTCCCTGGCGGACGATTTGTTCGCCCGCCGGAAACTGGACCATGTTGGCTCCTTCGGTAAATTCGTCTAGTTCTTCTTCGGTGAAACTTTTAAAAAATTCAGTTTCGCGTATCAGCTCCTTGGTCTCTTCTCGATTCACTACACACTCCAAATAATTTTTATCCGCCAGGCCAGCGCCTGGGGCAGTTAAAAAGAAACCCGCGATAGCTTCCATGTCAAAAACACTGGGTTCAGGATCACGCTGGCCGCCACTCGCCGTGGCCGGGCAACGCCCGGTGGAAAAGTTTGAGATGAAAGCTCTCCCAAACGCGTAGCGCCCACCGTATAAGTTACTCCTCATTGCCTCCAGGCGCTTGCCTGGCGGCGCCTCGCCTGCCTGCCGGTTATTTTTCCTCTAGTGGAAAAGAGACCGAAATTCCCCCCATTACCTCGTCCAGTTGAAAATCCTTTTTAGGACTGCCAGGGTGGGCGTTGTGGCAATTCACGCAGGACTCTGAAGTGGCGAAATCCGGGAACACCGCGCGGAAATATTTATGCTTCCCTACCGTGTATTGCCCAATATAAGGCCGCACAGGATGCATGGCGACGGTTTCCAATCCGCGCCGCTCAAATTCGTTGGCCGGTCCGTTTTGTTTTTTGATGGGCCACAGGCTGATCAAACGGATATCCAGGTCTTTATTATTTTTCTGCATCAATTTCCCGGCGCTGGCGAGGAACTGCGCAGGAAGCGGAAGGGCGTCCTCCTCCCACCAGTTTTCAGTGGTGTGGACGACGTTTTTCTTCTCCAGCCGGTTGACCACGTGTTTCGCGTAAATCGTGCGGTCTGATTCGATCACCGAGTAAAGATAGTCCGCGACAATTTCCGGCGGAATAAGCGTTTGGTCTTCATTCCATTTGGCGCCCAGCCGTCCCAGCGGCAGAGAGACGGAAACCCCGCCCATGACGTCGCCGACCTTGAAATCGGTTTTAGGCGATTTGGGATGCGCGTTGTGGCAGGTCACGCAGGACTCGACCACGGCCACGTCGGGATAAATGGATTCGTAATACCAAACGTCGCCTTTGTGCACGATCCAGTTGAAATATTTTTTCGGATTCTTCGCCACTTGCTCCAGGGCGGTCTTTTCGTTTTCGTTGCGTGGACCGTTATCTGGATTTACGGGCCAGAGACTCATCAACCGGTAGGTCATACCAACATTGCGTTTTTTGGAAAGTTTCGAGGAGAGGATGAGAAACTGCGCCGGAAGCGGTAAGACGCCCTTTTCCTTCCAGTTTTCGGAGGCCTGGAGTCCGATTTTCTTCCCAAGGCGGTCGACAATTTGTTTGGAGTAAAAAGTCCGGTTGGCCTGGATGACCGCGTGAATGTATTTAGCCGCCAGCTTGGGCGGAACGCCTTCCAACTCTTCAAAACTTTGGGCGGAAACCGGCGTCAAGAAAACAAGAGCCGAAAGACCGACCGACAAGCTTAACACCTTGAATATTTTCATGCTCCACCTCCTGGGATCCAAACTCAGCGCTCAAATGAGATTTTGCGCGGACGCATATAAATATACGCCGCCAAGAAAATGAATCAAACTTATTTCCGGAGCGGTTAAGGATTCGGCGGACGCAATAGGACGGGCAGTTCGTGTTCCAGGCGGTTTCGGCGCAATTTCAAAACGGCGGTATCGCCGAAGCTTTTTATTTGCAAGCGGGCTATGAGGTCTGCAACGTCGGCGAGGCTTTCACCGTCCAGACCGAGCAGAACGTCGCCCTCCAGAACTCCGGCTTGATCCGCGTTGGAATTTTTAACTACCGAGCGGACCTGGATACCGTCCTCCGCTTCCCTGAGCGCCACGCCGAGGCGGATTTTATTTTCCTGCGGCACGCGATACGCGACTCGCCAGACGAAGTCAGCGGAGTACAACGGGATGGAAACTTGCTCCGTTTTCATTTCCCGCGAGGCTTTCAATTCCTCCGGCATTTCGACCACGGTGGGCAGAACGACGCTGAAGGCGTGCGCCTTCCTGCGAAAGGCCCGTTTGGGGATTCCAAATCCATACTGCACGTGGAATCCGCCGGCCAGGACCACGAGCTTGAAGTCCCGGCGCGCCGGGTCGTCCAAAAATTGCGCGACGGACTGGGCCATGGCCTCCTCCCATAGCGTCAGCATCTCGTAAGGTTTATTGGAAACCCCTTCGGAGGAATGGCCGCCAAAAATGGACAGGGCATACTGTTTATGGAAGGAATCGCCGAGGTCCATCTCCGGCAAACCCGGCGCGCCTGTTCCCTCCCGGCGCAAAACGGCCTCGGTCTCTTTGGAAGATTTCAATCCGACGAGCGGCAGGTTGTGCGCGCGCAGATAATCGAAAATAGGCCGGTACATTTCAAACCCAGGCCCCCAGTTCTGGTAGAACAATTTTTTGAATTCGTCGAGCGGGAGAGCGCCTCGGTTCCATCGGTCCAGTTGAGGTTGAGCGGAGCGGCGAAACATTTCCATGCCCACCGCGACCTTGCCGGGGAAGCGCTCATTCAGTCCGCGAAGCGCTTCAAGTTGAACACGATGCGCTTCCAGATTGTCGTGCGTTTCGCCGACGTAGATAACGCGCGAATCGGAGACCGTGTCCAACAGTTGTTCCTTTGAAACGACGAGTCCGGTAGGGACATGGAGGATTTCGTTGTCGCGCAAGTCCTCTGGGCTGACGTATGGCGACCCGGAATTGGGCACAGCGTACTCTTCGCCTCCGGAAACCTGCGCCGAAAAGAGGAAAGCCGAGCTAACCGCCATTAAGAAAAAGAATTTGATGGAACATTTACCGCGCATGACCGCACCGACAAAAGAGGGTTTTGTTTTCTTCTTATTGTATACCTTTTTCATATTGCATTTGATATGCAAGCTCCTCCAAGCCCGTAGCGTTATCCATTAAAATTACGCCAACTGGCCTCGGCGCCTCGACGACGCCTACTGCCTCCCGGCGCTTGCCTAGCCGGGCAACGCCCGGTAAAAAGGTTTGAGTTGCAAATTTTCTCTCACGCGAAGCGCGGACCGAATAAGTTGCGCTATCTGCCACCGGGGGCACCCCCGGCGGGGCTGGGGGGAGTTTTTCCAGACAGGGCGGCGGCAACGTTTTCCACCACGTGCAGGGCCATCCGGTCGCGCGTCTCCACGCTGCCGCTCCCTATATGCGGCGCCAATATCAGGTTGTCCAGTTCTGTCATACCCGGCGTGAGTTCCGGTTCGTTTTCGTAAACGTCCAGCGCCGCGCCGGCGATACGTCCCGCCTTCAAAGCCTCCACCAGCGCCGCGTCGTCCATCACTTTCCCGCGCCCGGTGTTGATCACATAAGCGGTCTGTTTCATCATCGCAAATTGTTCCGCGCCGATCATGTAACGCGTCTCCTCGGTCAGCGGCGTGTGCAGGCTGATGAAATCCGATTCCTCCAGCAAACGTTGCAAAGAAACAAACCCGGCGCGCAAACTTTTTTCCACGTCCAACGGCAGGCGGTTGCGTTGATGGTAGAGGATTTTCATGTCGAATCCGGAGGCCCGCCGCGCCACGGCGCGCCCAATCTCGCCGCACCCGATCACGCCGAGGGTTTTACCGTGCACGTCGCCGCCGAGAAACAGTTTCGCGCCCCAGCCCTTGAATTTGTTTTCACGCGTGAAGCGGTCGGCGGGAACGATTTGCCGGGCGGCGCCGAGTAACAGCGCCCAGGTCAGGTCCGCCGTGGTCTCGTGCAAAATGCCCGGCGTGTTAGTCGCCCAGACGCCGCGTTCTTTGGCGAATTCGATATCAATATTGTTGTATCCGGCGGCATAATTGGCGATAATTTTAAGGTCCGACCCGGCGGCTATAATTTCCCGGTCGATTTTGTCCGACAGGTAGGTGATCATAGCCGCGCTCTCGCCCGCCATTTTTTTTAGTTCGTCCCGCGTAGGGGGAACCCCCGAATCGTTTGCACGGACCTCGCCCAAGGCGGCCAGTTTTTCAAGAGCCGTTTCCGGGAAGATATTGGTAACGTTTATAATGGCTTTCATTTGCGGATCGATCCCTTCGGGTTCGGTGTTAAAGATGTTAGAATTGAAGATTGAATTTTAGAAAACTTTTTCGCCGAATCCCATGAAAATATTATTTTTAGTTCCTCCCGAAACGGTGTCCCTGGAATCTTCCGTGCCCAAGGCGCTGGAGGGCGGCAAGGGGTATTACCCCAAACTGGGTCTCATGTACGTCGCCGCCTATTACCAACGCGAGACGGGCCACGTTCCGACCTTTATCGACTGCCCGCCGGAGCAGGTGAGCCAGGAGGCGCTGGCCGACCGGGTGCGCGAACTCCAGCCGGACGTTGCGGCCATGAGCATCATGACTTTCAACCTGCTGGACGCGCTGGAGACCGCGAAGGCTTTGAAAAAAGCGAAGCCGGATATTAAAATTTGTCTCGGCGGGCCGCATGTCAATTTGTATCCGCTCGAGACCCTGAACCTGCCTGAAATCGACTACGTCGTTTATGGCGAAGGCGAACCAATTTTCACGAACTTGGCAAAGGCGCTCGAAGCCGAGGGTCCGGACTCCCCGAATTTAAAAAATATTAAAGGACTCGGTTTCAAACAAAACGGCGTCGCACAGGTCAACGAGCCGGAGACCGATCTGCTGGATATCGAAACCCTGCCGTTTCCCGCGCGCGAATTGATCGACGTTTCAAAATACGGCCACATCATCGGCGAGGGCAGTCAGTTCTTCACCATCCAGGCGACAAGAGGGTGCCCGGCGGCTTGCACGTTCTGCGATATCCGCAAGACCACGTTCCGTCACCGCAGTCCAGAAAGCGTGGTGGACGAAATCCAGATCGCCTTGGACATGGGAATCGACGACCTGTTTTTCGTCGACGACACGATCACCATCGACAAAAAAAACGTGATCGCCATTTGCGACCTGATCGTCAAACGCGGAATGAAAATCAATTATAAAATTTCCGCCCGCGTCGACACCATCAATCCCGAACTGCTTACGGCGCTGAAACGGTCGGGATGCTACCGCATTCATTTCGGAATCGAAACGGTCACGCTCCGCCTGCTGAAATATCTCGAAAAGGGGCAGACGGCAGAGAAGGTCGAGCGAGCCTGCAAATGGACGCGCGAGGCGGGCATTGGGTTTTTCGCGTACATGATGATCGGTATTCCCTCAGAAACCCGCGAGGAAATGATGGCCACCGTCGATTTTGCCAAGCGCTTGAAACCGGACTACGCGCAGTTTTCCATATGCACGCCTTACCCGAAGGTGGAGTTGTACCAACGCATGCTCAACGACGGGATCATTCCCGAAGACTACTGGCAGGGCTTTGCGGAAAACCCCAGCGCGGATTTTAAAATCAAATTCTGGAACAAGGATTTTACCGACCTGGAATTGCGCGAGCTTCAAGACGAATGCCACGCCCGCTATTACCGCAGTCCGACGTTCCTCCTCAAGGAAATCCAAAAGGTAAAATCCTGGCAGGACTTCACCGCCAAGGCCCGCATGGGAGCCAAAATCCTCACGCAACGCTTGCGCTTCTGACCCTTCGCGTCGCACGCGGTTTTTTGGATGACCCCGCTGCGCGCTTGATGTAAAATCCAGCCATGCTCAAGATCAACGAAATTTTTTACAGCATTCAAGGAGAGTCCGCCTACGCCGGCCTGCCCTGCGCCATGGTGCGCCTCACCGGATGCAACCTGCGTTGCACGTATTGCGATTCCGAGTACGCTTTTTACGAAGGGCGGAAAATGACCGTCGAAGAAATTCTGACGGAGGTGGACGGTTTTGGAACGCGCCTGGTCGAGATCACCGGCGGCGAGCCGCTTTTACAAAACGAGGTTTACTCCCTGATGCAAGCCTTCATCGACAAGGGATATAAGGTCCTTCTGGAAACAGGGGGGGCGTTTATGCTGGGACGGGTTCCCGCTGGCGTTGTCAAAATCCTGGACGTCAAATGCCCAGGAAGCGGCGAGTCGGAAAATAATTTATTTGAAAACTTCCAGATCCTTTCCGACGACGACGAAATCAAGTTTGTTCTCATGGACCGCGTGGACTACGAGTGGAGCAAGTCGCTTGTGGAAGAATACCAGTTGGACAAGATTTGCGGCGTCCTGTTTTCTCCCGTTCACGACAAGCTTCCCCTGACCGACCTTGCCAAATGGATATTAGCCGACCGCCTCCCCGTTCGCCTGCAAACCCAGTTGCACAAGTTCATTTGGGGCAAGGACGCCATCGGGGTTTGAACAAAACCAACGGCTCGGATTCTCAGTCTCCCGGCATGCAGAAAAACTCCTCCTACCCGGATATTTCAAAGCGCCTGTTAAAATGGTATCGCAAGGAAAAGCGCGATCTGCCCTGGCGACGAACGCGCGACCCTTACGCCATCTGGGTATCAGAGATCATGTTGCAACAAACCCAGGTGAAAACCGTTCTGCCTTATTATGAACGCTGGTTGAAGGCCTTTCCCACCGTCGACAAGCTGGCGGCGGCGCGCGAAGACAAGGTGTTGAAACTCTGGGAGGGGTTGGGTTATTACTCCCGCGCAAGAAACCTGCGCCGGGCGGCGGAGATCGTCGCGTTGGAACTCAACGGAAACGTTCCCGACAGCATGGCGGAAATTTTAAAATTGCCCGGCGTCGGACGCTACACCGCCGGCGCGGTTCTCAGCATTGCGTTCGGAAAAAAAGTTCCGGTTCTGGACGGCAACGTAAAGCGCGTGTTGTCCCGCCTGTTCTGCCTGAAGGAAAACGGCAAGGACTCGCGCTCGGAAAAACGCCTGTGGGCGGTCGCGGAGAGTTTGTTGCCGGCGAAAAGCGTCGGCGATTTCAATCAGGCTTTGATGGAGTTGGGCGCCTCGCTTTGTATTCCCAACAAACCGCTTTGCCTGTCGTGTCCGCTCAATAATATGTGCGAAGCTAAAATTACGAACCGGCAGGACAGGTTTCCGCCGCCGAAACCTTCCGTTCCCGCGAAAAAAATCGAAGTGAGCGCGGCGGTCATCATAAAAAATAAAAAAGTCTATATCCAGCGCCGCCCGCTGAACGGTCTCATGGGCGGCTTGTGGGAGTTTCCCGGCGGCAAGCGCGAGGGCAATGAAACTATGGAAGAATGTTTGCTCCGGGAAATCCGCGAAGAGCTTGACGTCGACGTCGAGATCGTCGAAAAATTAACGATCATTAAGCACAGCTACACCCAGTTCCGCGTTACCCTCCACGTTTACCGTTGTCGATTGCCACGCGGAAGAATCCGAGCGCAAAGTTGCGAAGAATGGAAATGGGCGGAGCCGGAAACGCTGGATTCTTTTGCTTTTCCCGCGGCCAATTCCAAAATCGTGGCGGGCCTGTCGAACGGCGGGTTCCATCGTAAACCGGCCCGATCAAATAAAAATGATTAAAGAAATAAAAAACAATCCCGGATTGCGAGTCACCCTCGTCGGAGCCGCCTCGAATATTTTGTTGGCCATCGTTAAATTCCTGGCAGGCTACTTTGGGCACAGCAAAGCCCTGATCGCCGACGCCGTTCATTCCCTTTCAGATTTGTTCACAGACCTTGTGGCGGGATTCAGCCACCAAATTGGACGCCAACCCAGGGACGAAGGACATCCCTACGGCCATGGAAGGGCGGAGACGATCGGAGCCGCCCTCATTGGAGCGGCGATCATCGCCGCTGCAGTTGGTATCGCCTACGATATTTGGGTTTTTATTCAATCCGGGAGCAGTTTAAGACCCGAGTGGTTTTCGGCGCTGGGAGCCTTGTTTTCCATATTTGTTAACGAATGGCTATACCATTACACTCGAAAAGTCGGAGTTGCGATCAACAGCCCCACCATCATTGCAAACGCCTGGCACCACCGCACGGACGCCCTTTCTTCCATTGCAGCGTTTGTGGGCGTCCTGGGCGCCGTCGCCGGATATCCCGTGATGGATTCCTTCGCCGGAATCGTCGTCGCTGTTATGGTGGGCAAGGTAGGCTACGACATTTTGAGGGGCGGCCTGCGGGACTTGATGGACTCCGCTCTGGACGAAGAGCATATCGGGAAGATCAAAACAATTATCAAAGGCATTCCCGACGTGGTCGGCCTGCACGAATTACGCGCGCGCAGGCTGGGCGGAAAAATCCTGATCGACGTTCACATTCTGGTCCTCCACGACGCGCTGGTATCGGAAGGGCACAACATTGCGGAAAAAGTGCGCCGCGAACTGATCGCCAAGATCGACAACGTGGAAGAAGTCCTGGTGCACGTGGACCCCGAAGCGGATACCGAACTAGAACGCATCTATCCCGTCTCGCGCAAGGAGCTTATGAACAGGATTCTCCCGCTGATCGAATCGACCGGCGGCGCGCTTGAGTTTTCAAAAATGCAGGTGGACTATTATCAGGGACGCACTCAAGTCGAGGTGATCGTTCGGATCGGCACGACGGGGAGAATGGAAAATATTAAAGAGACCGTCGAGGAGTTGGAGAAAAAAATCGAGGCGCTTGCAGCGGTGGACGGAGCCACGGTTTATCTGAATTTTTAGCCCAGGCAGGTTGCGCCTACTCCCCCTGCGGCTAGCAGTCAGGCGAGATTGAATTTCTTTAACTTGTCGCCTTCCCATTCGTAGGCCAGGCGCGGTCGGCCCTCGTGCAGTTTTTTCTGCGCGGCGTAGCCGTAGATCAGCGGCAGGGAAACGCTGGGTTCGACGAAGGCCATGGCGAAGTTGGCTTCCTTGTTCACTTTGCCCCAGGACTGCGCCTCCGCCAGGGTGCTGCCGCTCAAGCCGCCCCAGTGCGGAACGTCGGTGGTCACTTGCAGAGCGTACTTGTGCCCGCCCGTGTTGCGCCCGAAAATATAGGACATGACGATGGAGTCGTTGATGTAATTTTTTGGCACGCCGCCCGCAACGTAAAACGCCGCCGTGCGCTTGGATTGATGCACGATCTGCGTGATCTCGTAATTGTCGCGGATGGAATCGATGGCGATCGGCTCCTTACCCTCCTGAGTTCTGGCGACGTAGTAATGCTCGGTCAGGCCAATGCCAATGCTGGAGTCGTTGAGCGCCGGACAAAATACCGGCACGCCGTGTTTGTTGGCGGTGTGGAGGATGGATTCTTCGTCGTCCACGGTTTCGGAAAGTTTTTGCAAAAACTCCCGACTGGAATATTTCCTCCGCTCCAGCGTTGAGGCGAAGGCGCCGATCATGCTGTCGAACTCGGCGAACTTTTCCTCGTCCACGTAAGTGTCGTAGATCCGGTTGATGTATAAATCGCGCAAGGCGGTATCGTCCGCCTCCGGGTTTCCATAATAATGCCCGCCTCCCATGGCCTGGTAAAAATCCTGATACAGAACCGCTCCGGTGGAAACGATCACGTCGACCATGTTGTTTGCGACCATGTCGCGGATCACCTTGCGCAGTCCTGCGGCTATGAGAGGACCGGCGAGGCCGAGCATGATGGTGGGGCGTTCCTCGTCCTGCAACATTTTTTCAAAAACTTTTGCGCACAGCCCGATGTTGCGAGCCTGAATGGACGTCGATTGAAACGCTTCCACCAGATCGGCGACGTTTTGGACCTTGCCAAAATCCACCGGCTCGATGGGCGTGGACATGATTTCATTTTTTCTGGCCCGTTCCTCGCCGTCCAGGGGCTTGATGGATTTTAAAAAGTCCTCAAATGACATTAAACGCTCCGCGAAAAATTTTTGAAAAGAGGGGCATGATATCCGTCGGCAAAAGTTTGGTCAAGCCCGGCAAAAACCTGCGTCGGCTATAAACGCGAGCAGAGTTGGCTGGCGTGGTTCGTCGTGTCCACTTTTTCGATCGCCTCCAAAATTTTTCCGTCTCCCCCGATCACGTAGGTGATTCTCGCCGCGTAGTTATCCGCGTCGCTTTTTACCGCTTGGTAGGCGGTTGCGATCTCGCGGTTTTCGTCGCACAAGAGCGGATAGGGGAAATTAAATTTTTTCGCGAACGCCATGTTGTCCTCGGGAGAGTCCAGGCTCACGCCAAGGATGACGACGCCTTTATTCTGAAACTTTTCAAACTCGTCGCGGAAGCCCTGCCCCTCCATCGTGCAACCGGGCGTGTCGGCTTTCGGATAAAACCAGAGGACCACTTTACTGCCCGCAAAATCGTTCAGGCGGATTTGGGTTTTATTATGATCGTAAACGGAAAAATCTGGGGCGGCGTCTCCAACGGATAACATAACGTTTCTCCTGTCAGTTTGGATTTAATTATTATTTTTCTTTATCTTTAAACTCGTCTTCTTTCAAATCGATCGGGTCGTTCTTTTTGTCTTTTTTGGTAAACAGAGCGGTAAGGTCTACGCCGAAGTGCCGCAAGGCTGCTAGGAACAAGGTGGCCGCGGCGGCTTCGTCGAGATTGCCGACCAGCGGAAAATTGTCTGGAATCAACTCGATGAGACCCGCCGAAGGGTTGACTAGGTAGATCATGGAGATGAAACCCACCAGGGCGATAACAAGTTTTTTAAGCATGTTTTCAATGTCCTCTATTGGGGCCGTTTTTCACTACGGCAAATCATTCTCGCAGAGAGCGGGCGATCTGTCCTCCAAGAATCAAATCCTCGGGCCGGGTGATTTTTATATTTCGTTCGGATCCTGGAACGATTTTCACCGCGCCGCCCATGCGCTCCACCAACATGCTTTCGTCCGTTCCATAGAACCCGTCCAGTTTAGCTTTCTCGAACGCCTTCTTTAGCAGGGGAACCTGGAACGTCTGCGGCGTTTGCACTCGCCACAGTCCGCTACGGTCGACGGTATCCCGGATCCAACCGTCCTCGGAGACGCGCTTGAGCGTGTCGTTCGCCGGTATGGCGACAACGGCGGCCCCGGTTTCGCGGGCGGCGTCGATCGACTCGCACAACATGTCCGACGTTAAAAACGGGCGGACTCCGTCGTGGACAACGACGATTTCCGCGTCCGCGTCCAGCGATTGCAGTCCATTATAAACCGAATCCTGCCGTTCCTTACCGCCTTTCACCACTTGCCGGATTTTTGGCCAGGAATTCATCCACTCTCCTCTAGCCTCCTCCAATTCAGCCTCCGGCGCTACCAGCGTTATGGAGTCTATCTCGGCGCATTGGTCGAACACAGCGAGCGTATGGGCCAACACGGGTTTGCCGTCGAGCAGTAAAAATTGTTTGGGGACGGAGCCGCCCATGCGTTTGCCAAATCCGGCGGCGGGAATCACGGCGCAAATTTTCATAGTCCGGGTTTCATTTCAAGTTGGCGGAATTTCAGCGTTGTCGCCGACGATTATAAGACGAGGTCGAGGGCTTCCGCGAGGGTTTTCACGAAACAAAGTTCCATCTTGGACTTCAGCGGCGTCTTTCCCTTATTGGCGGCGGACGGCAGGATGAATCGGTTGAACCCGAGCTTCTCCGCTTCCCGGATTCTGGGTTCGAGTTGCATGACCGACCGCACCTCGCCGGTGAGGCCGATTTCCCCGACGCATACCGTTTTCGAGTCGATGGCCTTGTTTTGGAAACTCCCGGCGATGGCCGTCGCGATTCCCAAATCCGCCGCCGGTTCGGTGATCTTGACGCCGCCGGCGACGTTGACGAAGACGTCTTCCTGTTGCAGGCCGAGGCCCAGGCGTTTTTCCATGATGGCGATCAGCAGGGACGCACGGTTGTAGTCCAGCCCGGTCGCCATCCGGCGCGGCATGCCGATGGAGGAGGACGGGCTGACCAGCGCCTGCACTTCGACGAGCAGGGGCCGCGTGCCTTCCATGCTCGCCACGATGACGGAGCCAGGAGAGTTCTCCGGCCGCTCGGCCAAAAATATTTCCGACGGATTTTCTACCGCTTCGAGTCCCCGCTCGGACATTTGAAACACGCCGATTTCCTGCGTGGAGCCGAACCGGTTTTTGATGGTGCGCAGGATGCGGTAACTGTGGGTGCGCTCGCCTTCGAAGTAAATCACCGTGTCGACGATGTGTTCGAGAGTTTTGGGTCCGGCCAGCGATCCATCCTTGGTGATGTGGCCGACGAGGAACACGGGCAGGCCGCGCGCCTTGGCGTCCTGAAACACTTTAAACGCCACCTCGCGAACCTGGCTCACGCTTCCCGGAGCCGATTGCAAATCCGCGGTGTAAAAAGTTTGAATGGAATCCAGAACCAGCGCGGCGGGGGCAATTTTGTCCAACAGGCCGAGAACGTCTTCGATGCAGTTTTCAGAATAGATCAGCAGGTTTTCGGAGAGGCAGTCGAGCCGGGCGGCGCGCATTTTAATTTGCTCCGGAGACTCTTCGCCGGAAGCGTAGAGGACTCGTTTGCCCGCTTGCGCCATGCGCCCCAGGCTTTGCAACAGTAAGGTGGATTTGCCGATGCCGGGATCGCCGCCGACCAGGACCAGACCGCCGGGGGCCAAACCGCCGCCCAAGGTGCGGTCGAACTCGCCGATGCCGGAACTCAGTCGCCGGGCGTTCTGAAACTTGATCTCAGTCGAGGGGAGCGGCTCGTTTTTTTTCTTGCGCCCGCCCAGGGAAGTCCGCGCGGCGGTTCGGACCGGAGCCGCTTCCTCCACAAAGGAATTCCAGGCTTCGCAGTCCGGGCATTTGCCCATCCACTTGGACGCGACGCTGGAACATTTCTGGCATACAAAGCGGGTTTTTTCTTTGGCCATATTTTTAGCCGGCCAGCGCCGGGGTAGCCCCCGCCAGCGTTACGCTGGACTCAGCGGTTTGCGATTGAATAATTTTTCCAAATCCGGATTCAGACTTTTCGAACTTTCCTCATTGCGCCTGACGTCCAATTGCTCTCAAATCCGTTACGCTACCCAAGCAAGTTACGCTATTTACCTCCGGGCGCTTGCCCGGCTCCACCGGGTTTTTGAATTTTACCCAATTCTTTTTTGATGTCGTCGTTGCGGGAGATGTTGACGTTGGCTTTTCTTCTCAAGTCCGCCAGGCTGTCCTGCATCCCGGTTTGCTCTTGAGCGATGGCCTTTAAAATTTCGATCAATTTGCTCATCTTGTCGCCGGCAAGTCCCGCCTGTTCGATCTTGGGTTCGAGACGTTGAAACGACTGGTCGATTTTTTGGTCCAGGCGAACGGAGTTGGTGACCACCGTTTGCAGGCTGTCGATCATGCGCAATCTTTTTTCGTCCGCCAGGTCGTCGCTGGCCTTGAGGGCGTCGAGTTTTTGCAGGGACCGTTCCATTTTTTCTCCGACGGCCAGCGTACTTTTTGCCGTTTGCTGAAACATGTCGATCATGCGCGTGAGTTTTTCATGGTTCAATTTGACGTTTTCCTGTCCGGAGGTCATGGTTTGCGCGGTTTGATCCAGGTGTCTTTCCATCTCCGCGTAATGCGCCGCAAGATCCTTGTTCAAATTAATCAACGCGGCAAACTTATCCAAGACCTGACTGTTTTGATCCCTGACCTGAATCAGGCTGGCGTCGGCGGCATTTAAGCTGGCCTGGTTTTGAGCGGCTTTGCTTTTTATATCTTGCAGGCTTCCAGCGAGTTTGGCGAGGTTGTCTCTTCCCTCTTGCCGGTCGGTTTGCAGGATTTTTTCCAGATTTCGCTGAGCCTTGCCTGTCTCTGCGACGCTTTTGGACAAGACGTCGACCATGGCCTTGTATTTACCGTCCAGGCTAGCGACCACGGCGGCGTTGTTGGCGTTCAGGGCGTCCAGGTTCTTCGCGGCGCCGGCGTTTAATTGAGCGATCAAGGCCTGCATTTGATCTTTCAGGGCTTTCCGGTCTTTTTCGCTTTGCTCTGCCAGGGCGGGACCGAGATCGTTTTTAAAATACGCCTGCGTGTCTCCCAGTGTATTGCTTTGGGCGTTCAAGGCGTCGACCATTTTATTCAGCGATTCTGCGTTGGCGGCGTAAAGCTTTCTGAAAGCTTCGTCGTTGGACTTTGACAGGCTCTCGGCGTCTTTGGCCAGGCCCTCTTTCAGTTGACTGGACAGGGCTTGGAAGTTCTTTTGCAGAGAGTCGGTCATCTCCTTCTGGGTTTTATTGTTTTCCTGAAGCTCGAAGACGACCTTGTTTTCCAGGTCCACGGTCAATTTGTCGATTTTCCGGAATTTGTCGTTCACGTTGGAATCGTTTTTCTCGATCACTCCTTGCAGAGCTGGAATGAGGTTTTTGATTTCGTCCAGTTGCGATTGCAGGTTGGCTTGCGTATTTTTGATCGGCTTGATTTCATCCGTCGCCAGATTCTGGATGCGAACGTTTATTTTTTTCAGTTCGATGAAAAGACGCTTCCACTTTTCCTTGTCGCTTTTAAACAACTGGGCGGAGGCGGGGGAGGCGTGAAAACCAACGAGGAGAACCAAAAACAGGGGCAATAAAAGTTTTTTAAATTTCATGGCTGTTTGGCGGCGGCTGGAAGGTTTTTAAAACAAACGGCGACGCTGGAATGATAGCAACGTGGAAGGCTAAAAGCAAAAAAAGGCCGCAACAGCAGAATGACTGTTACGGCCCGTCAATGAGTTTCCGCAAACAACGAGGAGGAGAAGGGGCGACAGTTTATTTCGACACTAGAAAGTGCGCCCTTCGGTTCCGCCACCAGCAATTCTCTCCGCTGGCCATGCAAAATGGTTTTTCCTCGCCGTAACTGATCACGTACAAGCGGCTGGTATCGACTCCCAGGGCGGTCAGATATTTTTTAGTCGAATTGGCGCGTCGTTCGCCCAGTCCCAGGTTGTAGTTATTAGTTCCTCGCTCGTCGCTATGCCCCTGGATTTCTACTTTCACGTTGGGGTGTTGCTTCATCCACTCGGCGTTTCTCTGCAGAATTTTTTTGGACGAATCGTCCAAGTCGTGCCGGTCAAAGTAAAAATGAACGTCGGACAATTCGGAACTGGACTGGAAGGGCAACAACCGGGCTTCCTTCATCCCTTCGCCCATGCCGCCGGAACCCATGCCACCGGAACCCGATCCTCCGGAACCCATGCTGCCGGAACCCGATCCACCGGAAGAGCCAAACGAACCGGAACCGCTCGAACCGCCGGCCCAGGGTCCAGACTCAAAAGAACTGTCGGAGCCGTTGCCCGGCAGGTTTCCAAAATCCGCAGTTCCACCGGAATCCATTCCCGAACCGCCGCCGAGGCCTAAATCGCCTGGGCTACCTGCGCCTCCTCCAGCGTTGCCAGACGAGGATTCCAGCGAACCCATATCGTTAGGGAAGGATTCGTTTTGTCCAACGGAACCCTCTTCAATGAATCCAAATTCTCGCTCCCCCTGGCTGCCGATGGTTCCGCTTTCTCCGCCGGACCCACCGGGTCCGCCGCCTGCGGAGGACTCGGACAGAGCCGAAGCTCCGCTACCGGTTTCCGACGCGGTTTCATCCACTTCGGGGGGCATTAACTTTTTGGAACAACCGACCATCAGCCCGACAACGGCAAGCAATACAATAAATTTAGATGACATTTTTTTATTCATGAACCTGGACCTCATCAAGTTTTGGGATCGGAATGGGAAATTCCGGTTAATCATTTGATTATTATGATGGAAAACAAGCAGGGAAGGCTTCGCCCGTCGATCCTCCAAGAAAATCATAGTTCAAATATTAATTACCTTAAAATGATATCAAATTTTAACAAAAACTTCAATAATTTTATTGACTTTTTAACGTTTTGAAACCAAAAAACGCCTAATAATACAAAATGTTAAAACGACCTGTTCGGCGCGGGTATATTTCTAATCTAAGGCAATTTGTTTTGTCCCGCAATAAAAAAATTACAGGAAAACGCCCTGCCTGGAATCGCTCCGGCAATTTGCCTTGAAAAGCCCTTGCTTATTATCGTTGAACGCGCCTGGACCATGATGGACTCGACGCTCCTTTGGAAAGAAAAGTGAGCTGGCGGGGCGGTTTTTTACTGCCGACCTTCTTAATATAAATTTGCGTTCTCCCGCCTTCCTGATGAGCGTAGGCGATGAAGCGCCCGTCGGGCGACCAGGTGGGCTTTTCCTGCGAACCTGCGCCGTTCGTAAACGGGTAGGTTTTGGAATTTTCCAGATCGTAAATCTTTATTCGGAACCGTTTCCCCACCCTGGAGGTGAAGGCGATGCGGTCTCCGTCCGGCGACCAGCTTGGGTTGTCGTTATAACTGGAATTGAAGGTCAGGCGTCGCAACTTTTTTCGGTCGCCCGCCTGGGCGTCCATCACGTAAATTTGCGGAGCCGCCGTCCCAGACCGGTCCGAGGTAAAAGCGATTTTTTTACCGTCCGGCGACCAGGTGGGGGACGTGTCGATATTAAAGTGCCGCGTCAGGCGCCGCAACGTCATATCCTTGGTCAGCACGTAGATTTCCGCGTTGGAGTCCTTGCTGAGCGTTAACGCGATATCTTTGCCGTCCGGCGACCAGGACGGGGCCGAGTTCAATCCGGGCAATTTCAAGAGGATTTTACGGTTGTTGCCATTGGGGTCGATCATGACGAGATCCGGGTTGTTGTCGGCGTAGGAGGTGAACACGATCCTCTGGTTGTCCGGCGCCCAGTCGGGGTTCAGAGCGACGGATCGTTCGTTGGTCAGTTTCTCCGGGTTGTGACCGTCGAAGTCGACCAAAAAAATTTCCTTGTTCTTGCCGACCCAGGAAACAAACGCCAATTGCGATTCCGCCGCGCCGCGTTTCCCCGTCAACTGCGCCACCACCTCGTCGGCAAAACGATGCACGACGCGACGGCGATGCGCTTCCGAACCCCGGTAGCGTTTCCCCACCAGAAAGCGTTCGTTGACGACGTCGTAAAGCCGAAAAACGAATATGAAGGATTTGCCGCCGGAATCAAAAGCGTATTCTGTTTTGATCAACCATTGAACGCCCAGGTCGTTCCAGGCCGAATAATCCGCGGACGTCGTAGATTTTTCGCGGGCCGCCAGATCCGCAAACCCGGAGCGCTCGGCGAGCGAAAAGTACTCGGAAATTTTGAGGTCGTTTTCCAGAATCCCACGGGTTTCCTCTCCGAGGTTTCCGAGATCGGCTCCCGCCCCTTTTAGCTGGAACGGCAACACCGCGATTTTAACTTCCGAATAGGTCTTGCGCGCCAGTTCGATCTCGATATTGGATTGCGCTGACGCATTCGCAACCAAGACCAGAATGACCGTCAGGACCCAAGTTGCCGTCAATCGGGGCGAATGTCGATTTACTTTATGGCTTGGTTTCAGGAACATAGTCAAATCGGATGGTAATCTGAAGGTTGGCTTTTTTAAGTTCATTGGGAAACTTGTCGAAAGGCGAAGCTTCCAAAATAGCGCGGACGGCCAGGTTGTCCAGTTGAGGCTGGATCGAATGTTTTTGCACCACAGGTTCATCTATATTTCCTTTGGGATAAATGTAGAAAGATATCAATACTTCCTCGCCGGGTTTTGCGCCCAGCGGGCTTTTCCATTTTGAATCTATCTTTTGTTTCACTGCGCCAATATACAGCGACAGGACGTCGTCCGTTGGAATCCCTTCCGCCAATTTTGGGGACGTCGTTCGGGCGGCGTTTTGAAGCGACGCGGTTTTGGCGACCGCTTGCGGTCGACCGCGGTCGTCCTGGATCGCCACCACCTCCAGTTTCCGAAGCGTGCTGCTGAACTTCCGGCTTTGGACGGTTTCCGATTTTATTTCAATAGCTGCCGGTCCCGGCGAGGACTTCAAACCCTCCAGCTTTTTAATGATAGGTTCCAGGTTGCCCAGACCCGAAATCTCACTCAACCTCAATTTGGCTAATGGATCCTCGCGCGGCTTCTGGGGGACGGCGTCCTGAACATTCTCGTCGGCCAGTTGTTCCAACGCCTTCACTAAATCCTGGGTGGCGTTTGAGGGGGCTAGATTCTCCTGAACCTCCGGTCGTTCTTTTTTAGGAGCGGACTCCGGCGTTGGGGTTTCTGAATCCTGAGACGGCGTTTCCTGGGCCGCCGCCGGTATGGGCGAGGACTTCGGGAGCTTCGGGGTCTTCAAAGCCTCCAGTTCTTCAAATTGTTTGTCAAAATTGAATTTCTTCCGGACGGGTTTCAGGGAAACAACGTCGACGGGCTTTTTGGATTTCAACTCTTCAAGTTCCCTGAGAGTTTCGTCCAGTATTTTTTCCTTACTTATGGGTTCCAAAGGCTTGGGTTTAGGGCGAGATTTGATTTTCAGTCGCTCCAGATCCTGAAAGGTTTTGTTCATCAGGGGATTTTTGCGGACCTTTGCCGGTGCGGTCCGTCTGGGCGGCAATTTGGCGAGCTTCTCCAGTTCCTGAATATCCGTTTTGAGTCGCGATTTTTTTGTCGCCGCGGGTTTGGCCTTGGGTTGGGGCGCCTTGCGTTTTTGGGGAACCGACGCGCTATGGGTTTTGGCGGGCGGCTGTGCCGGAACCGGCTTTGCCTTGGGAACGGGCGCCGCAACGTCCATCAATTCCACCAAAACCACCGGAACAATTTTTTTTGGAGTGGCCTGGGTTTTGGGCATGAACAAAACTATGCTGAACGCGAACAGGTGCAAAAAAACGGAATACACCAGCATCTGATGTTGGCCTAGCGATCTGGAAAGTTTCGATTTCATGCTTCCGGCTCGGTGATCATCCCGATCTTTTGAACGCCCTTTCCCTTGACCTTGGCCAAAACCCTGACCACGAATCCATATTCCAGAGACCTATCGGCGCGCAAGTTCACCCCTCCGTCCTTGCTCTTGCTTAAATACTCGTCCAGCCTGGCGTCCAGCATGATCAGGGTGGCGAGTTCTTCCTGGTTCCAGTATATCCGTTTGTTGTTTTTCAGGGAAATGGTGGGAACGTCTACCGCCTCCTTGGCCTTGGCGCTCGTCTGCGGAAGCTGAACGTCCACCGAATGCTCCATCAGAGGCGCGGTGACCATAAAGACGACGAGCAAAACCAGCATCACGTCCACGAAGGGGGTGACGTTGATTTCGGACATCATGGGCCTGCGGCGCTCCAGCAGGGGGTGCGTGTCCGCGGCGTTATTTAAATTATGGAGAAACTGTTTTTTCAATGTCGGCCTGCGTATTCCGGGTTCATTTCATGAAATTCTTTTCGACCATGAAAATGAAGTCGTGTGAAAAATCGTCCATCTTGGTGGTGAACAGGCGAATCTTGTTACTGAGGTAATTGTAAAATATTACCGCGGGAATGGCGGCGGCCAACCCGGCGGCGGTGGCGATCAGAGCTTCGGCGATCCCCGGGGCGACGCCCCCGATGCTGGTGGAACCCTGCGCGCCGATCATCCGGAACGAATGCATGATTCCCCAAATGGTTCCAAACAAACCGATGAAAGGCGTGGCGCTCCCGGTGGTGGCGAGAAAATCCAGACGGCTGGCGAGACGGTCGATCTCCCTGTTTGTGGCCTTGTTCAGGGCGATGCTGACGCCTTTCAAATCGCTCTCGCTGATGGCGACTTCCAAGTTTAAGGACGCCTCAGACCGGCGCTCATCTTCGTTGCGCGACAATTCCTGAAACAGGTACAACTCGTGATAGCCCGTCAGAAAAACGCGGGCGACCGGGCTGTATTTCAATCCCCGCGAAAAATTGTAAATATTTGCCAGGCTTTCGGATTTGGAAAAAATGGACAGGAACCGACCGTCTTCTTGTCGGGCGATTTTGAAAACGAAAAATTTGCTGAGGATGATCGACCAGGAAATGATCGAAAAAATCAGGAGCGTCAGCAGGACGGATTTGGCCATCCACCCCGACCGGGAGACCATTTCAAAAACCGACAGTTGATACTCTGCAAGCTCTCCAGATACCATTAAACGCTCCATGAGACGCCCGTTGACAGGGCTATTTATAATTGCCAGCGTGACGCTGGAACCAGTAGGCGCCGCTCATACGGCGAGCGCTACAAGTGACATTAGGTTTGCAAATCAAACCTTACCGCCGGGCGATTGATTACAGAAACTGGTTTGAAGTTGAGCGATACATTCGTTGGTTGAAAGAAACTTTGAACGACTCGATCCTTTGAAGGATCGGTCTCTTTGCAAGTTGCGGAAAAGCCTGGGCGTTTTGGCGGTCCACGCCCGAGCATTTATTCTAACCGCTTTGGCGCCGGGATGGAAGGATGGATTATGCGCGGCAAAATAGGCCGCGACCAGGCAAGCGCCTGGAGGCAGTGGGTGTAACTCAATCGACGATCATTACGACCTTGGAAGCGCCGGTATATCAAGTATTATTGCCGATGGTCGCCCCGGCGTTTGACAGTTGAGAAAAATCGACAGGTTGGATTCCAAATTGAAAAAAAATCTCCAATCGCCAGCTATTGCCTCCGGGGGCTTCCCCGGCCAATCGCCAACCTCTGGGTCCAGCGGCACGCTGGTTAGTTTTTCGTTCGCTCGAGGTATTCGCCCGAAGCGGTGGCGATGCGAACCGTTTCCCCAACCTCGATAAAGTTGGGAACGGTGACCGTCAACCCGGTCTCCAGGGTGGCGGGTTTGCCGCCGCCTGCGGCGGTCGCGCCCTTGAACGGGGGTTCGGTATCGGTTACCTTCAGGTCGACGTTGTCGGGAGGGGTCACGCCGATAGGCGCGCCTTCGTAAAATTCCACGCGGACTTTCGTGTTCGCGAGCAGGTAAGGTTTGACGCTCTCGACGTCCGCTTCTTGCAGGAAAACCTGATCGTAGGTCTCGCAGTTCATGAA
>JAJDBB010000117.1 GCA_029261555.1 Nitrospinaceae bacterium | reverse complement strand
TGGTCAGGGAATCGTAAATCGTTTTATCCGGTCTTTTCATGAACCTCGTTTTTTCCTGCGCCATAACGTCCTTTTCTCCCATTCTCTTATTCTAAAGATATCAATCGCGAACCGCGACGGGTCCGCTGTCAGATTTGAATTGGTTTTACGCCCCTAGCCTAGCAAAGTTGACTTCCTCCTGTAAAGCCCGGCATAGCGCTGTCCGGGCAAAGCCGGATAGAAGATTTGAGATGCAACTTATTTCCAGCCAGTAGCTTACCCCAAAACAATCCTCCAGGCGCCTGCCTCGTTAGGTCCAGAATCACGCTGGGCCAGCCGGGCCAGCGTTTTGACGGCAGATTCCCTCTTTCTATATTTTCAAAAGAAGCTATACTCGAAAATCTGTTGCTCTTTTTAATTGCGAAGGAAGCGCCTGGCGATGGATTTGTTACGGGTCGAAAACCTCACCTTCGAATATCCAGGGAAAAGGGCGCTCGACCGGGTTTCCTTTTCGATCCCGGCGGGTTCCATAACCGCTCTGGTGGGACCCAACGGCGCGGGCAAAACCACTCTGATGAATTGCCTGGTTGGCGTCGCCCGTCCCGTTTTCGGGAGCGTCCACATAAAAAATATCTCCGTGTTGGACGAACCCCGCCTCTGCCACCGCAACATGGGCTACCTCCCGGATTTCCTGGGTTTGTATAAGGAACTCACGGTGCGGCAAAGTTTGCGATATATTGCCCTGGCGCAAAACCTTCCACAGGAAACCATTCCGCAAACGGTGGAATCCGTCGCCCGGCGCGTCCATCTCTTTGATCGCCTCGATAACAAATCGGAGACCCTGTCGCGCGGACTCAAACAAAACCTCGCGATCGGCCAAACCATTATTCACGAGCCGGAACTGCTTTTGCTGGACGAACCGGCTTCGGGACTGGATCCGGAAGCCCGCCGGAAACTTTCCGAACTCCTTTTGGAACTGGGTCGGGAGGGCAAGACTATCCTGGTCTCCTCGCACATCCTCGCGGAACTGGAGGACTATTCCACGCACATGCTGGTCATCCGCGACGGACGGGTTCTGGAGCACACTGCATTGACCGTCGACGCGTCGACCGAAGGCGTCGCTCTTACTCTGCAACTTGCGGCGGCGGTCGCGGACCTGCCCGCTCGTTTGGAAAAGCTGGAAGGCGTGGATCAGGTTCGCGCGGACGGACGCGAGGCGGAATTTCGTTTTCGCGGCGACGAGGGAGCGCAACATCGCCTGCTCAAACAGTTGATCGATTCGGGGTTGCCGGTTTGCGCCTTGGTTGCGCGTAAGGACGACCTCCAGGAACGTTACATTAAAAAAATGTCCGGTTAATTCTTATGCGACCCAACGCCGAGTTTATAAAAAATATCTGGCTGGAGATCAGCTTGCACCGCTTGATCGCCGCGCCGTGGATCATGGGAATCAGTTTTTATTTGTTGTGGAATTTTTCGGACGAAGACGGTTATAAAGTTGTAGCCATTTCTTCGATGTGGGTTTTCTGGATCCTCGCCGCTTTTTGGGGATCGCACCGCGCCGCCAGTTCCCTGCTCGTCGAGCGCAACGAAGGCACCTGGCTGATTCAGAAAATGACCAGCATCGACGCTTGGCCGATGACCTGGGGGAAACTGTTCGGCAGTACGATCTTCGCCTGGTATTGCGGGTTTTGGAGTTTGCTTGTCTTCTTCCTGGCCGTCTCCGTCCCTGAAGCGGATCAACTGGATTGGAAACTTTTAAGCGGCGGTCCTTTTTTCGGGATCCTGTACCTGACGGTCGTCGCCTTGTTTTGCCAGGCGTTTGGTCTTCTTGCGGGACTGTCCTTGATCTCGAAAGAAAAAGTCTTTTCGCGGGGAGGAGCCGGCGCGGTTTTAATCGTTACCTTTCTCCTGGTGAGTTATTTCGGCGCCTACTTTACCAGCCGGATGAGCACGGATCAATTTTCCTGGTTTGGTTTTGAGTTCGAACATTTTAGTTTCATCCTGGGATCTTTGTATGTTTTCTTCGCCTGGATGCTGACGGGCGCCTACATGCTGATGCGCAAGGAATTGCAAATATCCAACCGACCCATGGTCGGGCTTGGGTTTTTGATTTTCGTGAATCTATATATCTTGGGATTTGCCGTTGGCGCTGAAAATGTGGGGAAAACATTCTACGACCTGATGGTTTTGTCCTTGAGTCACGCCTTTGGGACTACAATCTTCCTTTCCTATTTCCTCTTTTTATTAGAGCAGGAAAACCCCAACGGCCTTATCAGCTTTTTCCATCATGTGAAATCCAAAAACTGGCGGCGCGCACAGTACGACTTTCCTCGATGGATCATTACCGCTATATTCGCTCTGGGTATGGGGAGCCTTCTCCTCGTTTACCATTATTCGTCGGAATATGAAATCCCGTCCGGAGAATTTCATCCGCTTTCATTTACGGGAGCGGTGGTTTGTTTTATGTTGCGGGACACGGCGCTCATCCTATGGTTTTTTCATTCCGGAAAAATTCGCAAGCCGGGTCCAACCGCGATGTTTTATTTTTTCATCCTCTATGGATTGATCCCTTTTTTGATGAATGCTACCGGGGTGGACGGCCTTTATTATGTCGTTTATCCCAATCCCTGGGCGCCGCCTCTGGAAGCTATCCTTCCAGCGTTGCTTCAAGCCCTTCCCTTATGGGTTCTCGTCGCAACAATCTTCCGTAACAAATGGCTCGCCGCTGTTTCGCCCGCCACTGACCGTGGAGGCGGAGTCTGAGTTGCAAGCTCACCGTGATACTTGAACCGTTTCCCTCAAACGTCACACTATTTGCCACCGGCGGCTACGCCGGTCAACCGGACCGCGCGACCGCCTCGTAAAGCCGAATCGTTTTTTTAAAGTCTTCCAAACGCGCCGAGGGGATTTTTCGGGTGAACGTTGCGTGGTGGCGAAATTTAAAAGGATTGATTATTTTCTCTCGTCGCTTGAGGCTCTGAATTTCATAATGCAGGTGCGGGCCAAAACTCCTGCCCGTGTTGCCGGACTCCCCGATCTGCCGCCCCGCGCCAACCCTCTGGCCTTTCTTCACTAATACCTTGTTCAGATGGAGGTACAGCGTTTTGATTCCCAGCCGGGGATGTTCGACCTCCACGCAGTCGCCGTTGCGCGAAAAATTCCAGTTGATCCGCGTCACCCGTCCATCAAAACTGGAATAAACCGGCGTTCCCACCGCGGCCTTAAAATCCGCGCCAGAATGCCCGCGCAGGCGTCCCTTGCGGTAGTCTCCCGGAAGCGAGGTGATCTCAATATAATCCTTCATCGGCGCCTTCGGAGGTTTCAGCCGGAGGGCGACGTCGTTGCCGCGTCCGTCGAAATATCCGGTCGTCTCCGGGCTTTCAAAATAATTCGCCTCGAACGTCTTGTTCAAATATTGACTGCGGTACGTCAGTCTTAAAATTTTAAACGGCGACGGGTCGTCGGTTTTTTTATAGATGGTTTCCAACGCGTCGCCCTTGCGCATCTGAGAATCTATATCCAAGAACCAGGCGAGCAGTCTGCCAATATGCGCCGAAAGCTGGGCGCACTCCTTTTCGACGTCCAATACGCACACGCTGTGGTTGAGGGAATGTTTGATCTTGAACCGCAGGAATCGCGCAGACGGGTCGCCGGAACGGTCTTCGGAGATATACGCCGTGCGTTTGACCTCAAACGCCCGCGCTTGCGGCGCCTCCTTGCGGACGGGCCGCTCAGCCGCTTTGACGGCGACCGGTTTTACCACCCTCTTTTTCTCCGTTGGGAGCGATTGGGTTTTCGGCTCGGTTCGATGCAACGCCGCCGACGCCGTGCTCGTCCATTCTCCGACTTTATCGTAAAACAAAAAATAGGCGTTCAGGCCAAGCGACGCGATCAACATCGCCGTTAACAAAAAATTTTTGGATCGAGGCGGCCGGGCGGAATTGAATTTATGGTCCCGCAACAAATATTCGTTATTCATACGAAGCGGTTGAGTTTGGATGGAAATGAAATGAACAAAAGAGGGGCTTTATGAAGACAATCAAGAAATTTCCAGAGCCGTCCGATACGACGCTCCAGCACGGGCATTATCGCAAAAGGTTTCGCGTTTGACAAGCCGGCAAGGCGCCTGAGCCAGTAGTTGGCGATTGAAAACGGATTCTTAACTCGAACTCCAGCCTATCGTACTTTCGTTTTTGCATTCGAGATGCAAACTCACCCAAGCCCGTAGCTCTTTCCAGTTAGGTTGCGCTTATTGCCCCTGCGGCGAGCAGCCTCCAGGCGCTTGCCTGGCCGGGGGCTTCCCCGGCCTAGCGGTCCTTGACCTGCACGCGGATCTCTTTGCCGTTGGCGCGGATTTCCGGGACGTACATGGCGTGGCCCATCACCGGCAGGGCGTGGAACCTGCCAGGAACTTCCGCGCGCAGGGTGTAACGAATCTCCCACACGCCCTCCGGCAGTTTATCGATAAACATCGCCACCTTGCGGTCGCGCAGTTCCTGATGCACCCAGCGCTGCCGCCCGGTATGGTCCAGCGGCTCCTCGACGCGGTTGGATATCTTCCGCCGGGTTTTTTTCTTTTTGAATTTGCGCGTGATCGCCGCCGATTTTAATTCCTTTGCGTAAAGATTCTCGCCGCTTTTCAACAGCACGGCCTCAAACCCCGCCGGTTTCAAATCCTCGAACAGTAGATACTCGTAATTGTTCTTGCTCTCGACGGTGATCACCGTTTCCACGCGTTCCCCGCTGACGATGGAGTCGCCGTCGTTCAGCGGTTTCTTTTCGTAAACGTACCCTTTAAGTAGCGTCGGGCGGCCTTCCAGTTTGTAATATTGCCGACGCACAAAAATCTGGTTGCCCGCGGACGTCACCGGTTCTTCCAGGCTGAAAAATTTTGCGCGCGCGGAGAAGTACAACGGGCCCTTGCCGGACTTCTTCACGATTTCGATCCGGTTGGCGCCGTCCTTGATATATTCCGCCTTGACCGGATACACGCTGGGCGCGGCGATGACGTCCTTCGGCGCGATTTTTTTATGCGCCACGCGATGGCCGTTCACGAGCAGTTCGTATTCCAGGTTGGCGGAAAGCTCGCCGCTTTGTCGCAGGTATTGGTTCAACGCCAGCACGCTGATTGCCGTATCCCGTGTGTTGCTCCACTGCGCCCCGCGCCGGTTTTGGATCATCCAGTTGACGATGGGTTCGACGAGCGGATTTTTTGAATCGACGGCCATCAACGCCATGAGTCCAAACGCCGTCGCCTCCTCGCCGCCGTCCGACCAACGGTAGTAAATCCCGTCCGCGCCCCAGTGGGCGGATTCCACTTCGCCCGCTCCAGCGTTGCCTTTCAAGTCCGGATTGATTTGCGATCCCGACCCGAAGCGCTTGAGTCCATTTTCCAGGTTGCGCGCCAGAATTTTCGCCTTGTCGCTCCAGCCATAATTCACTGCGCTCAACGTCAACAGGGCGCGTGTGTATGCGTTCAACTTCCCTCGGTTCTCCCAGAGATTTTCGAACGCCTTTTTTTGATATTTGTGCGCGCGCCGGTAATCGTAAACGCGATGCACGGTCGACACGGCGTGCAAGGCCCAGGCCTGCCGGTCGTAGTTCAACTCCTCTTCGACCAGTTTTTTGGTCAGGAAATCGAAGGCTCGCGTCACGACGGCGCCGTCCACTTCAACATTGGATTCCTTTGCCAGGCCGAGTCCCCATAAAACGTAGGCCGTCATGAACAAATCGCTTTCGCCCCTTTTCCACCAGCCCCAGCCGCCGTCGGAGTGTTGAAAGTCGTACAAGCGCTCCAATCCCTCGTTAACCATGGAGCGCAACTTTGCAAGATCCCTTTTGCCTTTGGAATGTATCTTGTCCGCGTGTTGCGGCTCGATCCCGCCGAACATCCGGCCTGCGACGTCTTCCGGCGCAAGCCCCATGGACTCCAGCGTGTTCATAGTGATCACCGCAGGTAGAAAGCGGCTCATCGTTTGTTCCGTGCACCCGTAAGGATAATCGATGAGGTACGGCAGACTGTCCAACAACGAAACCGCCAGGCTCGGCGATACCTGTACCGTCATGCTTGTGGAGCCGTCGCGCCGCTCCTTCGGCAGGGTCAGATCAAACGCGATTTTTTGTTCCCGGAGTTTGCCGGATTTGGCAATGAATTTTTCGACGCCGTGTTCGTGGACGATGAAACTTTTTTCCATGGCGTCGGCGAATTTTTTCGATTTCGATTGGGCGTCGACGCGCAGTCGCGCTTCTCCCGGCTGGTCAGAACGAACGCGCCAGTCGACGCGGGCCTCGCCGCCCGCTGGCACGGTCAACGCCGGGGGCGTTCCTTTTTTGATCTTGTCGCCGGAAAGGTATCCCAGAACCGTGAGACCGGAAACTTTCAGCGCGGGGGTAACGGTCAGGGTTTCGTCCGTGTTGTTATTGATCACCGCCGAGACGACCGTCTCGTCGCCCTCGACAAAAAATCGCGGCGCCTGCAGGCGAACGATCAGCGGCATGCGCGTACGGACTTGCGCCGTTTCGATCCCGAAATGGTTTTTCTTTGTCGCGGCGCGCGCCGTCGCCCTCCATTGTGTCAGCGAGTCGGGAAACTTCGCTTCCACTCGCGCCTTGCCGTTCTTTCCCGTATGCACGTCCCCCTGCCAGAAAACCGTGGAACGAAAATCGTTGCGCACCTGTACAGTCGAGCCCTGTTGGCTCTCCGCTCCGCCTCCAACAATGTTGGCCGGAGCCTCGGCCTCTTCCAGCGCAAATTGAGAAAAAGATTCCTTGGATTCCATGGAATCCATAGCGCTCGCCAAGCCCGCAGATTTTGCGACCATCCTCCGGGATTTTCCGGGCGCGTTGCGCTTTTTGTATTTCCCTCCGACGCGATCTTTGTCGTCAAAGCGGCCGTTTAAATTTTCCTGCCTATGCCGGGTTTCATTTTTAAGCTGGCCCTCGTCGTCCTCTTCCCAATGGACAAATGATTTTATTTGCAGGGAACTTTGAGTCGAAATCCGTTGCCCCCGCTTGGTCCCGAAGAAAAATTTTCGCGGGTCGCCCGCCAGGTCCTGCTGAATATAGAACACCGACGCGTCCACCAGCGCCAGCGCGACTTCGGCGGAGACCGGTTTATCCTCGTGGTTCAGGGTCGTCACCGTAAAGACTCCCTTCTCGCGCGGCTCATAGGCTTCTTTGTCAGCCTCCACTTTGACCTTCAGGAAATTCCGCTCCGGCGGAACTACTATTTGTTTTGAAGTTTGGTGAAACTGCGCGTCGCTGATCATGACAGCGTTGAGAAAAATATTGGGCGTGTGTTTTTCCCCGATATCCAGCTCGATCAATTTAACCGTCCCCGTCACATGCACCAGACGGTGGTCGTACAGATCGTCCCCCTCAACGCTGAACCAAACCCAACAGTCGTTGGTCGGAACCGTAATCATGACCGGAACCTTGCGTCCGGTTTTAAACGTGTCCTTGTCGGCGATGATTTCCAGTCCGCCGTGGCGGTAACCCAGATCCGACGTCGCGTTGGTAGCGACCCAGACTGCGGTTTCCCCAGTGATGGGAGCCTCGCCCTTAGCCCGGCTGAACCAGGAGGCGCGGTAGTAACCCTCGCGTTCCGCTGTGAAGGAAAATTCAGCCTCGCCTTCATCGTTGGTTTTTACCGACACGGTTCGAATCTCTTCATGCTCGTAACCCTGGAACTTGTGCCGCCAGCCCAGCCCGCCCGGCGTGGGCGGCGGCGGGAAGATGGAACGATCGCTTCGAATTTTTTTCAACGCGGCGCCACGAACCTCTTTGCCTTTGGGATCGAGCCAAACCTCCACCCAGGTTTCGCGGGTCAGTTTCACTTGGCCTTTGGCGGCCAACGCCTGCCCGTTGGCGTCCAGGGTTTTCAGCTTCACCGTCACCTTGTCGCCGGGACGGTACAAATTATGCTCTGGGTTCATATAAACAAAGTACCGTTGCTTGGAAACGCGCACGGCTCCCTGCCCGACGATTTCCCTGCGCGAGGAATCGGTCACTCGCGCCTCGATCACATACTCCAGGTCCTGGCCCTGGCTCGCCGGAGTTTCTAGTTTAATTTTTGCCCGGCCCATAGCGTCGGTTTTCAGGACTTCGCGTTTCACTTGTTGGCCGCGTCCATAATAATAGTTCCGGACGCGCATGTCCGCGTAGTACCAGGGATAGGGGCGTGGCGGCCGCCAGGTATGATGGAAGGGTTTCTGGTAGACGACAACTTCGACGTTGGCGTTGGCCACCGGGCCGCCGAAATAATAGTCCGCCTGAACGTCGACCTCCACCGTCTCTCCCAAAAGAAACGTTTTCTTTTTGCCGTCTTCCTCGGGAACTTTTACGGCCACCTTAAATTCGGGAAGCTTGTATTCCTCCAGCCGGAACAGTTGCGCCTGGCCGAGAAAATGTTTTTTGCCCCGGTCCCAGAACTGAATTTGGTAAGCGCCCAGGGGCATGTTTTTCGTCAGGTCTACTGATCCCCAGAAACTCCCGTAATCGTTCAAACGCGCCTCGCCGTCGTCAACCTTGCTTCCGCGTGGATCGAGGATTTGGTATTCCAGCGTTTTTCCGGAGGGGGTGGAGTAAACCGAGCCGTCGTAGATACGCGCCGTAGTTTTCCAATGTACGGTTTCTTCCGGACGATAGGCCGGGCGGTCGGTGTGGGCGTAAACTTTCCACACGTCGTTTTGGTTGTGGGAGCGGTAATAACTATTGCTACGCACGAGGGCTTGCCGGTCGCCGATTTTTGCGACGGCGAATTGCGTGACCCCGCTGTCCGAGGGGCGGACGTTGAACTCGGCCATGCCTTGCTTGTCTGTCGTTTCGCTTTGTCCGCGCCAGCGCCATTTGTTGCGCGTGTGGTGATAGGACCAGAGTTTAACTTCGGCCTTGGGGATGGGCGAGCCGTCGAACGCGTCCGCCAAATAAACCAGCGAGCGGTTTTTCGCGTTTTTCAAAACCAGCGCGGCATCGCTCACCAGAACCAGATCCTGCGCGATTTTGCCGCCGCCCGAAGCGGTAATCAAATACGCGCCCATGGGCAGTTTTTTATTCAGGTGGAGCGTTCCGTTGCCGGGCATGTGCGTGCCGTTGTCTTTGGTTTCGTGCGACCATTCGCGGATTTGTTTCAACGTGTGAGGTCGCGCGTTTTGGACGAAATCCCTATTAGAATTATGCGAGAAATCAAGATCGCGCGTCAGATCCAACTCGTACAGGGCGAAGTCGACGCGTTTCACGTTGCGCCAGTTGAAGTGGTATTGAATTTCCGATCCGGGGATGAAGTAGTTGGACACGCGCACCCCGACAACGGGCGAGACGATGTTCTTGACGTTTTGTTTTGCCTGGGGAAAAAACCGCGTCTCGCCCTTGCGGAACTCCCGCAGGATGCGGCGATAGTTTGCAACGGCCTTAACGTAGTCTGGTTGCTGGATGCGTTGTCCGTTTTCCAGAATGCGCGCCGGACCGTAGGAGGACAGCCATTGGGCGTAATGGAACAGCGCGTCGTCCATCCACTCGGCGCTCTTTCCGGCCTGGATAGCGGCCTCGAACGCCGCTTCCACCCGGCGAGAATGATCCCACTGCCCGCCCTGACGACGCAGGGTCATAGCGAGCAGGTAATTGGCGCGGGCCTTATCCTTTTTGGAGACGGCGATTTTCAGCGCGTTTTCCAGAACGTTGGCAGGCAGACTGCCGTAATTCCCATAGCTATAGTTAGAGCCGAACCAGGGCGGGTTTGACGCTTTCCAAACCATGTTCAGGTAGCGCACCCGCGCGCCTTCGAGGTCCGAAGACCCCGCCCACCAGTCCAACGCTTTCTGGTAATGGTTCCACCCCATGCCCCAGTTTTTTGAATTTTTCCGCATCCACCAGAAATCGCCCAACGATTCGTGGACCTCCACCCAAATACGATCCTTTTCTTCCATGCGTTTGATATCGCGGACCATGGATTCCAATTGTGCGCGCGCCGCTTCGTAAATGGAGTTGTCGTGGGTTTGCGTTGCCGCCTGAGAACGCCACTTTGTGTCCGCGACGCGGAAATCCACCCAACGCTCGCTTGCGGCGCCCAGCTTCAGTTTATCCGCCTTCTGGTACAGCTTGTGAGCGCGGGCGAAGGACCCTTCCGCAAAATATTTCTCCGCTTCGGATTTTAGTTTTTCATAATCGGATTGAGCGGTCGCTCCGGTCAGCAAAAAAGCGAAAGCAATAAGAAGTGGAAAAATAAAATTTCGGGCGAACGTTTTTGAAAGGGCGGATCGAGTCATGAATCGACTCCCTGAGTTGGAGGTTCATCAAATGAATTGTTCGACGGTTCGCTGAACGGAGGACAAATACGAACCGCCAAACAAGTTGAGGTGGTTGAGCAAATGGTACAGGTTAAAAATTTCCCGGCGCTCGGAATAGCCGGGATTTAATGGAAACGCTTCGTTGTAAACGTCGAAAAATTTTTCGGGCGGACCGCCAAACAATTGCATCATGGCAAGGTCCGTTTCGCGCAGTCCGTAATGCGCCGCCGGGTCGAAGATGCAGGGCCGTCCGTCGGCGTCGCAAAAATAATTCCCCGACCACAGATCGCCGTGGCAGAGCGCGGGCCGCTCGCCGGTTAAGTCCAGCAGGTCCGGCAGGCGCTCGCACAGGCGATCCAGATTTTGGTCCATCGCCTTAGGCAGGCGCCCGCTTTTACGCGCCAACTCCTGCTGAAAGCGTATGCGGCGCTCGCGGAAAAAGACCAGTCCGTCGCTTTCCCACTCGTTTTGCTGCGGCGTTTTGCCGATGAAATTTTCATGATCGAGACCAAACCGGTCCTGCGTAACTGCGTGCATACCGGCCAACGCCTGAGCAAACCGAACATAAAATTCTGCGTTTGGTCCAGCCTCCTGCAAATATTCCAGTATCAGGAATTGCGCATTGTCTCCCGGACCCAACGCCACGACTTCCGGAACTCTCGGCCCGTTTTCCGCTTGGCACAGGAGGTTCAGTCCTTCCGCTTCCTTTGCGAAAAAACCCTGGGGCGGAGCGGCGTGGGATTTCACAAACAATTTTTTTCCGTAGTTCAGCGTCAACGCCTGGCATTGGTTGATGCTTCCACCGCCGACAGACGACGTTGACTGAATTTTTACGGACTCGCCGTAAACCGATTGCAGAACGGCGGTGAGTTCTGGAAGCATCAAGCTTCGGATAATTCGGATTGAATATGGCGCAGGATTTCGGGACAAGCGCGTTGGACGATATTAAAAACATTGTCGAATCCGGCGTCCCCGCCGTAATAGGGATCGGGAACGTCCAGGTCGCCGTGGGATTTTGGGTCGAAGTCGCGAAACAGTTTGATTTTTTTTTCGGCCTCCCGGTTGGGGCAGATGCGGCGAAGCTCTTCTTCGTTGGTTTGGTCCATGGCCAGAACGAGGTCAAACTTTTGGAAATCGGCGGCTTGGAATTGCCTGGCCCGCGAAGTCATCTGAATGCCGTTTTCCCTGGCGGTGGCCTGCATTCGAGCGTCCGGCGGATCGCCCACGTGCCAGCCTCCCGTTCCGGCGGAGCCGATTTGAATTTGGCCTTCGAGGCCTTCGCGCCGGACCAAGTCTTCAAACACGCTCTGGGCCAACGGGGAGCGGCAGATGTTGCCGAGGCAAACGAAGCAAATTTTGAACGGTCCGGAACGGGGCATTTTAGAGGGGGAGATTGATTTACGTCCGTTTTGTGTTTAAGATTGGATTTATTCTATACTTAAATGGTAACGAACTAGCCCCGCCGCTTCAACCACATTATCAAACCCTTTATTTGCGAGGAACTCTCCGTTGATCGACCGTTATACGTTGCCTGAAATGGGCTCCCTGTGGGAGCCGGAAAACAAATTCCAAATCTGGCTGGATATCGAGATAGCCGCCTGCGAGGCCTTGGCCCGGCAGGGAAGCATTCCAAAATCCGCCGTCGCCCAGATCAAGCGCAAGGCTAATTTCAAAGTCTCGCGGATCGACGCGATCGAGCGCAAGGTCAAGCACGACGTGATCGCGTTCCTCACCTGCGTCGCGGAATACGTGGGACCATCGTCGCGCTACATCCACCAAGGGCTGACGTCGTCGGACGTGGTTGACACGGCGTTCGCCGTGCAGTTGACCGCCGCCGCGGATTTGATTCTGGCGAGCCTCAAAAAATTCCACGGCGTCCTGCGCAAACAGGCGCGCAAGCACAAGAACACGGCGATGATCGGGCGTTCGCACGGCATCCACGCCGAGCCGACCACGTTCGGACTCAAGCTGGCCATCTGGTACGAGGAGACGGGCCGCAACATTAAACGGTGGGAGCGCGCGCGGGAGACTATCGCCGTTGGGCAAATTTCCGGCGCGGTGGGGACGTTTGCTTCCGTCGACCCCGCCGTGGAAGCGCACGTGTGCAAGAAACTGGGACTCAAACCCGCGCCGGTTTCCAGTCAGGTAATCCAGCGCGACCGACACGCCGAATATTTCACCACGCTGGCGGTGATCGCGGGATCGCTCGACAAGATCGCCGTCGAGATCCGGCATTTGCAGCGCACCGAAGTTTTGGAGGCAGAGGAATTTTTTTCCAAGGGACAAAAAGGATCGTCCGCCATGCCGCACAAGCGCAACCCAGTGGTCTCGGAGCAAATGAGCGGGCTGGCCCGCGTGGTGCGCGGTAACGCGATGGCGGCGATGGAGAACATGCCGCTTTGGCACGAGCGCGACATCAGCCATTCGTCGGTCGAGCGGGTGATTGGTCCAGACAGCACGATATTGATTCATTATATGCTGGACCGCACGACGCGGCTGATCGAAAATCTGGTCGTGTACCCGAAGAACATGAAACGCAACCTGGAGCAAACGCGCGGCCTGGTGTTTTCGCAAAACGTTCTGCTGGCGCTGACGCAAAAAGGCGTTCTGCGCGAGGACGCCTACCGCATGGTGCAGAGAAACGCCATGCAGGCCTGGGAAGAGGGAGCGGATTTTCGCGAACTATTGGAAGCGGATAAAGACGTCGCCAAACGGCTTTCGCCCAAAGAATTGCAGGCGGCGTTCGATATAAAAAATCAATTGAGAAACGTAGACAAAATTTTCAACCGTGTGTTTAAAAAATAGGAGACGAGGCGATGAAGCGCCTGGAACAAATGTACGAAGGTAAGGCCAAGATTTTGTACCACACCGACGATCCCGATCTGGCTATTCAATATTTCAAGGACGACGCTTCGGCGTTCAACGGGATTAAAAAGGGGAGCATCGTCGATAAGGGGATCGTCAACAACCACATTTCTACGACGATATTCCAGTTTCTAGAAGCCAACGGAGCGCCGACGCATTTTGTCGACCGGCCCAGCGAACGAGAGATGGTCGTCAAAAAGTTGGATATCATTCCCATCGAGGTGGTGCTCCGCAACGTGATAGCTGGGAGTCTCGCCAAGCGCACCGGCTTGCCGGAAGGGCAAATTTTAAGCCAACCGCTCCTGGAGTTTTATTACAAGAGCGATCCCTTGGGCGACCCGATGATCAACGAGAACCACATCGCGGAGTTTAGCTGGGCGACGGACGCGGAGGTGGCGTTGCTCAAAGAGCAGGGATTCAAGATCAACGAGTTGATGGTGGAGTTTTTCAAACAGCGCGGCATACGGCTGGTGGATTTCAAGTTGGAGTTTGGCCGGCACAAGGGAGAGGTGCTACTGGGCGACGAGATCAGCCCCGACGGATGCCGGCTGTGGGACTGGGAGACGGGAGAGAAGATGGACAAGGACCGGTTCCGGTTCAACCTCGGCAACGTGGAAGAAAAGTATCAGGAAGTGTATCAGTTGATTTGCGGCGAAGGCGCCGGGGGCAAATAGTTGCAACTTGTTTTTGGAAGCTACAGGCTACGGTGAGTTTGCAACTCGAATGTAGAAACGAAAGAACGATGGGTTCGAGTTCGAGTTGAGAATCAATTTTCAATCGCCAACTACTGGGTCCAGCGGCACGCTGGCCTGGTATTTGCCTCATTTTTTATCAACATTTTTTACTCCTGCCATAAAGAAGGGCGTCCATCCTATAGTTCCCCGTTTCATTCGAACTTGGCAATCGCGTTCGGTTGCCCATAAATCTTTATTTATCAAAGGAGTTTTGAGCTTTCAACTAAAACTCCTTTTAATTTGGAATTGTGGCACGAAAATTGTTAATGAATTTTGTCCCCTGGAGGATTTCTGTGCCCAAATTTAAATTAAAATCGCTTCCCCCGGAATAAATTTTGATTTACCGAGGCTTAAATTTAAATACGTTGAAGGAGACCCCAAGCTCTGATAGAATCTGGCGTCTTCCATTTAACTGTGGCAAGGAGTTTTGGTTCTTCCGGCGATTTTGTGCGACCGAATCCCTTTAACCGGGGACGGTTTGTTTGTTGAATTCAGGATGGAGCGGGCGTCGTTTGGGGAAGTTGAAGCGGCCAAAAAAATAACGTTTTTTGCGAAGGTATCTTTATGAAAAAAGTCGATGCGATCATCAAGCCTTTTAAGCTGGACGAAGTCAAAGACAAGCTCAATGAAATTGGCGTCAAGGGCATCACGGTCAGCGAAGTCAAGGGTTTCGGCAGGCAAAAGGGCCATACGGAACTGTACCGCGGGGCGGAATATGTGGTGGATTTTCTTCCAAAAATCAAACTGGAAATCATCATCTCCGACGACATTTTGGACGACGTCATCAACACAATCATGAAAGCGGCGCAAACAGGCCGCATCGGCGACGGCAAAATTTTCGTGACCGACCTCATCGACACGATCCGGATTCGCACCGGCGAGCGCGGCGAAGACGCAATCTGAACGGCAACCCATCCGGTTTGCCAGGCCTGAAAACGGGCGTGGCGGCGGAAGTTGAATATATTTTTTGCGCAAGAAAAACAACGATAAAACTTAATAGTATTGAACATAAATATTTTTCATAGGGAGGGGGCGCTTCAATGACTCCAAAAGAGGCGGTTGATTTTGCAAAGAAAAACGACGCAGTCGTGGTGGACCTGAAATTCACGGACCTTTTCGGCGCTTGGCAGCATTTTTCCGTGCCCATCAGCGAATTGACGGAAGACCTTTTTGAAGAAGGCTCCGGTTTCGACGGCTCCAGTATCCGCGGCTGGCAGGCTATCAACGCCAGCGACATGCTCGTGATTCCGGACCCGGCAACGGCGGCGATGGATCCATTTTGCCAGGCTCCGACTCTCAGCCTGATTTGTACCATCGTCGATCCGATCACCAAGGAACGCTATTCCCGCGATCCCAGGAACATTGCCCAAAAAGCGGAGGCTTATCTGCAATCGACCGGCATCGGCGATACCGCCTATTTTGGACCGGAAGCCGAGTTCTTCGTTTTCGACGACGTGCAGTACGAACTGAATCACCACAGCGCCATGTACAGCGTCGATTCCGTAGAAGGCAACTGGAACACCGGACAGTACGAAGAACCCAACCTTGGCCACAAACCGAGACATAAGGAAGGCTATTTCCCCGTATCGCCCAACGACACCTTGCAGGATATCCGCACCGAGATGATGCTCCTCATGGAAGAAGCGGGCATGGTCATGGAGTGCCATCATCACGAAGTGGCCACCGGCGGACAATGCGAACTCGCCATGCGATTTGCCTCTCTCACCCGGTGCGCGGACAATTTGGCCTGGTACAAATACATCGTCAAGAACGTCGCGAAACGGCATAACAAAACCGCCACCTTCATGCCCAAACCCTTGTTTGCTGATAACGGATCCGGCATGCACGTGCATCAAAGCATTTGGAAAGACGGCAAGCCCTTGTTTGCCGGCAACGGTTACGCGGGCATGAGCGAATTGGGACTGCACTATATCGGCGGAATTTTGAAGCATTCACGGGCGCTCGCCGCCATCGTCGCGCCGACCACCAACTCCTACAAACGATTGGTTCCCGGATTCGAGGCCCCTGTAAACCTGGCCTACTCCAGCAGGAACCGTAGCGCCTCGATCCGCATCCCCATGTATTCGCCCAGCCCAAAGGCCAAGCGCATCGAATGCCGGTTCCCGGATCCCTCGTGCAACGGCTATCTCGCCTTTTCAGCCATGTTGATGGCCGGACTGGACGGTATCGAAAACAAAATCGATCCCGGCGAACCGCTGGACAAGAATATCTATTCTCTGGGTCCCGAAGAGCTGGCCAATATTCCCACCCTGCCCACTTCGCTTGAGGAAGCGCTCAGCGCGTTGGAAAGCGATCACGATTTCCTGTTGAAGGGCGACGTATTCACCCAGGATCTGATCGAACAGTGGATCAGTCACAAGCAGGAGAACGAAATCGACGAGTTGCGCGTACGACCGCATCCCATGGAATTTTATATGTACTACGACATTTAAATTTTCATTGGACCATTTCGATACAAAACTCAAAGCCCTCTGGATTTGTTCCAGAGGGCTTTTTTTGTGATATAAAAAGCCGACCTTTTAAAGAAAACTGTTCGAGCGCCGCATGAAAACTCCAATCTATCAAGTAGACGCCTTCGCCGACGAAGCGTTCAAAGGAAACCCCGCCGCCGTTTGTTTGTTGTCCGCGCCGCGCAACGACGTCTGGATGCAAAACCTGGCGGCGGAGATGAACCTTTCTGAAACCGCGTTCGTTTACGAAGAAGACGGAGGGACACGCCTGCGCTGGTTCACCCCGCAAGCCGAGGTTGATTTGTGCGGCCACGCCACCCTGGCCTCGGCCCATGTCCTTTGGGAGTCCGGCAAGCTGGGCGCCCAGGACGCCGCCCGCTTTCAAACCCGAAGCGGAGAGTTGACGGCGGAACGCAAAGGCCAATGGATCGAATTAAATTTTCCCGCCCAACCCCCCGAGGCGTCGGACGCTAAAAAAGAATTGGAAGAGGCCCTGGGAACACGGATCGTCTACGCCGGATTCAACGGTTCCGATTTTTTGGCGGAGGTGGAAAACGCCGACGCCGTCCGCAAACTGCAACCGGATTTAAAACGCGTCGCCGCTCTGCCCGCGCGCGGGATTTGCGCGACCAGTTCCTCGGACGCGGAGGAATTTGATTTTGTCTCGCGTTTTTTCGCTCCGGGAATTGGCGTGGACGAGGACCCTGTTACCGGGTCGGCCCATTGTTGCCTGGGCCCGTATTGGGGCGGCAAGCTTGGGAAAAATGAGATGACCGCGTATCAGGCGTCCCGGCGCGGCGGCGTGGTGAAGGTCCGCCTTGAGAACGACCGTGTGGCGTTATGCGGCAAGGCCGTCGTGGTTTTCTCCGGAGAATTAAAAATTTAACTTGGCCCGTTCAACACACACAAACGTCATGGATTTTTTTGCAGCTCTTTACAGGCAAGACCCCTTCAACGAAGCGCTGGACCAATCCCTCGTGGAATATGGTTTTCGAGAAACAAAAACCGTCTGGACAAATTGTCTGGGGTTGGCGGAGCAAGCCAATTTCCAGGAGTTGTATCCCGGGTTTTTTCCCGCGCTTCTTGAGGCCGTCGGCAAATCCTTCGATCCCGATCTGGCTCTTTCCAATTTCGAGCGATTCGCGGAAAAGATTTTTGACAAGGATCATTTCTATTCATTCCTCGCCGTCTCCCCCGATCTTTTAAACGCCTTGTCCGTTCTATTTTCCGGAAGCCAGGTGTTGACCGATTCCCTGCTCCGGGAGCCTTCAATTTTTGATTGGCTCGCGCAACCGGAAGCCTTGAACCAATCCCGGTCGCGGGACGTGTTGTTCCGGGATTATTACGAGTTTGCGGGCGAAAAATATTTGACCGACGACACGCCGTCTCTGTTGCGCCAATTTAAAAAAAGAGAATACGTGCGCATCGGTTTGCGCGATTTGCTGGGCAAGGCCGACGCGAGGGAAACCGTCGAGGATATTTCCAACCTGGCCGACGTCTGCCTGCAATCGGCCTATGAGTACGCGGATAAAAAACTGAAGAAAAAACACGGCGCCCCTTTTCACGAAACCGTCAATGGAGAACCTCGGGAAACCGAGTTTGCTATTTTTGGAATGGGCAAGCTGGGCGGACGAGAGCTGAACTTCAGTTCGGATATCGACCTCATTTATGTCTACACCTCCAGCGAAGGCGAAACCCACCCGACTGCGGAAAATAAAAATATTGCCAGCCTCAGCAACCATGAATATTTCACCAAGCTCGGGCAGTTAATCACCAAGGCCATCAACGATATCACCTCCGAGGGCGCGGTCTTTCGCGTCGATCTCGATCTCCGACCCGAAGGACCCAGCGGCGAGATCGTCAATTCCCTGGCCGGGAGCGAAATTTATTACGAGTCCTGGGGGAAAACCTGGGAACGGCAAGCCCTGATCAAGGCTCGCGTGTGCGCCGGAAGCGAAGCGCTGGGCGCCGAACTGCTCTCCATTCTGGAACCGTTTATCTATCCCCGCCATCTGGATTTCACCGCCGTGGACAAGGCCAAGGCCATGAAGAGCAGGATCGATCAGACTCTCAAGGACAAAAAGGTCGAGGCGGGAAATATCAAACTGGGATTCGGCGGGATTCGTGAAATCGAATTCATCGTTCAGATGCACCAGTTATTATTCGGAGGCCGGGACAAACGCCTTTGGGAGCGCCACACGCTCGACGCCCTGGCGGTGTTGAAGGAATTTGAATTTTTTACCCAGGAAGAATATGAGGGATTGCTGTCCGCTTGGACGTTTTTGCGCAATCTGGAGAACAGGGTTCAGATCGCTTTTGGCCTTCAGACCCACCGACTGCCCAAAGACGAAAAAAGCCTGGCCGCTTTGGCGAGAAAAATGAGACTGACCGGTTCCTCCGACGAGGAGTTCGTGGAAAATCTAAACGCGGAATTTGAACGCCACACAAATTTTGTGGGTAATATTTTTTCCAGCCTGTTTGCGGAGGAGAGCGACAAGCAAGATAGAGCGCAGACGTTTGCCAGGCGAGGCGCCCGACCCCTGGCCGAAAACGAGTTTTCTCCGCAACTGCTGGAGGAATTTCCTTTTGAGGATCCCGCGCGGGCGTTTCGCTTTTTAAAATCCCTGCGCGACGGGTCGGACTTTTCCCTCCCCACGGAAAAAAATATCCAGGTATTTTACAGCGTTGTCCCGGCCCTTTTACGGCATTGCGCCGCGACGCCCAAACCCAATTCTGCCGTAGAGAATTTCGTCAAGTTTATAGAAGCCAGCCGGGCGAGGAATTCCTTCCTCGAACTTTTCAAAAATAACGACAAGTTTCTGGAGTTGATGATAGCTCTGTTTGGCGCCAGCGATTACCTGTCCCAATTATTGATCAAGCGGCCCAACCTTATGGACGCTGTGCTGGACCCGGAGTCGATTTACCGCTTCAAGGCGCAGAGCAAAATGGTCCAGGACCTCAAACAAGGCCTGGCGTCCCAGACGGGCTTCGACGCTAAAAATATTTTCCTGAGAAAATTCAAGCAAGGCGAGGAGTTGCGGATTGGACTGCGCTACCTCGTTCAGGAAGTCGATCTCCCGGGAACTCTGGCCGACCTTTCGCAATTGGCCGACGTCTATATGCAGGCGGCCTTGGATTTGGCCGGGACGCAAATGCCCGGTCAAACGAGCGCAGGAAAATTTACGGCGGAAAATTTCGCCGTCATCGGACTGGGCAAGCTGGGAGGATGCGAACTCAATTTCGATTCCGATCTCGACGTGGTGTTCGTTTACGACGAGGAAGAAGGGGACTCCGCCTTGCCTCCGGAGGAATGTGTGAGCCATTATGCCGCGCTCGCCCAATGGATTTACAAAGCGACGTCGGAAACCACCTCCGTCGGGTTCGCGTACAAGATCGACACGGAGCTTCGCCCCGAAGGCAACCAGGGTTTGATCGTCCATTCCGTCCAGAGCTATCGCGATTATTTTAAAACCCGCGCCCGAATATGGGAGCGGCAGGCGCTGACCCGCGCGCGTTTCGTCGCCGGCGATCCGGCGGTGGGCGAAAAATTTATCCAGACGGCGCAGGAGTTCGTCTACGGCGAAAAGCTGGACCGCGATTCCCTGATCGAAATTTCGCGCATGCGGGAGCGCATGGAAAAAGAACTGGCATTGGAATTCAAAAAGGGGAAAAACGTCAAGCTGGGTTTCGGGGGGCTGGCGGATATTGAATTCGCCGTACAAATCCTGCAACTCATGCACGGAATGCGGCATTCCAGATTGCGGCTGACCAACACCTTCGAGGCTCTTCAGGCCCTGGGCGAAGGCGGCATTCTCGATCAGGACGACGTCGAAAAACTCCGGCGCTACTATTTGTTTTTACGGAACCTGGAATGCGCCTTGAGAATCATCGGCCAGGCGCCGACGAATTATCTTCCCAAAGACGAGGTCGCCGCGGCGCAACTGGGCAGGTTAATGCGTTTCGACGCCGACGGCGGCGACCCCGCGCAGTCTCTTCGCGACCAATATCAGCAATCGACCGAGGAAGTGCGCGCCCTGTTCAGAAAAACTGTAGGCGCCCTGCTCCGCTCCGCAATCTAGTAAGTTGGATCAAACTTGCTCTTTGGCTTTGGAGAAGGCGTTTAGCTTGTACTGGATGCTGTCGACGAGCGCTTGCCAACTGGCCTCGATCACGTTTTCCGAAACGCCGACGGTTCCCCAGCGGGAATGCCGGTCGCCCGACTCCGTCAGAACGCGGATCTTGGAAGCCACGCCGCGACGGTTGTCCAGAATGCGCACCTTGTAATCGTACAGGTTCAACTCTTCCAGTTCAGGATAGAACTTGATCAACGCCTTGCGGATAGCCTTGTCCAACGCGGAGACAGGACCGTTGCCCTCCGCCGCCGTCACTTCCTGAACGCCGTTGACGCGGATTTTGACCGTGGCTTCGGAGATAGGCTCTTCGTCCTCCCGCCTTTTCTCGACGATCACCCGGTAGCCGATAAAATCAAAGAACACGTTTTTCTCTCCCAGCGCGTCGCGCATCAACAATTCAAACGACGCCTCGGCGCCTTCGTACTGAAAGCCGAGGTTCTCGGAGGTCTTGAGCGTTTCCAGGATCTCCTGAATCTTTGGATCCTTGGAGTCCAGGTCGATTTTGTACTCCCTCGCTTTTTCCAAAATGTTGCTTTTTCCGGACAGATCGGAAATCAGGATACGTTGCCGGTTTCCGACAAACTTGGGATCGATGTGCTCGTAGGTCTCCCGGTTTTTCTGAATCGCGCTGACGTGTATTCCGCCCTTGTGCGCGAAGGCGCTCTTGCCGACGTAGGGTTGGTGGTTCCAGTGCGACTTGTTCGCCAGTTCGTCGACAAAGGCCGATACTTCCTTCAAATTTTTCATTTGCTCGTCGGTCACGCAGTCCAGTCCCATCTTCAACTTGATGTTGGGAATGATGGATACCAGGTTGGCATTTCCGCAACGCTCGCCGTAACCGTTGATCGTGCCCTGCACCTGCTCGGCGCCGCATTGGATAGCGGTAAGAGCGTTGGCCACCGCCGTTTCCGAATCGTTGTGCGTGTGGATTCCCAGCCGGGTGGAGCAGGCCTCTTTGACTTTGGTAAAAATTTCGCGAACTTCCCAGGGCATGGAGCCGCCGTTGGTTTCGCAAGGGATCAACCAGTCCGCCCCGGCGGACTCCGCCGCTTTCAACACCTTCATGGCGTAGTCCGGATTTTTTTTATAGCCGTCGAAAAAATGCTCCGCGTCGAAGATCACCTCCACGCCGGCCTTTTTCAAAAATGTGACCGTGTCGTCGATCATGTGCAGGTTTTCGTCCAGAGTGGTGTTCAAAGCCTCGGTCACGTGTAGATCCCAGGATTTCCCAAACACCGTTACCGTCTCGGTTTCCGCTTCGAGCAATTGCCGCAGAACGGGATCGTCCTCCGCTTTTCTTGAAGGGTGGCGCGTGCTTCCAAACGCCGTCAGCCGCGCGTTATGTAAGCTGGAATGTTTTATTTTTTTGAAAAATTCGACGTCGCGCGGGTTGGACCCCGGCCAGCCGCCTTCGATGTAGCTTGCGCCCAGCTCGTCGAGTTTGTGCGCAATGCGAACCTTGTCCTCCACGGTGAAGGACACGTCCTCGCTTTGCGATCCGTCGCGTAATGTCGTGTCGTAAATTAATATTTTATTCATGATCCCGCGGCCTTTATTTTCCGGGCCGTTTCGACGTTGTTCGTTTCGGTTGCGGTCGATTCCTCCAACTCCAGGCGAAATGCCTTGTGCAGGCTTTCCAGCGCTTGCTGCGTCTGTCGCTCTTCAATAACGCAGGAGATGCGAATCTCCGAGGTGCTGATCATCATGATATTGATTTTTTCGTCGGACAGGGTCTGAAACATTTTAGCCGCCACGCCGGGGTGACTGCGCATCCCGGCTCCGACGATGGAAATTTTTGCGATGTCCGCGTCGCAGGACACCTTGCCTGCATGTATTTCGGGAACCAGTTCTTCCATAATCGCCCGGGCCTCCGTCACGCAGGATTTTGGAAGCGTGAAGGAAATGTCCGTATGTTTCTGCTCGCTAACGTTTTGGATGATCATATCCACCGAAAGGTTTCCCGTCGCCAGGGCGCTGAAAATTTTTGCGGCGATTCCCGGCTGATCGGGAACTTCAGAAACGGTGATTTTGGATTGATCTTTGTCATACATCACTCCAGAGACGACTGGTTGTTCCATGCTTTCATTCTCCTTGACGATCAAGGTGCCGGGTTTGTCGCTGAATGAAGAGCGCACAACCAACGGCATATTAAAATTTCTGGCAAACTCCACGCTGCGGATTTGCAAAACCTTGCAACCGAGACTGGCCATCTCCAGCATTTCCTCAAAGCAAACCTGCTTGAGTTTTCGCGCGTCGGAAACCAGGCGGGGGTCGGCGGTGAACACTCCGCTCACGTCGGTATATATTTCGCACAAATCCGCGCCCAGCGCCACCGCCAAAGCCACGGCGGACGTGTCGGAACCGCCTCGGCCCAGCGTGGTGACGTCGCCCTGCTCGTTGATTCCCTGAAACCCGGCGACCACGACGACGTGGTTCTCCTGCAGGATTTTCCGGGCGCGGGCGCCGTCGATTTGCTTGATGCGCGCGCGGGTGTGCGACCCGTCCGTAAGCAATCCCATCTGCCGTCCCGTCAGCGCCACTGCGGGGCATCCCAATTCTTGCAAAGCCAGGGCGAGAAGCGCGCAGGACACCCGCTCCCCCGAAGACAGCAACAAATCCATTTCCCGCCGACTGGGGTTTTCAGATATCTGATGCGCCAGGTCCACCAGGCGATTCGTCTCCCCCGCCATGGCGGAGACCACGACCACCACGTCCATACCCGCCTCGCGGGTATTGGAGATGCGTTGCGCCACGGCTTTGATGCGCTCGGCGTCCTTGACCGAGGTGCCTCCAAATTTTTGCACCACCAGATTTCGTTTCACAATTGGTCCTTAAAAAAAGCGTCTAAAAGGTCCGATCCGTTTTTAAAAGGGGCCGGACCCGACGTCACAATATCTTCGTCAAATTTTTCCAATTGGTCGGAACTCTGGGCGGAGGGGTACGCCACAAAGGGAACCGCGTCCCGGCCGTTCTTCATCAGCGCAACCGAACTAAAATGACCAACCGCGAAAAGCATTTTAACATCTTTTCGGCTTTCCAGTCGGTCGAGCAAAGGACCCATAACTTCCTGATCGAAATCTTCCAGCATCAAAACTTTTTCGTCGAAGTTTCCATGCAGAGAAAGATCCTCCGCTCCAGCGAAATGCAGGTATGCGACGTCGCGCTTTTCCAGCGCCTCCAGCGCTGCCTCCCGTTTGGCCGTGAAACTGGTATTGCCCAACCCGTTGGCGCCTTCCACTTCCGGCGCGTCCATTCCCGAAAGTTTCGCCATCCCGCGAAACAGGAGAGAGCCGGAAACAACCGCGCCGCTTTTGCCCGTGCGTTCGGAAAAACCGGGCAGGTCGGGCTTGTCGCCGTTGCCCCATAGCCAAAGGGTGTTAGCCGAGTCCTTGCCTTCGGCCTTGCGGGCTTTGTTCAACGGATGATTGTGCAAAATAATCTGCGCCTGATTGATGAGAAATATCAGGCTCTTGTAATCGTCCTGCGTCGGCATGTATTCCCGGACGCCCTCGCCGATTAGCTCGTTGGGCGGATTCAGCCTGCCGGGAAACGGCGGCCCCTTGATCTCAACGAGGTTGTGATAACCGCGCCCTAAATGAAAGCGCAAATCCACGTCGACGATTTGTTCCTGCAAGGCGGCCAACAGCGTGCGCGCCGAAGCGTCGGAAAGATAACCTGCCGTATAGTCTTTCATGACCATATCGTTGTGGCTGGCTTGCAAAGCCGCCAGGTCGCAACACAGCGGCGCCCAGCCGTCTTCGATGGCAAGGTTCAGCGCTTCGGCTTCAAACCAGGCCGGCGACGCGTAATACTTTTCCGGGTCGAGTCCCAGATAAGCCAGGTAGGCCACATCCGCGCCGGCGTGCATGGATTCCGGTATGGGATGAACGGAGCCGCTCCGTCCCATTTGCACGAGCCGGTCGAGGTTCGGCGTTTCCGCCTGTTGCAGAGGGGTCTGGTTGTCCTTTTCCGCAATCGGTTGATCGGTGAAACTGTCGCAAAGGACGATCAAGTATTTCATGGTTTAAAATTCTCGCGCTGTTTCGATTGAAAGTTGAACGATTATAACAAAAACCCCGCGTTAATAAAGGAGAGGGGGAATTTGTCTGGCTGAACTCGTCGAAGCCCGCGTCTTTGATTGCACTCGCTCTTCGACAAGCTCAGGGTTGAAGTTGTAGATTGAACCGCCAATGGCTACGCATACACGCGGAAATCAATGTCCGGGAACAGGTTGTCCTTGCTCTCCACCTGCGCGAGCCAGTCGGGGCGCACCGTGTGATTGTTGATATCATCGTACAACCGGTTGAAGCGTTGCAGATGGTCGCGGGTGCGCTTCACCGCATACTCGACCATGGTTTTGCTGGCCATGATGAATGCCCAGTCGCTCGCCTGCGCCAGGAGCAACTCGCGCGCCGCCTGGTTCAGCGCCCGCTCGGTCAATCCGGAAGCGTTGCGATGGTTGCGCGCCAACTCCACCATGCGCTCGGCGCCCTGGTGCAGATGCGGGTATATCCAGTCGTTGCTTTCTCCAAGCCAAAAATCATGATAACCCTGATGACCCCAACTCGACCCGGAAGGCGCGGCGACCTGTTGCTCCGGGAGCCGGGCCAGATAACGCGTGGGCGTGGTCAACTCAAACACGTCCTGATCGTAGGCGGATTTTCGGATGAAAAAGTTGAGCCAGTCCGGCCCCTCGAACCACCAATGGCCGTACAACTCAGTGTCGTAAGGCGCGACGACGATCGGCTCGCGCCCCATCACGCCGTTAAGATGTTCGATCTGCCGCTCGCGGTTGAACATGAAATTGCCCGCATGCTCCGCCGCCTTTTCCATGGCGCGATCGGGATCGTAATATTCCTTTTGATCCGTGTCGCCGGTGATGCGATGGTATTTGAACCCGGTCATTTTACGTTGGCCCGTACTGGCGATGTAAGGACGGATGTAGTCGTAGTCCAGGTCGAAACCTATATCGCGGTAAAAATCGCGGTAATTATAATCGCCGGGATAACCTTCCTTGGAACTCCAGACCTGCTTGGAGGATTCCGCGTCGCGACCAAATGCCGCCACGCCGTTGGGGCAGACCACCGGCGCGTACACGCCGTGTTTGGGCCTAGGTTCCGCGTGCAAAACGCCGTGCGTGTCGGTGAAGAAATACCGGATCCCCGCCTCTTCCAAAAACTTTTCCACGCCGGGATAGTAGGCGCATTCCGGAAGCCAGATACCCCGCGGCTTGCGTCCGAGATGGTTCTGGTGCGACTGAACGGCGACCTCAATTTGCGCGCGGACCGCGTTTGGATTGTTGGCCATGAACGGCAGGTAACCGTGCGTGGCGCCGCAGGTGATGAATTCCACGTTGCCCGCGTCCTGCAACCTGCGAAAGGCGTTGATCAAATTGCTGTGGCACCGGTTGACGAAAATCTCCCGTGCGCGCTCAAGTTTCCACTGATACATCTGGACGACCTTGTGCGCCTGTTCGTCCCAGCGCGTCCGCTCAATTTCCTTGTAGGACAACTCGATGGAACGATCCAGCCAACGCTGAAAACGAAATTGCAACAAGGGGTCGTCCAGCATCGCCAGCAGGGTCGGCGACAGAGAGAGGGTGATCCCGTAAGGGACTTCGTCCCGCTCCAGGCCTTCAAACACATGGATCAGGGGAATGTAAGTTTCGATGATGGCCTCGAACAACCAGTCCTCTTCCAGAAATTCTTCGTATTCCGGATGCCGGACGAAGGGAAGGTGCGTGTGTAAAACGAGAGCCATATAACCTTTGGGCATGATCAATCCTCCAGAGTCGGCGTCGCTTCTTTAAGCGAGGAGCGCCGGACTTCGATAACGTGATTTTGGGTTTCGGTTCCATTCGGGGGTTCGACGGAGACCTTCAGCGTCAGGTCGCCCTCCGGAAAAGCCAGTCGCGTGGAGAAGGAGCCGTCTTCCTGCAAATAAATTTCGCGACCGCCGAGCCGAACCCTGTCTCCAGGTTGCGCGCGTCCGTAAAGGACCAACTCGGCGTCGACCCGGAACGCGCTCTGCTTCTTTTGGCTTGCGGGGGAAAAACGCGACGCGGAAAAACTTCCGGCTTCGCGAGAACCGCTCGGCGATAACTCCGTAGAAATCCCAAGCGAACCGTCCCGGCCTCCCGGAGCGCCGACGCCCAGAGCCTGGCCGCCAGACAGAGCGTAAATTTCCCGGAACTCCCCGTCGGCGATCGTCCATTGGTCGTCCACGCGGTCGGAGGGCCGACCGGGAGGCAAAACGAGGACGCTGGACTCGGCCAGCGATTCAAACTGGCCGGAAGAATTTTTAAGTCCAACCTGAATGAAAAATTTTTCGCCCGGCTCGTCAAAATGCAAGTACCAGCTTTTTGCGTGCGGATGAATTTCTACGTCGTAATTATTTTGGACCGACCCGTCGGCGGCCATCCGGCTCACGCGGAGAACCTTGTGGACGGAATCCTCGCCGCCCAATCGGCCCGCGGCCTGTTGAATAGCGTCCCAGGGCAGTTCCCAAAACGCATGCGCCCGGTTAGGGTCGATCGGCAACGCCACGAGCAGACTTCCGCCGTAATGCTCCGGCAGATCGGGCAATTTTTCCTGAAACGCTTCGTCGCGAACTTCCGGTCCCGCGACCACGAATTTAGCTTCCTGCGCCTTGTCTTCCAAAGGTTCCAACTGGGAAGGTTTGGGAAGCTCGCCGGAACGTTCTGGATGATCTGGCGGTAAGCCTCCCCGGCTTTCTTTCAAATGTTTCGAATAGGCCTCGCGCGGTTTTGTCGAAGCGTGCCGCTTGTGCGGCTTTGCGTCCTCGCCGCGGCCGGAAGTTTTGCGCGGACGAGACGGACGGCGTCCGGCGCTTTCGCGTTTCGGCTTGGCGGGGGCGGACGTAGAATATTCCGTAGCAATCTGGATTCCCAGTTTCATTCCCAACAGCGCGGAAAGATCCTTGGTCAGGATGGAGTCTTTGACCTGAATATTATTTTCCCGCGCCAGTTGGAAAAGCTCGTCCCGCGTCATGAATTTAATATCGCCGTCTGGCATTTCGCTTACCTCTAAAAATGTTTTGGAATTGAATGATTATTTTTTCCCGATTTTATTTTTAAAATCCTTGGGGTCGATATCGTATTGACGAATCTTCCGGTAAAACGTTTTGCGGTCCACTCCCGCCGCTTGCGCGCTATTGGAGACGTGCCCGCGGTGGCGTTCCAGCAAGCGTTGCAGGTAGACGCGCTCGCCCTGCTCCAGCGTTCGGTCTCGGAAATCGCGCAGGGTCATGGATTCCATATTTTCTGGCAGAGCGTATGAAAGGCTCTCTCCGCCAAGGTTCATGGAAGCCGGAGGAATTTTTTCCACGACCTTTCCCTTGCATGCGAGAACCGCTTGCTCGACTGCGTGTTTCAATTGCCGGACGTTTCCCGGCCACGGGTAACGCAACAGTTTCTCCTCCGCTTCCGAGGAAAACTTATCGGCGCGCTTGCCGTGATCGCCGGCGGCGTCTTTTAAAAACACGTTCGCTAAAAATAGAACGTCCTCGCGCCTCTCGCGCAACGGCGGTAGATGAATCGTCGCCGCGTTGAGGCGAAAAAATAAATCGGGACGCAGGCGTCCCGCCTCTAACGCGGTTTTTAAATTTACGGCGCTCGCGGTCACGATCCGGCACTCGACCTTGACGGTTCGGCGCCCGCCCGGGCGCTGAAATTCGCGGTCCTCCAAAGCGCGCAATAGCTTCGCTTGCATGTCCAGAGAAAGTTCGCCGATCCCGTCCAAAAATAACGTCCCGCCTTCGGCGCGCTCAAACAGACCCGGCGCTTGCGAACGCCCTTCGGCGCCGTTCTCAGAACCAAACCATTCGCGCTCTACAAATTCGTCCGCCAAACCGGCGCAGTGAACGGCCAAATATTTTCGCCCCGCCCGCGCGCTGTTTTGATGAATGAAACGCGCGGCAAGTCCCTTCCCGGTTCCAGTTTCCCCGGTCAAAAAAACCGGGGCTTCGCTTTTCGCCGCGGCCATCAGGTTATCCTGTATCTCCCGCGCGGCAAGGTTTTCGCCTCGCATAAAATCAGCGTCGATCTGAAAATCGGCTTCCGGCTCTCCGGAGACTGGGAGACCGTCCGGCCAACGACTGAGCCTATCCACCAATTGATCGATATTTTCCACGCGCTCATAACCAGTGGAATCCAACGCCTGCCGCAAATCCTGATTTACAGGCGCGGCATGAAGAACAAAACCGGAAACGCCAGGAGCAGCTTCTTTTAATTTTTTGAGTATATTATTCCCCATTTTTTCAATAAAACTACCGCCAACCGCCACAAAATGTGGGCTTTTTTCCGCTAACTTTTGCTTTGCTTCCTCCAGCCCAAAGGCGCCATAAACATTAAAACCACCATTTTTAAATGACTTTACTATATTTTCTAAGGAAGGAAAACTTGCATCCAGAGCTAAAATTTTTTGTTTCATAAAAGCAACATAACATAAATATTATTTGAATTCCACAAAAAGATTAAATTTTTAACGGAAGCCTCTCCCTCCCTTGAGGCATTCGTCATTGCGAGGCTACTTGGCCGAAGCAATCCAGAGGGCTTACGGAAATACTGGATTGCCGCGTCGCTAACGCTCCTCGCAATGACATAAGATACCCTGGCGGCACGCTGGTCGCCGGTCTTATTGCGCATAATCAGCTTTTGTATTACCCTATTATTCCAATTTGTTATTGCGCAATTTTATTGTTACAAGGAAAACCGATGAAATATTTTTTGACTTCGGGCAACATGCGTTTTCCCCATCCGGTATCATGGCCCTTGTCCTGTGGCGTCAATCTTAAATGCCTGCCGTTTATTTTGATCGCCGGGTTGTTTGCCGCCTGTTCGGGGAGCGCTTCGGGTCCTCCCGATCTTGAGCAGGGGATTCAGGTGGTTCGCTACATGGCGTCGAAGAACCAGCTCCGCCGGTCGAGTTTTCCAGTGGTGTATCCCGAGGGCAAGCCGTCGGATTTTGTGAAGTGGATGTTCTCCACGTTTGGCACGGCGGAATGGCCGCCTTCCGAGGATATGGCGGAAATGGAACCCATGATCCTGGAGCAGGCAAAATCGATTCGCATGCCGATTATTCCAAAAGGCGTTTCCCTCGTTGCGCTCAAACCCGACGTCAGCAAGGGGCGGCAAGTTGTAATCATGGCCGACGATGCGCGCGGCGTTTTGATTATCGAGGGCTATGCCGATCCAGAACAACCGTCGGTCGCGCAGGCATTGATTAAAATTCCGAAGGTTCAACGGCCTCCGTCCAAAGTGGAATCTTCTTATTAAGGGAAACTTATGAGTTGCTATATCAATATCAAAAGCTGGTCGGGACCCGACGTCCCGGCGGCGGCGGCGCGCCTGGCGAAGCTGTTCAAAATGCCCGCGGACCGCGCCAACGATATCGTTGAAAATTTATCCAACGGCATTTCCTGGCAGTTCGAGGAAGCGATTTCGGACGGACAGGGCAGGCAGGCGGCGCAGTTTTTGACCGGTTTGGGATTCGACGTTGCGGCGCATCCAATCGGGACGCCCGCCCCGGCAGCTCCCACCGCCGAGCACTCCGAAAGTCCCGCCGTTGCTTCCGCCAAAGGTTCGACCGTCCTGGGGTTCTATGGCAAGGGCGGCGAGCTGTTCGGAATTTTTATCGTCAACCTGGCGCTCACCGTCGTCACGTTGGGCGTTTACCGGTTTTGGGCGAAGACCAAGGTGCGGAATTATTTATGGTCCCACGTTTCCTTTCTCGGTTCCCGCTTTGGCTATCATGGAACCGGCAAGGAGCTGATGATCGGTTTCATGAAATTTTCCCTGATCATTTTCGGCGTGGCCGCCGTGGTGGGGATTCTTCAGGTAACGGCTCCCGTGATAGGGCAAGGCGTCGGCGCCGTCCTTTCCGTCGCCATAGGTATCGCCGTTCCCGCATTCATGGTTGGGGCCTGGCGTTATCGCCTGTCGCGCACGTCGCTTCGCGGAATTCGTTTTTCGTTTCGCGGTTTGCGGAAGTCCGCCGTCTGGCTGTTCTTTAAAGGCGGCCTGCTCTCCTTTTTCACCCTGGGCTTGTACACGCCTTTTTTCGATATGCAGAGGCAAAAATTCTGGCGCAACAACTCGTGGTTCGGCAACCAGACCTTTGAGTTTAGCGGCGAGGGGCGCGATATTTTTAAACAGTTCCTGCTGGCGCTTGTGTTGACGATTCCCACACTCGGTATCAACTGGTTTTGGTATCTGGCCTCTGTCCAGCGCTATTCCTGGTCGCACACGCGGTTGATGGGCGCGGGATTCCAATTCACCGCTTCGGGGAAACAACTTTGTTTTCTGCAAATGGGCAATCTCTTGTTGATTGCGTTGACTTTGGGAATCGCTTTCCCCTGGGTGACGGTTCGCAACATGAACTTCATGTCCCGGCATTTATCTTACGAAGGCGGCGACCGCTTCGACAAGGCCTTGCAAGATATGCAGGAGAGCGGAGCCATAGGCGAAGAGGCGTTGGACGCTTTTGATATTCCCATCGACGTCGGATGACCTCGGAATCGCCGCTGAATTATTCCGCGAACTATTACGACGGGCGAAGCGCGAAGCGCCGACAGGTTACTGCGACCCTTTCGCCTTCAGGTCTGATCGTGCGGAGCGCCGACGGGAAAACCGTTCAATGGCCTTATGCGTCCCTGCGGTTGAGTCCCGGCGGGTTCGCCGGCCAACCGGTGCAATTGGAGCATGAAGTCCGCGAAGCAAGCGGCGCGCGGGCTGAAATCCTTTCCGTCCAAAACCCTAAATTTCTAGACGCGCTTAAGGAAAAATATCCCGATGGCCTACAGGGCGATTGGAACCTGCCAAGGCATAAGGGCAAGCGTCGTCTTCTGGTTTTCGCCAGCCTGGTATTAATCCCCGCCATCCTGTTTGGTCTATGGCGCTTCGCCATCCCGGCCCTGGCCGACCGCGTAGCGATGCGGGTTCCCGTCTCCTGGGAAGAAAAACTGACGGAAAAAGTTCTGGAAATATGGGGACTCGACGAACAACCGGCGCCCGACCCAAAAGTTCAGCAAACCCTCGACGCCATCATGCAACGCCTGCTGGATACCGTTCCCGACCAATCTTATTCATTTAAAGTATATATAATGGACAGCAAGACGGTGAACGCCCTGGCGCTTCCCGCCGGGACCATCGTGTTGTTTCAGGGATTGATCAACGCCACGAAAACGCCGGAGGAGCTGGCGGGCGTGCTGGCGCACGAGATTCAGCACGCGTTGAAGCGGCACAGCACGCGCGGACTGGTTCGGCAAGCGGCGACGGGCATGGCGATTACTCTTATGTTCGGAGACGTCGGCGAGATATTTCAGGGAGTGGTCGGCGTGGCGGACGAGTTGGATTCCCTGCGCCACAGCCGAAGCATGGAACGGGAAGCGGACGAAGGAGGCATGAAAATGATACTTGCCGCCGGGATTGACCCCGAAGGCATGGTCCGCATGTTTGAAACTTTAAAAAAAGAAGAAGAGAAAATTAATAAACTGCTAGCCGCCGGCGGGAAAAGCGAAGAGAAAGCCGGCGAATGGATGGAGTTTTTGTCCACGCATCCGGCGGGCAAAGACCGGATCGCCCGGCTCAGGAATATTGCCGGAGAGGGAGCAGGGGAAAGCGGCGGGACGGAAATTCGTCCCCTTCTACCTAAAATGGATTGGACTCTCATGCACAGGAAAATAAAAAACCAAACTGAAAAAGCGCTTGAGGAAAAAGAATGATAGTCGTTACGGGAGCAATGGGATTCATCGGCAGCGCATTGGCCCAGGCGTTGAACGCTCAGGGTCGAACCGACCTGTTACTGGTCGACCGACCGGATCACGGAGAAAAACAGAAAAACCTGGAGACGTTAAAATACGTAGAGCAAACCTCGCCGGAAAATTTTCTGGAGCGAGTCGAACGCCGAGAGTTGGAGAACGTCGAAGCCGTCCTGCACATGGGCGCCTGCTCGTCCACCACGGAAATGGACCGTGAGTTTCTGCGCAAGAATAATTTCGAGTACACGCGGGCGTTGGCGGAATTTTCTCTGGAAAAGGGCGCGCGCTTTATTTACGCCTCCAGCGCCGCCACCTACGGCGACGGCGAACAGGGCTACGACGACGATGAATCGCAACTGGAAACTCTGCTCCCGTTAAACCCCTACGGCGAAAGCAAGCAGATGTTCGACCTGTGGGCTAAAGAAAACGGCGCGCTCGATTCCATCGTCGGCTTAAAATATTTCAACGTCTACGGTCCCAATGAATATCACAAGGAAGACATGCAGAGCCTGGCGCGCAAAGGTTATTTTCAAATACGCGACACGGGGAAGATTCGGCTGTTCAAATCCTATCGCCCGGAATACGAAGACGGGGGGCAGGTGCGGGATTTTATCTACATCAAGGACGCGGTTGCCATGACGCTGTTTTTCCTCGACCGCCCGGAACTCGGCGGAATTTATAACGTCGGGTTTGGCGCGGCGCGTTGCTGGAACGACCTGGCGCGCGCGATTTTTTCCGCGTTAGGGAAGGAGCCGAACATCGAATACATCGACATGCCGGAATCCATCCGCGACCGGTATCAGTACCACACCTGCGCGCAAACGGAAAAAATCCGCGAGGCGGGATACGCCCTCGCCCCCGCTTTGTTAGAAGAAGGCGTAAAGGACTACGTGCAAAACTACTTGGCCCCAGGCAAGCGCCTCGCCGGCTAACAGGGAAGGACGGATTGTTTCTTCCTTTGATTCGCATTAAAATACAGGTCTATGGAACCGGCCCCTCTTCACGCTAAAGAAGAATCCCAGCCCAGGGTTTATACCGTTTCGGAAATCACGCAGGACGTCCGCGTTGTGCTGGAGTCCGCCTTCGAGACGGTGTGGATCGAAGGCGAAATTTCCAACCTGCGCGTCGCCGCCTCCAAACATTCCTATTTCGTTTTGAAAGACGACAAGGCGCAAATCCGTTGCGTCATGTTTCGCGGTCACCGCGCGGGACTGAAGTTCGATCCGCAGGACGGCGACCAGGTTCTGCTGTATGGCAGGTTCTCCGTTTACCAGCAACGCGGCGAATATCAGGTGATCGTCGAGACGATGGAACCCCGCGGCCTGGGCGCCTTGCAAAAAGCGTTTGAACAACTCAAAGAAAAACTCGACAAGGAAGGCCTGTTCGACGAAGCGCGCAAAAAGCCGCTCCCGGAAATCCCCTGGAAAATCGGCGTGGTCACCTCCCCCACCGGCGCGGTGATCCGCGATATCCTGAACGTAACTCGACGGCGCAACCCCAAGGTTTCCGTCCTCCTAAACCCTGTCAAGGTGCAAGGCGACGGCGCGGCGGAAGAAATTGCCCGCGCCATCGACGAGATGAACCAACGCCGCGACCTTGACGTCCTGATCGTGGGACGCGGCGGCGGCTCCATTGAGGATCTGTGGGCGTTCAACGAGGAGGTTGTCGCCCGGGCGATCCACGCTTCGAAAATACCGGTTATCTCCGCCGTCGGACACGAGATCGATTTCACGATTGCGGATTTTGTCGCCGACGTGCGCGCGCCGACGCCGTCCGCCGCCGCCGAGATCGCCGTGCCCCGCCTGGACGATCTTGAGGGCCGCCTGCGCGAATTACGAGTGGAACTGGAAAGCGCGATGCGCGACAGCGTCACGGGTTATCGAGAAACGCTCCGGCGTTTGATGGACCGACGATTTTTTCACCAGCCACGGCAAATTCTCGAAACGCCAGGCCAGCGGCTGGACGATCTGACTCAACGACTGGCGCGGGCGCTAGAGCAATGGCGCGTATTGCAAAAAGCGCGACTGCGAGACCGCATAGAGCGATTATTCCAGGCAGCTCCGAAAAATAAAATCCAGCGCCAACGTCTGGGAGACTTAACTCATCGGCTGGCGCGCGGGCTCGATCAGTGGCGCGTCGTGCAAAAAGCGCGACTGCGCGTCGGGACCGAGCGCCTTTTGCAAGCCACCCCCGCGAATGAAATTTCCCGGCTCGGCGAGGCGGAGGAAAAATTGCATCGCCGGTTGACGGGCGCCGCTCTGCGTCAACTACATCTGAAAACAGCGGCCTTTGAAGGGCGGATGAAAAATTTGAACGCGGTCAATCCTCTTTCCATACTTGAGCGCGGGTACAGCGTTTGTTCGTCGGAGAAAACCGGACAGGCGGTCAAGTCCAACGAAGAGATCCGGGAAGGCGACGCGGTAAAAATCCGCTTGTCCAAAGGGAAGCTGGACTGCACGGTAAACAAGACCTACAATGATTCCGAATGACTCCGAATAACAGGGGAGAACTATTATGGCGGAAGTAAAATTTGAGAAGGCCATGGAGCGCCTGGAAGATATCGTCGACGAGTTGGAGAAGGGCGAGTTGGACATCGACAAGTCTTTGCAGATTTTCGAAGAGGGAATCAAGATGTCCCGCGTCTGCGCCAAGAAACTAAACGAAGCGGAACAAAAAATCGAAAAGCTCACCCGCGATCAAAAGGGCGAGTTGGTCGAGGAGTTGTTTCCCGCTGAAAACGACTCCGCCGGGGAAGCCCCCGGAGGCAGATAGCGTAACTTATTTGGTTACGCTACAAATTACGGTGAGCTTGCAACCTAAACTTTTCCACTGTGCGTTGCCGGTCGGCCCGGTTTTCACTAACAAAACATTCATTAAAAATTTGGCAGGCGCAGAATGGACATAATTAATGAATCCTGACCCTAAGAAAATCCGGCTCGACCTTTTGCTGGTAAAAAAAAACTGGCGCCATCGCGGGAGCGCGCCCAGGGCTTGATTTTGGCAGGAAAAGTGCGTCTGGGCGACACAGTGGCGGACAAACCCGGTCGGCTGGTTGCCGAAGATTGCCTGCCTCTGGTTTCCGAACCTCCCCATCCTTTTGTCGGACGCGGCGGGCTAAAACTCCAACACGCGCTCGCCGCGTTTCAATTCTCCCCTAAAGATAAAACCGCCGTCGACGTCGGCGCCTCCACCGGCGGCTTTACGGACTGCCTGTTGCAAGCCGGCGCGAAAAAAGTTTTCGCCGCCGACGTGGGCTACGGTCAACTCGACTGGAAACTGCAAAGCGACGCGCGGGTGGTCGTGCTCGACCGCGTAAACGCCAGGCATTTAACTCAACAAGCCTTGGGAGAACCGGTGGACGTCGCGGTCGTGGACGTGGCTTTTATTTCTATTAAACTGATCCTGCCTGCGGCGATGAAATTGTTAAAGCCCGGAGGGCGCATCCTGTCGCTGGTCAAACCGCAGTTTGAAGTGGGCAAGGAGCAGGTGGAAAACAAGGGCGTGATTAAAGATCCCAAAAAACATTTAGAAGTGTTGCGCGGCGCCAAAGCGTTTGTCGAAGCGCAGGGCTGGAGCTTGACCGGCTTGACGGAATCGCCGATCACAGGTCAAAAGGGCAACCGGGAATTTTTCATTCAATGCGTCGCCGAACCGGGCCGCTCGACAGTGGACGAGGAAACTATTTTATCCATTGCCGGGCAAGCGCCCGCCAGCGTGACGCTGGACCCAATAGTTGACGATTGAATATTTTTCCTAAAACTGATGCCCGTCAACCGACGCCTCTTATCGCCGTTTTTTAAATCTCATCCTGATAAACGATGAAGGCGTTTTTGGGGTAGACGAGGTGGGAGACGCCCCATTGCCTGGACGAGTCCAGATCCCATTCGGAATCGTCGTCCAACTCCTTGATGCGGAGTCCGCCGGAGCCGCCGTAGATCAACAGAGCCACGCCGTCGCCGGACTCCTCGACCTGGCAAGCCCACGCGGGACAAGGCGATTGGGTTTCATTGTCCCATCCGGTCAACTGCACGGTTTTTTTTTCGCCGCCGAGTTCATATTGGACGCAAAAGGCCGGGCGGGGGGAACTGACGTCTTTATAAATTGTGCCGACCGAGGTCCGGGTGTTCTCGCCTTCTTCAACTTCCAAAAACATAGCGCGCGCCTCGCAGAATTTTTTTTCGAGGCGTTCATTTTACCATCATTAGTCGATGGGTGAAAAGCGCTTGAAGGGATTATGCGTCTACAATCTTCCCTCTTCAATATCGAAGACGTCGAACCACACATAGACCGGCTTGCCGGAGGGCAGGTTTTCCTGAACGTAAGTTTCCAGAAACGCCTGCGCGTCGTCCGGCATTTCGCTGGGGCGCATACCCCGCATTTTGTTGTTCCAACGGATTATTTCAATTGAGTCTTTTATTCTCGATTTTGACTGGAACCATTCGGCGACCTCTTCGTCGTCGGCGCCAGTGGCGACAAAATCTTTCATTTCGCCGTGGTCGACTCCGGTAAACGTTTCCAGTTCCGCACACAGGGAACAGGGCCAGAAATTATATTCGCCGTTGGTCTCGGCCAGCGCGGCGCGGGCTTTATCCAGGCAACGCGGCAAGATCACATACCCGCCCAACATTGCGCGAGGACTGCTTGGGAATTCCTTGTTCAAATCTTTTGCCAGCGCGATCAGTTTTTCAGCTTTCATTGAACGCTCCCGCCTTGATGGTTAATTTTTTTATAAGGAGTTTTTTCTAATTCAGCTTTTTTAAGGTGTTTTTGTCTGTGTGATGAAACAGGTCCGTTTGTCCTTTGATTTTTAGTTGCGTGTCCTCTTCATAGCTGAAATTTTGGTCGTCGTGTATAACCACCTTCAATTCATATCTGACGGTCTTGAACGCTTCGTCTAAAAATAAATTAGAGCATATGCCGTAGGTTTCTGATCCAACGTCGGCGGAAAGCTCAAAATTTCTCGCATCCGCATCCGCCGTCCCGCCGGCGATGATCGTCACCCCGCGAGGAACTATAAAGCAGCGCAACACTTGTTTGTTGCCAGAATCCCAAAGCCAATACCCCACTTCCTCATGGAACGGATCTTCCTTTTCTTGCGGCCAGGCGGTTGTGGAATATCTGAGGCCGTATAAAACCTGCTCATG
>JAJDBB010000116.1 GCA_029261555.1 Nitrospinaceae bacterium | reverse complement strand
CCGGACTCGATCTTACGCAAAACGATACCGCACCTATCACCCGGCATTTAAACGTCGAGGCCTGCAAGGTGGCGCGCCGGGCGATTGAAAACTATCAGTCCATGCCGGAGTACGACGGGCGGCCCTTGTTCGTCGCTGGGTCCATGGGACCCTCCAACAACGTGGTCTCCAGCACCGAGGCCAACCTGCAAAAAACCACGTTCGACGTCGTGGTCGACAACAACCGGCTCCAGGTGTTGGGACTGCTGGAAGGCGGCGCCGACCTGCTATTAATGGAAACCCAGCAGGATATTCTGGAAACCAAGGCCTCCGTTATTGGAGCCAAACGCGCCTTCGAGGAGTTCGGCAAAGCCTTGCCAATCGTCGTTCAGGTCACGGTCGATAATTTTGGCAAGATGCAAATTTTCAACACCGACATTCTGGCGGCCTACACGGCGGTTTCCAAAATGGGGATCGCCGCGTTCGGGATCAACTGCAACGTCGGTCCGGAGCTGATGCGCGACACTGTGAAACGCATGAGCGCGTTTTGCAACCTTCCGATCTCCGTTGTCCCCAACGCCGGTCAGCCGGTTTCCGAAGACGGCGTCACCTGCTACAAATTATCGCCGGAAGACATGGTCAAGGAAGTTGAGCCGTTCATCCACGAATACGGCGCCAACATCATCGGCGGCTGTTGCGGGACGCGTCCGGACCACATCAAAAAATTACGCGAAGCGTTCAACGGCGTCGCGCCCAGGCCCAGGGAAAAAGACGGAGCGATTTTGGTTTCGGGTCCGCAGGAGGCGACGCGTCTGGACAGTGGGGAGAACCTCATCCGCATCGGCGAGCGCCTCAACGTGCGCGGCAGTAAAAAAGTCCGCGACGCGGTGGAGCAGGATGAAGGCCTTCAGATCAACGTCCTCGAAGAGGTGGTGGAGGAACAGGTCCGCGACCTTGGCTTGGATATCATCGACGTTTGCATGGACAGCAACATCGTCGAGACGGAAGTCATGTTGCCGCAGGTGATTCACGAATTGACCTCGGACTTCAAGGGCGTCATGTGCATTGACTCATTTTCCGTCGAGGCCTTGGAAGCGGGGATCAAATCTTATCCCGGACGACCCATTATCAACTCCATCAGCCTGGAGGATTACGAAGAAGGCGTGAGCAAGCTGGACGCCGTGTTGTCCGTCACCAAAGATCATGGCCCAGTTTATATTGCGCTGGTGAACGGTCCCAAAGGGCCGGGGCAGACGGCGGACGAAAAATACGAACTGGCGGCGGAGATCGTCCGTCAGGCGGGCGAAAATCACGGCGTGACGCCAGACCAGATTCTCATCGACGTCAACGCTTACCCCATCGGCAGTGAATCGATCGAAGGCCTGAATTTTTGCGCCGAGACTTTAAAATGCCTGCCGCGCATCAAGGCCATCCATCCGGATTTGCGGACCAGCATCGGCGTGGGCAACCTCACCAACGGCCTGGCGGCCAAGCCTTATATGCGCAAGGCGCTGACCAGCGTGTTTATATCTCTTGCGCGGGAAGCGGGACTTGACTGCGCCATTATCAATCCGCATCACTATGTCCCCATCGAAAGTCTGCCGGGGGCGGACGTGGAGCTTGCGCGCAAGGCGATTGTCGACCACGACATGGACGCTTTCGACGAGTTGGAGCAGATCGCCCTGACGAAAAAAACCGGCGTCGTCGCCAAAAAAGTCAGCTACGACGGCCTGCGGTTGGAAGAAAGCGTTTGCCAGAAGATCATCGACGGCTACAAGCAGAAGGAAGAGGGGACGCTGGAAAAGGACGGGCATAGTTTCCCTTACCGCGATCGCATTGCGCTGGAAGCCGTCAAGATCGTCGACCGGTTTGAGCCATTGGAGTTTATCGGCAAGCATCTTGTGCCGACCATGCGGGAATTGGGCGACCGCTTCGGGCGCGGCGAGGTGAGCCTGCCGCATTTGCTGAAAAGCGCGGACGTGATGCGCGGGGTGATGGGGTTTCTGGAAGCTTACATGCGGCTCAAAAGCGGAGTTCTGCCCGGAGACGCGATTCAGTATAAGGGCGTGGTGGTCATCGGTACGGTATTCCAGGACGTGCACAGTATTGGCAAGGATTTGGCGAAAACCCTGTTGGAAAATTATGGCTACCGGGTGATCGATTTGGGCGTGCAGGTTCCGCTGGAAAAGTTTATCGAAACGGCGCGGGCGGAAAGCGCCGACGCGATTGGCATGAGCGCGTTGCTGGTACAGACCTCGAACCACATGATCACGGTTTCAAAAATGTTGCGCGAACAAAACTACGATATTCCGATCCTGATCGGCGGCGCTCCGGTCAACCACCGCCATGCGGCGTATGTTGCTATGAGCGGGCAGGACCGGACGGAAGAGATTCGCGGCTCCGTGTTTTATTGCGACAGCGGCATGGAAGGCGTCAACGCCATGAACACTCTGATGGACGCCGCCCAGCGAGAGACTTATATGGAGGACACGCGCGTCCGGCTGGTCAAGGACTACCACCGCGCCAAGGGAATCCAGGAAGAAAAAGACAAGGCGCTTTCAACCTTGCCGCGCCGGAAACCAAAATTTAAGCATCACGAGCCGCCCCGGACAGGGTTTGGCGTCAACCGCGTCGAGTTCAAGCTTCACAAACTCGCCGAGAGTATGGACAATAAAAGTTTGTTTTCTCTAAACTGGCGATTTGGCAAGCAGTCGAGTTGGGGGCAGAAGGGGATCGACCCGGATCATCTGAAAGCGTTGAAAGCGGAATGGATCGAGAAGGCGGAGGAAAATTTATGGATCGCGCCCAAAGCCAGGTTCGGGTTATTCCCCGCGCAGTCCAGCGGCGACGAGGTGATTGTTTACGATCCGGAAAATCCGGACCAGGAGTTATGTCGGTTTGATTTTACGGTCTGCATCGGCAAAGGAAAGAAAGATATTTTTTCAGTCGCGCAGTATTTTCATTCCGTCGACTCTGGAAAAATGGACGCCGTGGGTATGCAGATCACAACCGCCGGGGACGGTATGATCGCCGGAATCGAGAAGATGAAAACGCATGAGGATTCGGAGTCTGCCTTGTACCTCCAGGGTCTGGCAGACCGGGCGGCGGAGGATTTGGCGGAGTACATTCATCGCCTGGTTTGCCAGAGGACGGACCAGAAGCGCAACGCCACCGAGCGTTACAGTCCAGGATATCCCGCGCTGGAAAAGCTGGCGCACAATAAAACTATTTTTGAAATATTAAAGGCTGAGGATTTGGGAATCCGCCTGACGGACGCCAACGAGTTCTACCCGCCCAGCACGACGGCGGCGCTGGTTTGTTTTCATTCGGACGCCGGTTACAGTTAAATCAACAGGAGCCGGAGTTCTGTAGGCTTGGGCGGGCGTCTGTAATTACTTGAAAATTTTGAGCTTATTTGTTTTTCTTTGTTCATGCTACCTGAAAATAAAACTTGTATATTTGCCTTCGTTTGCTAAACTGCTTAATAGAAAAAACCTTATTGCCAGTTAGTCCATCTTAAATGGGAACTTAAACCTTTCCGGACGAGATGGGACGATGCCGATCCACACGGACTTTATTTAAGGAACCATAAATCATGTTTAAACGATTTACTGAAAGAGCCCGCAGGGTAATAATATTGGCAAGGGAAGAAGCCGAATTGTATCGGCACGAATACCTTGGAACTGAACATATCCTGCAAGGCGCGCTGAAAGACGGCGGCGGAATCGCCGTGGCGATCATCCAGAAAACCGGCGTGGATCTCAACCAGATAAAACAGGAGTTGGAAAAGAACCTGCCTCGCAGTTCCAATTCCCTGATTATAGGAGACATTCCTTTTACCTCGAGAGCCAAGAAAGTATTGGAATTCGCGGTGGAAGAAGCGCGGTCTCTTAACCATAACTACATTGGAACCGAGCACCTTCTTTTGGGGTTACTTAAGGAAAAAGAAGGCGTGGCTTGCCGGGTATTGAACAGTTTTGGCTTGTATTTCGACGACGTTAAGGAAAAGATCGTCGAGATGTTCAAGGAGCCTCAGGAGCAAGCGAAGGAAGGCGGCAAGACGCCGACGCTGGACGAGTTCAGCCGGGATTTGACGCAGATGGCGCTGAACGCCAAGCTTGACCCGATCATTGGCCGCGCCAAGGAAATCGAACGCGTGATCCAGATACTCAGTCGTCGGACCAAGAACAATCCGGTCCTGATCGGCGAGCCGGGCGTAGGCAAGACCGCTATTGTCGAGGGTCTGGCCCAGTTGATCATTGAGCGCGAAGTGCCGGACTCCCTGTTCGAGAAACGGGTGGTCTCTCTGGACCTCGGCTCCCTGATCGCGGGAACGAAATATCGCGGCCAGTTTGAAGCCAGGCTTAAAGGCATCATGAAAGAGATCACGCAGAATACCAATATCATTCTGTTCATCGACGAGTTGCACACCCTGGTCGGGGCCGGCGCGGCGGAAGGTTCCGTGGACGCGTCCAATATGCTCAAGCCCGCGCTTTCCCGCGGCGAGATTCAGTGCATCGGCGCCACGACCATGGAAGAGTATCGTAAATACATTGAGAAAAACGGCGCGCTGGAGCGCAGGTTCCAGCCAATTATCGTGAATCCACCCACGGTGGAAGAGACCATCGAGATCATCGAAGGACTCAAGGTGCCTTACGAAGTGCATCATAAAGCCAAGATCACCGCGGAAGCCATCATCATGGCCGTCCGTTATTCCGACCGCTACATCAGCGACCGTTTTTTGCCGGACAAGGCCATCGACGTGATCGACGAAGCTGGGTCCCGCGTGCGTTTGCGCAAGCACACCCAGACGCCGGAAATGCGCGTCATTCAACGCGACATCGACGTGCTGGTCCGGGATAAAAAAGTGTGCATCGAAAATCAGGAGTTTGAAAAAGCCGTCGACCTTCGCGATCGGGAAGAAGAGTTGCGCGAAAAACTCCAGAAAGCCAAAGAGAGTTTTGAGAAGGATAGCGACGAAGCCGAACCCAATATCACCGAGGAAGACATTGCCGCGGTGGTCTCCAGCATGACCGGCATCCCGCTGTCCAAGATCGAGGAAAAGGAGAGCAACCGCCTGTTAAACATGGAGAAGGACCTGGCGACAAAAATCGTCGGGCAGGACGAGGCGATCCACGCTATTTCCAAAGCCATCCGGCGTTCGCGTTCCGGCTTGAAAGACATGCGCCGCCCGATCGGGTCGTTCCTTTTCATGGGTCCCACCGGCGTGGGCAAAACGGAACTGGCCGGAACTCTGGCGGAGTTTTTGTTCGGCGACCGAAAGGCCCTGATTCGACTGGACATGTCCGAATACATGGAGAAATTTAACGTTTCCCGGCTCACCGGCGCGCCTCCAGGCTATGTCGGTTATGAAGAGGGCGGGCAGTTGACGGAAAAAGTTCGGCGTAAACCGTATTCCGTTGTGTTGTTCGACGAGATCGAAAAAGCCAATTCCGACGTTTACAACCTGTTGTTGCAAATCATGGACGACGGACGCTTGACGGACAGTTACGGACGCCACATCGATTTCAAAAACACCGTGATCATTCTCACATCCAACATTAGTTCGCACCGGTTGGAGAAGGGCAAGGGACTCGGTTTCCGCAAAGACGACGAAACCCTTAATCACGAATCGATGAAAAAGGATCTGCAGCAGGATCTGAAGCGGACTTTCAACCCCGAGTTTCTCAACCGGCTGACCGAGGTTGTGGTGTTTAAGTCCTTGGCGATCGAGCATGTGGAAAAAATTCTCGACGTTCAGCTTCAACGGTTGAACGAGCAGTTGATCCAGCAAGGCATCACTCTGGACATGACCGCCGAGGCGAAAAAGTGGCTCGCCGAAAAGGGCTACGATTCCAATTATGGAGCCCGACCCTTGAATCGAGCGATCCAGAGGCATCTTGAGGATCAGTTGTCCGACGAGATGTTGAAAGGAAGATTTAAAGGCGGGGGCGTTGTGGGAGTGGCCTTGGAAGGGGACGAGTTGGTTTTTAACGAAAAAACCGGCGCTTTGAACTCGGTTTCCTGAAAAAAAGAATTGTACAAGGGAAAAGCTTCACCGCATGACGCAAACCCTGGTAGTAATAAAGTATTAAGTTTTTGGTCTTAGCGGACAGGAGCAGAAACTTAATACTTTTTTTTGCCCAGATCAGATTGTCGCGAAAAATCACTCTAATTTACATAAAAACAAGCACTTATATCGAATTGTGAAACGCCGCCGAATTTATTTAATCCTAACGGTTCTCCTTTTTTCCCTCGCGGCGCCGTCCTTTCTCTTTGCCCAGCAAAGCGGCCTCATTGACTCCATTGAGATCCAGGGCAACCAGCGGATCGATTCCTCGACCATCCTTTTTTATATCAAATCCGAACAGGGCCAACCCCTGGTGCGAAATCAAATCCGCGAGGATATCGAACAGATATTCAGCCTGGGGCAATTCAGGGATATCAAAGTTGACGTTCAAAGTACGGCGGACGGAGCGAAGCTTGTTTTCATTGTGGAGGAAATTCCATCCATCGGGGACGTGCGTCTGGTGGGCAACGACAAGGTGGACGCCAAAGAGATATTCGACGTCATTAACATAAAGCGCGGCGCGACGTTCAGTGATCATCTAATTCAGGAAAGCAAGGAAGGTATCACCGGCGTCTATCACGATAAAGGTTTCTTTTTTGTGAAAACTCAAATCGACACCACCGTAAACGAGGACGGTTTGGTCGACGTTATGATGCGCGTGAACGAAGGTAAGAAAGTCAATATCGAAAAAGTCCGCTTTTCCGGAAACAAAACGTTTAAGGATAAGGAACTGCTCAAAATCATCGAAACCAAGGCGTACTCCTGGCTTTCATTTTTAGACGAATCGGGCATTTACAGAAAAGACTTGTTGAAGCTCGACCTGTTAAAGCTGGAGTCCTATTATCACGACCACGGATTCCTTCGGGTCCGGGTGCTGGAACCTGAAATTGAGGTCAACAACAAGCTCAAGGAAATTTATATCACCGTTCCCGTGGAGGAAGGCCGTCGCTACCGGGTGGGCAAGGTGGAAATCGATAAAGATCCCGAACTGAGCGAGGCGGAATTGAAAGAGGCGATCTTGACCCGTGAAAAGGAGATTTATAACGAATCTCAAGTCCGGGGGGACGTGGTGGCGCTTGCGGAAGTGTTTTCCAAAAAGGGTTACGCATACGCCGACGTGAATCCCAATATCAAGATCAACGACGACAGCCTGACTGTCGATTTGAATATGGAGATCGACAAGGGCAAAAAAGTGTACGTCGGCAAGGTCAACATTGCCGGAAACACCAAAACCCGGGACAACGTTATTCGCCGGGAATTCCGTCTTAAGGAAGGCGACCTGTTCGACAGCGACAAATTAAAAAGAAGTAAGCAACGCATCAACAATCTAAAATTTTTCGACGACGTCAAGACCGACACGCGACGGGGAGAGGACCCGGAGTTGATCGATATCGATACCACCCTGAGCGAACGCCCCACCGGCTCCTTTTCCATCGGCGCCGGCTTCAGTTCGGTTGAAAACCTGATATTCAACTCGTCCATCAGCCAAAACAACCTGTTTGGCCGGGGGCAAAGCCTGTCGTTTTCCACCGCCTTGTCCTCGCGTCGCACGAATTTTAACCTGAATTTCACCGAACCCAAGTTCCTTGACAGCCAGGTCCTGATGGGAATCGACCTGTTCAATCGCGAGAACGATTTTTTCAGTTTCGATACCCAGAGCAAGGGCGGAAGCATTCGGCTGGGACGCGGCCTGGGCGAATACGATTGGGTGGGCCTGCAATACCGGTTTGAAGAGGTGGAAGTCACCAACGTTTCGGAGGCCGATCTTTCCGAGTTTTTGAAAAACGAAACCCGGACCACCAGCCGCATCTCTCCCTCGTTTATTCACGATTCGCGGGACAACTTTCTCAACCCCACCATCGGGTGGCGGCATGTGGCGAAATTTGAAATTGCCGGCGGACCTTTAGGCGGTTCCGATTTTTATCGGACCGGTTTTGAAACCACTTATTACCATCCCCTGATTGGCAAACTGGTCGGCGCGGTTCACGGCGAAGTCAACGTTGCCTCCGGCTATGGAGGGGACAACCTGCCGATCTTCGAACGGTATTTCATGGGAGGTTCCAGCAGTCTAAGAGGCTACACTATCCGGGACGTGGGACCCAAGAATGCGGAAGGCGATCCTTTAGGCGGAGACCAGTCGCTCTTGTTCAACCTGGAGGTTCAATATCCCTTCACCAAAACCTTCCGGGGATTTGCTTTCTACGACCGCGGCAACGTCTACGGAAGCGGACCCAACACAGAGACAACTGAACAGGTGATCGACTTCGCCACCATGCGCGACGCGATCGGCGCCGGCATCCGGTTTCTCAGCCCCTTCGGACCCATCGGGTTCTCTTATGGAATCAAGTTGGACAAGCAACCCGGCGAAAACTTCGGAGAATTCCAATTCTCCGCGGGAAGCGCATTTTAAACTGTGATAAACTTCCTCATTGCTTTTTAATTAAACCCTTCACGAAAGGATATTTTCAATGTTTTCGAAAAAAATCTGGGCGTCCGTTTTATTCATTTTCCCAATTTTTTTCGTCGGGATCGCTCCCGGACTCGGCTTGCAATCAAAGGCCTTTGCCTCCAACGATATTCGCATAGGATTTGTAGACATGCAAAAAGCCGTTTTGGGGACCAAGGAATGGAAGCGACAAAGCCTGAATTTTAAAAAAGATCTGCAAAAGCAAAAGGTTTTCCTCGAAAGCAAGGAAACAAAACTGAAAAAAATGTACGAGGAGATTAAAAAGCAAAGCTTTGTCCTGAACGAGGATCTGAAGAAAAAAAAGCAGGAAGATTTTCGAAATAAGAAAAAAGAATTCGAACGCTATGTGCAGGACGTCAACGACGATTTCAGCCGGAAAGAAAAAGAGATCAAAAATAAGATCATCGTTAAAATGATGAAAATCGTCAAGAAACTCGGAGCGGATAGAAAGTACACCATGGTCATCGAAAAGACGGCCCTGTTTTACACTTCCAAGGACGAGGACTTGACGTCCGCCGCTATCCTGGCTTACGACAAGGCCAACAAGTAGGCGGCGTCCAATTGTAAATTTAATATATAATTCTCGCAAAGTTTTCCAGCCATGATGGACGTCAACGAAATAAAAAAAATCCTTCCCCATCGCTATCCTTTTTTGTTGGTGGATCGCATTCTAGAATGCGACGACAAGGAACGGATTGTCGGTCTAAAAAACGTGACCGCCAACGAGCCTTTTTTTCAGGGGCATTTCCCCGACCAGCCCATAATGCCAGGAGTTCTGATCATAGAAGCTTTGGGGCAGGTGGGCGCTATTCTGGGGTTGAGGATTCGCGCCAAAGAAGGGTCGCCCGTCATCTTCTTCACCGGCATTGATTCGGCCCGGTTTCGCAAGCCGGTCTATCCAGGGGACCAGTTGCGTCTCGAATTGACCAAGCAACGTTCGCGCGGAGACTTTTTCCGATTTCAAGCCAACGCCTACGTCGGCGATCAACTGGTGACCGAAGCGGTCTTGCAGGCCGTTTTGGGGCAAAAAGAATAAGCCTGTCCCCACGCCCCGGCCCTCCGGCGTCCGCATCCGGCGGCGAGTCGGCGTCCATTTTGGAGTCCTTATCTTGAGCGTCCACGACCTGGCAGTCGTCCATCCATCAGCGCAATTGGGAAAAAACGTAAACGTCGGTCCTTTCACGACGATTCGCGCCGGAGCCGAGATTGGCGACGACGTTCAAATCGGGCCGAACGTATTGATCGAACCCGGTTGCGTTATCGAAAAAAATTGCCAGATTCATCACGGCGCTTCCTTAGGCGGAGATCCTCAGATCGCCGACTTTAAAGACGTCTCCTCCGGCGTTCATATTGGAGAAGGAACCGTCGTCCGCGAATACGTTACCATTCACCGTTCCCATCTGGAGAACGGTCAAACGCGAGTGGGTCCTCATTGTCTGTTAATGGCATACGTCCACATCGCGCATGATTGCGATCTGGGACGCGAGGTGATTGTCGTCAACAGCGCCGGACTTTCCGGACACGTCGTGGCGGAAGATTATGCCTTTATTTCCGGCATGGTCGGCGTGCATCAATTCACGCGTATCGGTAAACATTGCATGATCGGAGGAGGCTTGATTCTACGGCAGGACGTGCTACCCTACTCCTTGATAAAAGGTCCGCCGGCCCGTTTATACACCGCCAACGTCGTCGGACTCAAACGGCGCGGTTTTTCGGAAAGCGCCGTTTCCGGCTTGCGGAAAGCTTTTAAATTTCTGAAACAACCAGATTTGAACGCCACGCAAGCGGTGGAAAAACTACAGGCAGAAGTTGAAATGACGGAAGAAATACGCTACCTGGTGGATTTTATAGGCGCGTCTAAAAGAGGGATTATTAAGTAATGAAAAACGTGAAAGCCGGAGTCGTCGGTGTCGGCCGCATGGGAGAATATCATGTCGGCGTTCTCGGCGAAATTCCAGGCGTGGAAATAGTGGGAGTGGCGGACGTTGATGAAGTCCGCGCCCGTGCGATCTCCAAGAAATATGACGTTCCCTGTTTCACGCGGTACGAGGAGCTGATGGAAAAAGTCGACGTCGTCGTTATCGCCGTCCCCACCTCCATGCACTATCCCGTAACCAAAGATTTTTTGGAGGGGGGCGTTCATGTGTTGTTGGAAAAACCTTGCGCCAATAATATGGCCGAGGCCCGCGACATGTTCAGCCTGGCGGAAAGGAAAGGGTTGACCTTGCACACGGGGCATGTGGAACGCTTCAACGGCGCGGTTCAGGAACTGCACAAAATCGTAAAGGAACCGCTGTTCGTGGAGGCCAAGCGCACCAGCCCTTTCACACCGCGGATCAAGGACGACGGGGTGGTTCTGGACGTCATGATTCACGATATCGATATCGTCCTCAACCTGGTCAAGTCCAGGGTCAAGCGCCAAAGCGTCGCCGGTATTTCGGTGTTCACGGACAAGGACGACGTGGTGACCGCGCAGTTGCAATTCGAGAACCGTTGCATCGCCAACCTTCTCGCCAGCCGCGCTTCGCAAAACAAGGAGCGCACCCTGTCCGTTTCCCAAAAAGATTCCTATGTTCTATTGGATTACACCGAACAGGAAATTTACGTCCACCGCCAGTCCTCCTCGGAGAACCAACTGAGCCGGGGCACTTTGCGCTACAAGCAGGCGTCTATGGTGGAACGAATATTTGTCCACAAGGACAATCCGCTCAAACTCGAACTCGCGCACTTTCTGGATTGCGTGCGCAACGGCAGTCCGCGAAAAATTGCGGTGGACAACGAGTTGTATTCTCTGGAAATTGCGTTGGACATTCTGGATCAATTCCATCGTCAGAACGAAAAATTTCAGGAAAAAGTTAAAGCGCATTGATCTACCCTCATTTTTGATTCGACCCTCCGGACCGGCCAAAATCTCCATGACCTTAAAAGCGCATTCCCGGGTAGGAATCATCGCCGGAGCCGGCGAAATCCCCGTTTACTTTGCCGAAAAAGCCTTCGACGACAGCGTCGAGTTGGTCTCCATCGGCCTGTCCAAGGAAATTGAAATCCGCTTGGCCCCGTTTTCCGCCGCGCATTATTCCATCGGCATAGGCCGCGCCGGGAAAATCCACGAAACTTTAAAAAAAGAAAAAGTGGTCGACCTGATCATCCTCGGCAAGGTGGAAAAAAGCCTGATCTTCAAACCACAGTTGTTCGATTTCCAAACCGTAAAATTTCTCGCCAAACTCAGGAACCGCGAGGACAAAACGGTTATGGTCGCGCTGATCGAAGCTTTGGAGGAGGAGGGTTTCCGGGTCATGGATCAAAGACAATGCATGCCGGAGGCGTTTCCGAACGCAGGCATTCTCACTCAACGAGCGCCGTCGAAAAAGGAAATGGAGGACGTCGAGTTTGGCTTGCCCCTCGCCAGAAAAGTGGCCGACCTGGAAATCGGCCAGACGATCGTGGTGAAAAATAAAACCGTCGCGGCGGTGGAAGGGGTGGAAGGCACGGACAAGGCTTTGGAACGCGGATGCGAATTGGCTAAGAGAAAAGCCGTCGCCGTTAAGGTTTCCCGTACCGGTCAGGATTATCGTTACGATTGTCCCGGCGTCGGACCCGCTACCGTCCAGACTCTGGCGCGGGGCGGCGCTTCCGTCCTGGCTTTAGAAGCCGGAGGCGTCATGGTCGTCGAGATGGAAAAGACCGTCGCTCTCGCAAACGAAGCGGGACTGTCTATCGTGTGCGTATGAACAGCGACTCAAAAAAAATTTTCATCAGCGCCGGCGAAGAGTCGGGCGACTTGCAAGGCGGCAACTTGGTCCGCACTCTGAAAGAGTTGCGTCCTGACCTGGAGTTTCGCGGACTCGGCGGGAAAAAAATGCGCCATGCGGGCGTAGATTCCTTTTTCGAAATTGATCGCCTGGGCGGACTCGGCCTGACCGGCGTGCTGGGCGGGTTCTTCCATCACCTGGAAATTTATCGCAAGCTGAAAGAGGAAATCCAGAGTGGGCAATACCGCGCCGCGATTCTGATCCACTATCCCATGTTCAACCTGCTGTTGGCCAAGGTCTGCCGCCAATGCCGGGTTCCAGCTTTCTTTTTCATCAGTCCTCAGGTTTGGGCGTCGCGAAAACGGCGCATCCGAAGCATTCGCCGGACCATAAAAAAAATGTACGTCATCCTGCCGTTCGAGCAGGCGCTGTATGAAAAAGCTGGGGTGCCGGTGGAATTCGTGGGGCATCCATTTCTCGATCTGGCCCGACCCGCCCTGTCAAAAGAAGAAGCGCTTAAAACGTTTGGGCTGGATCCGGATAAGCCTGTAGTCGGCCTTCTCCCTGGTAGCCGGAAAGGCGAAGTGATCCGCCTCCTGCCTGTAATGGTCCAGGCCGCCTCACGAATCAAAAAAGAAATTCCAGACTGCCAATTCCTTTTGCCCATTGCAGACGCCATCGATCCGATGATGATCCGCAAAGGATTGCAAAACAGCTCCGTTGAAATCACGACGGCGACGGGCAAGGGCTACGACGCGATGAACTGCATGGACTTCGCGCTGTGCGCCTCAGGTTCCGCCACGCTGGAGTTGGGCCTGTTCGGTTGTCCCATGGCCGTCGCGTACCGCTTCAACCCCGTTACCTTCTGGAGCCTGCGCTGGTTTGTCAACGTGGAGTCCTTCGCGCTGATCAACATTGTCGCCGGGGAAAAAATCGTGCCCGAGCTCTTGCAACACGAGGTCACGCCCGAACGCCTGGCGAACGAAGCGCTTGCCGTGTTGCAAGACCCCGCCCGCAAGGACGCCCTGCGCGCGCGTCTGCTAGAGGTCCGCAAAACACTGGGCGAACCCGGCGTCGCCCGGCGTCTGGCAAACAGTCTGCTCAAGGAATTTCAACTGGCGCCCGGCGATGAAAAAATTTCTATTTAACCATGTGTTCCCGTATTTGCTTTACGGAGTTTTGTATCTCCTGTGCGGCCTCATCCGCGAGGTCAATAAAAATCCCGCCAAGGAAGACTATTTCAATACGCTGGATGGACCTTACATTCTGACTCTGTGGCACGGGCGAATTTTTTATCTGTTCTATCATTTCCGCAACCGTCCTGACCTGAACCTTCTGGTGAGCCCCAGCGAAGACGGCGACCTGCTGGCGAAAACCGCCGAGTTGATCGGCTATACCGTCGTCCGCGGCTCCACCTATAAAAACCCAATCTCCTCGACGCGCAAGCTGATCCGCATTTTGCGCGGCAAGGGACACATCATCGTCGTGGCGGACGGCTCGCGCGGACCCTGTTGCAAGGCGCAATCCGGAATCCTGCAAATCGCCCGCATCACCGGCGCGCCGTTGATTCCGATGACCTACGAAGCCAGCCGTAAGGTCGAGGTCAATACCTGGGATCGGCACGTCGTTCCCATGCCCTTTTCGCGATGCGCGGTAAACTTTGGCGATCCCATTTTTATCCCCCGCGACGCGGACGACTCCTTCATCGCCGAAAAAAATCAGGAAATTGAAAACGCCCTCCAACGCCTGACCCAGGAAGCCGGAGAGTCCTGAAAATTTCCGGCTCCGCAAGTTTTAGAGACGATAGATTGTTACGGTCGCAAAATCAAAGGAGAGCCGGGTTGGGCTTGCTTTTGCGTGAAATTTGCCCGACAATATTTTCTCAAGCGCGTTCTTGCGCGGTTCCGTTTCTCTAACGAGCGCCCGTTGCCAATCGCCCGGCCTGCACAGTTGATTCCCCGTCGATGACTTCCTCTTTATTCCGCCTCTACGAAACCTGCGTTCTTAAAAACCCCAAAGCGGCTCTTGCCGTCGCGCTTCTCTTTGTCGGTGTTCTGGGGATTCAAATTCCAAACTTTAAATTGGACGCTTCCGCCGACTCCCTGGTTTTGGAAAATGACGCCGACCTTCGCTACCACCGCCAGATTGGGAAAGTTTACGGCTCGGAGGATTTTCTAATCGTCACCTACGCGCCGTTCGAGGATTTGTTGTCAGACTCCTCCCTGCAGGGCTTGCGCGAGTTGCGGGACGAGTTTCAAAAAATGGAGCGGGTGAAATCCGTGACCAGCATTCTGGACGTCCCTCTGATCGACAGCCCCAAAGTCACGTTCAAGGAATTATCCAACGGCGTTCGCACCCTGGAGACGCCGGAGGTCGACAAGGAACTCGCTCGCAAGGAATTTTTATCCAGCCCAATTTATCGGAATATGCTTGTCAGCGTGGACGGCCAAACCACGGCCTTACAAATAAATTTCAAACGCGACGAAAAATATTTTTCCTTGCTGAATGTGCGCAACAGACTGCGCGAGAAGAAGGTTGCCGATGGTCTCTCGCCGCAAGAGGAAGAGGAGTTGGAGTCCGCCTCCATTAAATTCAAGGAATACCTGGCTCAGGTTCTCGATTATGAGAGTCGCGAGATCAAGCAGGTTCG
>JAJDBB010000115.1 GCA_029261555.1 Nitrospinaceae bacterium | reverse complement strand
CCATTGTTTGAATCGGTCCCACTCTTCTTTTCCGCCTTCGAACAAAAACCAGTTCTCCAACATCATCCAAACCAGCGGCGGCAAAATCCGTCGCCTCTCCAATCTCCAAATTTCCATTCCTCGAATATTTTCTGGAAATTTGATATCCTACGTACAGAGGTAAAGCAAAACTCATATTTAAAACATGCGGCTTCGAGGTCTTTAAAATGAACTTTAAATGGATAATTTTTGGATTTTTTTTTTCGCTTTTAATTTTTCACGCGCATCCTTATTCTGCATTTGCGAAAAGCGACGGCGGCGATATTTATTATGAGGATACCAAGGCCAAGCCTCCTGCTCTCTTCAGTCACGAGACGCATAAACAGGTCGGCAATAAATGTACGGATTGCCACGATAAAATTTTCAAGCAAAAGAAGGGAACCGCCGATCAGGGCAACGCCATGACCATGAAGTCAATGAAGAAAGGACTGTTTTGCGGTTCTTGTCATGACGGAAAACAGGCTTTTAAAGTGAGCCGGTATTGCAAAAAATGCCACGTAAAATCCCGCTGACCCCTGAGCGCCGCATGATCTATAAGGCCATCGCCCGGGGTTTCTCTGCTTTCATCGCTATAGCGCTTTTCATTGCCCCCTCCTCTATCCAGAATTGTTACGCGGGTTCTGCCGCCGATAAAAATTTTCGTTACATTGTCCAAATTGCCTCTTTCCAGAAAGACGAAAAAATCGATTATCAGTTAAAGATCCTGCAGCCCTATTCTTTCGAGCTTGCCACAATAAGAAAAAGCATGGTTTCCCTCGGCTACCAGGAAAAAGCCCTCGCCTGGTCCAAAACCAAACGTGTTTTCAGCAACGACGCCATCCAACAATTGAGTCCCTTGATCGTGGAAAAATTCTCCCAGGCCGGGCCGAACCAGCTTGTTTCATTTAAAATCGCCAAGCCCTCCGGTCGAACCTGGACAGAGGGTCATACTTTTTTGACCGCCCAGGGTTTGCATTGGCGTTTCACCAGATTGCACGGAGGAAAAAGAAAAATCGGCGACTTCAGCGTCATGGGGGAATCCTGGAAGCTGATCGAGCGCGAAGGGCAGGTTTACAAAAAAAATATCCGGACGGACTTGAACGGTTTGGCCCAGGACGTCACCAACTGGATGGTTCTAAGAAATGTTCGGCCCAAGCGGTCGCGTGTATTGAAGGTTCCCGCTCCGTCAGCCAAGGAAGCTGGGAAATCCTCTTCCACGGAGGATATCAAGCGGCGGTTGAAAACCCTCGATGAATTAAAAGATGGGAAATTCATCGACGAAGATGAATACAATAAAAAAAGGCGGGAAATCCTGGACAGCTTTTAAATCCAGCCGCCCAGGTTCCCGCCTCATACCCCTTCCCTTGCTTCGATTAGTTAGAACATCGTTCTGATGACTGCGATCAACTCATGCTTTTTCTCTTGAGCGCCGCTGACGTCCGCCCGCCCCTGGATCCCGATTTTGAAATTGTTTCTCAGGAAATACCAGACCGATGGGCTGATCTTGTTGACTTCCAAACTGGCAACGTCATCGGAATCCACCTGATCGTATTGCAGAATGAAGTACCAGGGATTCATCCAATAAGCGGCAATGCCCGTGAATCCTGAGTATTCCCTGGCTACTGGAGACGCCGTCAAGTCATAGTTGTCGTCTTCGGCAAATTGATAGACGAACATGAGGTCCAGATTCTCCTTGTACCGGACAGTTGCGGCGGTTGTGTAGCGGGCGAAATCGTTGTCAATTTGCGCGGTAGACGTGGACGCCGTATCCGTTCCAAAATACGAATGGAAGGACACGCTACTTCCCTCGAAATCGCTTTTCGCGGTAGTGGGAACTTCCAAACGGGCGCCGCCCCAGTAGTTTTTTTGGCGATCAACGTCGGAGTTGTCTTTGCCATTATCCGCGCCCGCAAACCAGACAAAAGGTCCTGTATAGCCGTAATACTGCAGTCCCGGCCTGGAGGATCGGACGTTGATGGAGTTTTCGCCCGCGCCGCCGGAGGATTTAATATTGAGGACGTCGGACTTTTGGAAAATCCTCAACCGGTCGGAAAACGAAGTAAAGTCCACGGGAGACAAGCGTCCTACCTGTAAATTCGCCGTGCTGGATCCCAGGATATTGGTGAAGAACAAATGATACCAACTGGTTTTTGCGCCATCCGTTTCAAATTCCTGTTCGATGAAAATTGCAACGTCCTTGAAAATTGAACCGGCGACAAAAAATTGCAACCAGTCGGTGTTTCCAATATTAAACGAATCCTGCTTCTCACCGTTGCGCGTCAAATCGTTGGTTTTGAATTTGATGGGAACAATATTCAAACGCGCTCCGAGCCAGTTTCCCACCTGGTCGATCACCAAATCCTCGGAAATCTCCTCCTTACCCTCCGTATCGCCGTCGGGCGGCTCTCCCGGCCATTGAAAACCGTTTCTCATGAACTGTTCGCCGAAAAAATTAAGCCGGGGGAAAGCGCTATGACAGGTTGAACAATCAACCTTGTATTTTCTGGAAAATTGAGAAACTGCCTCGGCCTCTGGCGCGATTAAAAACAAAATCGCCAGCCAGCTTAAAAAAGCCAGACCCAGAACCCAAATAAACCGATGGTCAATTCGTGAAACCACCATCATAATTACCTCCTCCAAAAATAATCAGTATGAAATTAATTATAGTTCTCAATCAGTACTCTATGGTTAGACCTTAACTAGCAAGATTTATTCCATGAATCGGCAATCAAAAAACGGTTTAGGTTAGGTAAGGGATAAAGAGAATCACTTTTTACGCAGGTTGATTTGCGGGCTGGCCTCTTCCAACTTGTATTGGCCGAAGGTGTACACCACGATAAAAACCGCCGAAAGCAGGAGGGAATACGGGGAATAGATGGCGCCGAACCCAAAGCTGAAAAGAATCAGCAGAACAATAAAACTGCGGATCCAGGGCGACGCCAGGAGCAGGGGAAAGGAACGTTCGCTTTCTTTTAAAATATCGGCAAGTTTTAAAAACAACAATTCGCCGTTGTTGCCGGTTTCACAATGCAAAAATGCTTCCTTGGATTTATCGAATTCCAGCAACAAATAAGGATCGTTGGACAAAACTTTTATCTTGCCCGGAGTGGCGCCGTATTCCTCTTCCAACTCTTCCAGCGTATCGAAACGGTAATCGCCGCAAATGATATAGGGCGAACCGTACTCTGCAATGGTATCTAAAATAGAGGAAAAGCGGGCGCGGGTCAGTTCAACAAATTGAAATCTTCGGGTTTGGGATTCCGGACGAATTCTTTTCTTCACTATAAGCTCCCGTGAACTGTTGGCGCCATTGTAATGGAAAACTCTTTTTCAGGAAACCAATTTTTACCGGAAATTAAAAAAACTCAATCCACCGCCTCGACTTTCAGATAAATACTTCGATCCTCGGCTCCCCTGCTCTGCCTCCATTGCAGAATCCCGGAATTTTCTCCGGAGCTTTGTTGGGCCAGGCCGCCCACCTCGATCCATTCGCCCAACTTGCCGCTCACCGTGGTTGAGGTTTGCTGGACCTGAATTCCTCCCGGTTGCAGGCTGGAAAGTTGGGGTTGAACGCTCAACGTGACCCGGTCGCCATTAGACTGTGGCAAGACTCTAATTCCCGTCGTCACATTCTGGAAAGAAACGCTTTGGGAATGGCTGTGTCCGAATCCAAAATGATCCACGCGGGGAACGACGATTGGAATCTGCAGGGTCATATGGATCGTCGCCTCGCGTCCGTCCAGGGTTCGGACCTGTTGTGTGTGCGAGCTGTCTTCGCTACCGCGCCGTTCGACAAAACGCCCTCGCCCTTCGATCTCCCCGGAAGAGCCGCCGACCACCACGCCTCCGCGACTCGCCGAACCTGGGTTGACGCCGATGACGCCCCTTTCCCCTATCTTTCCCGTTACGCTAATTTCCGATTCCGAAGAATAGCTGTCCCCCGCCACTCCCTGCTTCACCGTGATCAATAAATTGCGCAAGGGTCGATCTATTTGCGCGAGAACTTTCTTGATCATCGCCAGGTTTTCGGGCGACGTCCGGACAATCAGTTGATCGTCGATCCCGGACAAGGCTCCCTCTCCGTTCAACAATGGTTTTAAAACGGGCAACACGTCTTTAACGGTGCGGCTCCTGAGTTGAATGATCTCCATCTCGGCCACTGCCAGGGGCGCAACGAATAGACTTGCCGCCAACCATATCGCCAAAATTTTTCCGGTCATGACTGCCATCCTTTTTCAAGAACTTTTATCAATGCGCCTCGTTCCAGTTTTTTCCCCAACCCGTATCGACGACAAGCGGAACTTTTAATTTATAAATTCCCTCCATCTCGCTAATCGCCAATTTCTCGATTTGGTTCTTTTCCTCCGGCGGACACTCAAACAAAAGTTCGTCGTGGACCTGCAAAATCATTTTGGATTTCAGGTCATCCTCCTTAAGCCGCCGGGAAATATTAATCATCGCGCCCTTTATCAAATCCGCCGCGCTTCCCTGAATGGGCGAGTTGATCGCAACCCGTTCCGCCGCCGCCCTCGTCTGCCGGTTCTTGCTGTTGACGTCGGGAATATATCGTCTCCGGTTCATCAAGGTGGAGGTGTAGCCCCTCTCCCGGACTTCTTCCAATAATTCGTCCATGAACGATTTTATATTTTTATAAAGCCCGAAATACCGGTCGATGAAATCCTTCGCCTCGCGTTGCGGAATTTTGAGTTGCCGGGACAAACCAAAGGCGCTCAACCCGTAGACGATTCCAAAGTTAACGGACTTGGCCATGCGCCGCTGGTCGGCGTCTATCTTGTCCAAAGGCGTCCCGAAAATTTCGGCGGCGGTTCGGGTGTGTATGTCCTCCCCTTTCATAAAAGCGTCGATCAGGGTTTCGTCCTGGGAAAGATGCGCCAGGATGCGCAATTCGATTTGCGAATAATCCGCCGACAACAACATGTTGCTTCCCTCGGCAATGAAAGCCTTGCGGATTTCCCGCCCCAACTCGCCGCGAATGGGAATGTTCTGCAAATTCGGATTTGTACTGCTCAACCTTCCCGTGGCGGCGATGGTTTGATTGAACGACGTATGAATCCGGCCCGTTTCCGCATAGATTTCCTGGGGGAGCGCGTCCACATAAGTCGATTTTAATTTTCCAACCTGCCGGTAGGAGACAATTTTATCCGGCAACTCGTGTTGCGAAGCCAACTCTTCCAGCACGGACATATCCGTGGACGCCCCGGTCTTGGTCTTTTTAATCACCGGCAAGCCCAGCTTTTCAAATAATATCGCCGCAAGCTGTTTGGGAGAGTTGATGTTAAACTCCTCGCCAGCCAATTGAAAAATCTCTCCTTCGTAGCGCCGCAAATCCTTTTCCAGTTTGACGGACAAATCGGCCAAATGTTTTTTATCCAAACAAACCCCGTTGCCCTCTATGTCCGCCAGGACGTCGATCAAAGGCAATTCCATCTTTTCATAAAGCGTCAAAACCTGCCCTTTCAATAAAGGCCGCAGTCTTTGAGTCAACGCCCAGGTAATATCCGAGTCCTCGGCGGCGTATTCCGAGGCGATTTCAATTTCCACCTCGTCGAATCCGATTTCCTTGGAGGCCGTTCCGGCGACGTCTTTGTACTTGATGGTTTGATGTTGAAAGTATTCCATAGCCAGGTCGTCCAGACTCAAACCTCTCTTGGAAGGATCAAGCACGTACTCCGCCAGCATGGAGTCAAAGGCGACGCCTTTCAACTCGACTCCTTCGTTCCTTAAAACCAGCAAATCGTATTTAATATTGTGCCCGTATTTTTTCAAGCTGGGATTTTCGAGCGCCGGTTTCAAACGATCTAGAACCATTTGCTTGTCCAGTTGATCGGGAACGCCAAGATAGCGATGCGCCACGGGGATGTAACAAGCGCGATGGTCGCTCCAGGAAAAGGATATCCCAACCATCCGGGCGCGCACCGGATGCTTGCTGGTGGTCTCAAGATCGAGCGCGAATTCACCTGATTCGTTCAGATCGTTCAACAATTTCTCAAACGCCTCGTTGGTAAGAATCGTTTCGTAATGTTTTTCAACTTTTGGAGACGAGGAAACCGCGCCCGGCGTCTCGCTCAAATTTTCCAAGAGGGAAGTGAATTCGAATTCTCCGAACAATTCTTTTAATTTTTCGACGTTCTTTTCTTGAACGCGCAAGTCATCCAATTCGCAGTCCAGGGAAACTTCCGTGTCTATAGTCGCCAGTTTGCGGCTCAGAAAAGCCTGATCCTTATCGCGGACCAGTTTTTCGTTCAGCTTCTTTTTATCCACCTCGTCGATGTGGTCGTAAAGGCTCTCGATGGAACCGAATTTCTGAATCAATTCCGACGCCGTCTTGGGTCCCACCCCTGCGACCCCGGGAATGTTGTCGCTGGAGTCGCCCATCAGCCCCATGACCTCCACCACCTGCTCTGGCGGAACCCCGAATTTATCTATCACGTCTTCTTTCTGAAAACGTTTCACCTTCATGGTGTCCAGCATGGAAATCTCGGGCGTAATCAATTGCATCATGTCTTTGTCTCCGCTCACAATCACCACGCGGAAACCGTTTTTGTCCCCTTGCCTGGCAAGAGCGCCGATGATATCGTCCGCTTCGTAACCCACCTTGCTGAGACAGGTTATATTGAACGCCTCGACCAGCGGGCGAAACCAGGGAAACTGAGGGACCAGCTCTTCCGGCGCCTCGTCGCGGTTGGCTTTGTACAGAGGATAAAGGTCGTGGCGAAAAGTTTTTTCCTTGGTATCGAAAATCACCGCCATATAATCTGGATTTTCTTCGCGTATCATTTTGGTCAGCATGTTGACAAAACCGTACAGCGCGTTTGTCGGCATTCCCTTGGAGTTGGTCAAGGTTTGACGGATGGCAAAAAAGGCGCGGAATATATAGGACGATCCGTCGACAAGATAGAGGGATGGTTTTTTGGACATAAGGAGAATTCCGGTTCTGGATTCAAGCCATGGAAAGAAGTCAGGTCATTATAGGAGAGTAAATATTTTGGCTCAATTAAAACTTCTTAAACCTTGTCAGCGCCGCCGAACCCCACAGGGGCGACAATATTGCCCCACCACGTTGGTTGTGATAGGATAAAAATTATTGAATTTTAAAGCCCCGCTAATTTCAAGCCAACTCGTTTCATGAAGATCACTCCGGCCCCGGACCCCAAAGAATTTAACGCTCTCGTCGCCCGCGCCAAAGAAGTTATAAAAATCGAAAGCCAGGCAGTGGCGGGATTAGCCGACCATATAGACGAAAACTTCGTCCATCTCGTTTTACTGATCGCCAAAAACGACGGCCACCTCGTCGTCACGGGCATGGGCAAGTCGGGATTGATCGGAAATAAAATCGCCTCAACTTTTTCCAGCATCGGCGTCCCGGCTTTTTTTCTTCATGCGGCGGAAGCCAGCCATGGCGACCTGGGGATGATCTCCAAGCGCGACATTATCCTGGCCATTTCCAACAGCGGGGAAACCGAGGAGATTCTCAAACTACTCCCGACATTTCACCGGCTCGGCGTTCCCGTGGCGGCGATGACGGGCAACCCAGACTCCACTCTTGGAAAGCGTAGCGATTATGTCTTGAACGTTGCGGTGAAGGAAGAAGCTTGCTCGCTGGGACTGGTTCCCACGTCCAGCGCCACCGCCGCCCTCGCCATGGGCGACGCGCTGGCTTTAACCCTGTTGGAGAAGCAAGGATTCAAGGAAGAGGACTTTGCCGTCAATCATCCCGGAGGCAGTCTGGGGCGCCGTCTGCTCACCACCGTAAACGATATCATGCATACCGGAGATGAAATTCCCATGGTATCCCTCGATTCTCCGATTTATGAAGTCATTCAGGAGATGTCCCGCAAGGGGTTTGGCACGACGGCGGTCGTGGACGACTCCAGTCGCATCCAGGGAGTCATAACCGACGGCGATTTGCGACGATTAATCGAATCCCGGAAACCCCTTGCTGAAGCGCAGGCGCGGGACGTCATGGCCGCTTCACCCAAACTGATTAAAAAGGACAATATGGCCGCCCGGGCTTTACAAATAATGGAAGAACACTCCATCACATCTTTGATGGTTTCCGAGGATAATAGCGCCGTCGACGGAATCATCCATCTCCATGACTTGCTCAAGTCCGGAATTGTTTGAAAAACAATTAGCCGATCCCCCTTCCTTCCGCTAAAATAGCAAACTTTCCTTAAACTCAAAAATTTCAGACAAATCATGACTGGTAAAGAAATCAGACAAAAATTCCTGGATTATTTTGTGGAGCGGGACCATGCCCAAGTGCCTAGCTCTCCTCTCGTGCCGCAAAACGACCCGACGCTGATGTTCACCAACGCGGGGATGGTCCAGTTCAAAAACGTTTTTCTGGGCGATGAGAAACGGGAGTATTCGCGCGCGGCGTCTTCGCAAAAATGCGTTCGCGCCGGAGGCAAGCATAACGACCTGGAAATGGTGGGCCGCACCGCGCGCCATCACACCTTTTTTGAAATGCTGGGCAACTTTTCCTTCGGCGATTATTTCAAAAAGGAAGCCGTCGCCTACGGCTGGGAGTTTCTAACGGAAACGATCGGACTTCCACAGGACCGGCTTTACGTTTCCGTTTTCAAGGAAGACGACGAGGCTTACCAAATCTGGAATAAAGATATGAGTCTTTCCAGCGACCGGATTGTCCGGTTGGGCGAGGAGGACAATTTCTGGGCGATGGGTCCCACGGGTCCCTGCGGTCCATGTTCGGAAATCTACTTCGACCAAGGCGAGGCCGTGGGTTGCGGCCAACCCACCTGCGCCGTGGGTTGCGATTGCGATCGCTATCTCGAAATCTGGAACCTGGTTTTCATGCAATACGACCGGGACGAAACCGGAAAAATGTCGCCTCTCCCAAAACCCAGTATCGATACGGGAATGGGACTGGAGCGCCTGGCCGCCGTGGTGCAAGGCAAAACCAGTAACTATGATTCCGATTTGATCCTGGACCTCATTAAGGACGCCTCGGAAATCACCGGGCGCGCCTATGGAAAAGAAGATCGCGGAGACGTCTCTCTGAGAGTATTGGTAGACCATGCGCGAGCAGCCGCATTCCTCATTGGCGACGGCGTACTGCCTTCCAACGAAGGCCGGGGATACGTTCTACGTAGGATCATGCGCCGGGCCTTGAGACATGGAAAGTTACTGGATCAATCCGAAGCATTTTTCCATCGCCTGACGGGCCGGGTCGTGGATCGATTCAATGAAGCCTATCCCGATCTTGAAACTCACCGCAGTTTTATCGACCGGGTGGTCTTGAACGAGGAGCAGAATTTTGGCAATACGCTGACCCTTGGGATGCAACGCCTGGACGAAATGCTCGGGAATTTGAAATCTAAAAACCAGACCGTCATTCCCGGCGAGGAGGTTTTCAAGCTGTACGACACCTACGGTTTTCCCGTGGACCTGGCCGAGGAGACCGCAAAAGACGCCGGTTACGCTCTGGATATGGAAGGATTCAACAAGGCCATGCAAGCGCAAAAGGAAAAGGCCATGACTTCCTGGAAGGGTTCTGGAGAAAAAGGGGTCGATCCTTTTTTCAATGAATTTTTAAAAACCCATCCTCCCACTATTTTCACGGGTTACGAAAACACCGTCGGCAACGGAAAAGTTTTGGCCGTTCTGAAAAATAAAGAGAGCGTCCCCTCCGCCGAGGAAGGCGAGACCGTCGAGTTTCTTTCCGACGAAACTCCGTTCTACGGAGAATCCGGAGGCCAGGCCGGCGACTCGGGTCACGCCTTCAATGAAAGCGTTCAACTGGAAATCAAGGAAGCCGCAAAACCCCTTCAGGGTCTTGTCGTCCATAAGGCCAAAATCCTAAAAGGAACCTTGAACGTTGGCGCGATGTTGAAACTGGAAGTGAATACGGCGAGTCGGCGGAACACGGCGCTCAACCATACCGCCACGCATTTACTGCACGCCGCCTTGAAGGAAATTTTGGGCGATCACGTCAAGCAAGGGGGATCGCTGGTGACGCCGGACCGTTTGCGTTTCGACTACACTCATTTTTCGCCCCTTGGCGAAACGGAAAAATCGCGTATCGAAAACCTTGTGAATGAAAAAATCCAGGAAAACATTTTTGTAGAGACCAATGAGTTAAGCATTGAAGAAGCGCTCAACGAAGGCGCCGTTGCTTTGTTTGGCGAGAAATACGGCGACCGCGTTCGGGTGGTTTCGGTTCCGGGTTTCAGCAAGGAATTATGCGGAGGCACCCACGCCGCGGCCACGGGAAACATTGCGGTTTTTAAAATTTTGAGCGAGACAGGAATCGCTTCAGGGGTCCGGCGGATTGAAGCTTTGACCGGTCCGTCCGCGTTTCAAAAAATTCAGGAGGAGTTCAACCGTCTTGCCCAATTACGCAACCTGTTAAAAGCCCAGCCGGAAGAAGAGTTTTCCAAGCTGAACAAGTTGATGGATAAAAACCGACAACTGGAGAAAGAAGTCCGCGCCTTGAAGGAAAAAATTGCGGGCGGCAAAGGGTCCGCCGAGCCCGACGCAATTAGAAAGGTCGGAGACGTAAACCTGCTCGTTAAAAACCTGGACGGCATGGATCCCAAAACGCTAAGATCTTTTATCGACTCCGCCAAGAACCGGATGAAATCCGGGGTGATCGTCGCAGGAACGGCGGCAGACGGCAAAGCGGCTCTGGCTGTGGGCGTCACCCAGGATTTGTGCAAACGATTTAACGCGGGCGCGCTGATCAAGGAGATCGCCGGCATCGTCGGAGGCAGCGGCGGCGGGCGTCCGGATATGGCGCAGGCCGGGGGAAATCAACCCGACAAATTGGAGGAAGCGCTGAAACGGGCCGAGGAAATTATCGCAAAAGGTTGAGGATGATTTTCTGTTTGCAAGTTCCATCGACGTCCTATAGGCTTATAAAAATTTAAAATTCACTAAAGGAGCCTCGGCTCCTTTTTTAAGGAAAATAAAATGACGCCGGAGAAAAAAGCTGATCTGGAGAATAAATGGAAGGCCTTGGTCACCAAGGCGGTCACCGACGATGATTTCAAAAAAAACCTGACCCAGGATACTTTAGTCGTATTGAAGGATCATGGGCTGGAAATTCCTGAAGAGGCGGTCATCAGGGTTCTGGGGGGCAAAGAAGTACGCATCAAACCGCCCAAAGATTCAACCCCGGAAATGGACGAAGAGATCAAGTGGTGGAAAATGCGGCTGGCCATGATCTTCGAGTTTGGAAAAGATGATCCTCGAATTGGCGTCATCGCTGACGCCGCTCCGATTGACGAGGAAGGGGAGGTTTAACCCCCTTGCTCTCTCTTTAAAAAAGAATCCAAAATTGCGCCCGTAGCTCAGCTGGATAGAGTGTCAGACTCCGAATCTGAAGGTCGCGCGTTCGAATCGCGCCGGGCGCATGAATAAATCAAGGGTTTATGGCAAAAGCCGTAAACCCTTTTTCTTTATGGCTAGCGGTGCGGCTAGCGTTTGATGTGGGTTATGGCAAAAAACCTAACTTGCGACACAGTCCTTTGTTTGGAACTATTCAGGGGATATCGGTGTCAGACCTCGGTGTCAGACCGAGGAGTTATTTGAAGAAGTAGTGAGATGGACATTGAGAAATCCATAGACCTCTTTATTAGTCACCCAACATTACTTCTTTGGCTTCCAGTTTTTAGCAAGCGCCTGGGCTTTTTCTATTTGCCTTGGAGTCATCTTTTTTTCGAGAATATCTCTACTTTCGATCGCATCTTTATTTCCCTGAGTTGCCGCAAGATGGGTCCACATATGCGAAAGCTCATAACTCATGGGAACTCCTTGCCCCTGGGCGTACATCAACCCTAAGTGGTATTGCGCATCCGAGCCTCCTTGTTCTGCCGAAAGTTGATACCATTTAAGCGCCTCTTTATAGTTCCTGGGAACCTCTTGTCCTTCGTGGTACATCGCGCCCAAGATAACTTGTGCATTAGAGTGCCCTTGTTCTGCGGAGAGTCGGTACCACTTAATTGCTTCTTTATAATCCTGAGGAACTCCTATGCCGCCACGGTACAAGACGCCCAGAACAAATTGCGCATTGGAATGCCCTTGTTCTGCGGAAAGTTTTAACCATTTTGCCGCTTCTACGCCATCTTCGACAACACCTTCTCCTTGTAGATACATCCTACCCACTCCGTATTGTGCATCCGAGTGCCCTTGTTCTGCGGAGAGTCGGTACCACTTAATTGCTTCTTTATAACCCTGGGGAACTCCTATGCCGCCACGGTACAAGATACCCAGAACAAATTGCGCATTGGAATGCCCTTGTTCTGCGGAAAGTTTTAACCATTTTGCGGCTTCCACGCCATTTTTAACAACTCCTTCTCCCCGTAAATACATTCTACCTACTTCGTATTGCGCTTTGGAATCGCCTTGATCTGCCGAGAGTCGGTACCACTTAATAGCTTCTTTATAGTCCTGGGAAATCCCCTGACCTTTGCCGCGCATCAAACCCAGAACGTATTGCGCTTTAGAGTTACCTAGATCGGCAAGCGGTAAAAATAATTTGTGGGCCAACTCGTAATCCTTCTTTATATATGCATCCACAGCGTCCTGGAAATTATCTGCATTTACGACGGCAGGAATACTCATTAAGAGAAAAAAGGTTACGATGAATTCAAATGATTTCATTTTATTGTAACAATGAGGTTGATCTGCAATTTTCTCTCGAATTATTTTAAACTCTTCCAACACCTCGTCCTTCAAAAATTTATCACAAAAACTCAGGAACGAAAGAAAGGACATATATTTATTTTGGGAGCTCAGTTTCTTTCAACACGTCCAAAACCGACATCGCCGCGGCGTCCCACCTCAGGCTTTGAACTCGCTTCAATCCTTTTAGAACCAATTTCTTTCTCATATCCTCATTTTTTATTAATTTTAGGAGGTACCGAACCAAGTCGTTCTCCTCAAGAGATCCAACTACCCCAGCGGCCCCATCGGCCACTTCTACCATAGCCTTTGCGGTCAACAGAACAACCGGAATGCCACTGGCCATTGCTTCGACCATTGGCAATCCAAACCCTTCATATGAGGAAGGATGAATAAAACAGAAGGCATTTTGATATAAAGGAATCAGGTCTTTTTCTGGTAGGTAATCAAAATGAAACACCTTTTCACATATTCCAGATTGGCGGGTCAATGTCTTTATGAATTCGTCAAATTGGTGGTTTTTGCCGACCAAGACCAACGAAAACTCAGGATAAACATCGGTTACCGATTTAAAGGCTTTAATCAGCAACGGAATATTTCTTCGTCTGAAAAGCTGCCCGACAAAAAGAAAATAGGGCTGGGGTATTTTAAAGTTTCCAGCGCTTCTGGGCATCGGGTTTTCATGACAAACCTTGAAATGGTCTTCTGGCGCCCAGGAATGAATGGATATTTTTTCCCGGCATTTTTCTCCATAGTATTTGATAATTTCTTTTTGAGTGTGGTCGGAGGCGCACAGTACTTTTTCGGCATTGTGGACGCTCCAGCGGGTGAGTCCGCGGAGTTCTAAACTTTCCCTAATCGAATACCATTTGGGATTGAACTCGAAAGAAAGGTCATGAACCATCACCGCCATTCTGCAACGTCCGGCCAAGGGAAGGATATAAGAGGGACTCAAAAAAACGTCCGGAGGATTTCTATTCAATTCAAAGGAAAGAGAAACTTGTTCCCAAAGCCTATGCGATTTTGAGGAAAGTAGCGATTTGATAACTTTCTTTTCGAAATTTTCGGAATTCAAAAACTCCAATGGCGGTACAGAGTTTCTAAAGTATAAGACCCATTGATGATCACTTCCATTTTGCCCCCAGGACTTTATCAGGTTGGATAGTACCCTCCCGACTCCCCATGAAATGGATTCTAATACCCGACAATCGATTCCAATTTTCATAATTAGGGGTTTTAAATGTTATTCCTGCAAATAACTCACCATTAGTCCATGGAATTGTTCAATTCGTCCGTCAAGACCTTTCGGGGGAAAATATCGAGCTTTCCGCCTCGTGTGCAGTTGACGATTTCAATCCCGTGGCTTTTGCATTGATCGAGCGCGCATTGAAAACCAAGCTCAATATTTTTCTTCTTCGGGGGGCACCACGGATCTCCCCGCTTCCGGTAATGCGGAATGAAATGATTGACCTCCCCATTATCAATCACGATTGGATCATCCTCGGTGAATCCCTTGGGCAATTGAAAATCGTGATCGATCCCATACAACACCAAACGCTGGACGCCCATCCACACCGCAATTTGCATAGCGACAAAGATAACGCTGGACCCGTGTTCTAACCCTCGAAATGGCTGGAAACGAAATTTCATCCTTTCAGAGGGCGCTTCTATCTCATAAAAATAAATGCCGTTCGTATTGTCCAGTGTCGATGCATTAAACAACAGGCTGGATATTATGAATAAAGGTGAACGGCATTGGGCTGCAATTTCATCGATGTGATTTCGGATCATGACAGGATCGGAACAACATGTATATGTGGGTCGCATTCGGAGTCCCTGGTAGGCCAAGTAGAACCTGTTCATTGCAAATATAACTTCACCATCGAGCTCTTCGAGATCTTCCAATCGAACGCTTGGTCCGTTACCTATAATAAAGGCTCTTTTCCCGCGGTGCTTATTTTTTAATTTTAACCACCGGCGTTGATTTTCTGTAATAGGAATGCCTAATTGAGCAAATAATCCCCCAGCCCGCCAAATAGCGCGTCGGATCCTAAAAAGGAAATAAGGAAGAACTAAATCGCGCCTGTAGAGGTCTAAAAGGGTCTTTCCAAACATGGGTTCTACCTCGAAACAAGGAGCAATGCTTGTGCGATTTTAAGGTCCTCTTCCGTCTTAATTATATGGCCTGACAAAGGATCCAAAGGAAAGAAACCCGCTTTTCCATCATATGTGGCGCACCTACCGGCCTCATGGGCTTGAAGAAAATTCAACGCCCGCCATCCCGTGATTCCCCAAGTGATGCGTTGAATGGGTTTTAAATCCTGGGAGTTTTCCTTTTTTTGAAAGGAAAAGTTTAGCGGCGTATCTTCTAAGGCGCATTCTATTTGCTCATGGATGCAACTGAGTTGGACGTCGTGGTTCTTCTCTATCATGACGTCCACAAAACGTCTTACCTGATCGGCGGTGAGCAGAGGAGCGATACTATGAACCTGAAAGATATATTCACAAGGACGGGATAAAAGAAACTCATAAATGTATTCCTCATGAGTGGTTTCATGCCCGGCAAGCTCTCCAGGTCGATGATGGAATCTCACCCCTTCCCGTTTGGCAATTTCCTTAAAGAGGACGCTTTCGGAATTGACCCAGATCTCATCAAACACCCCCGCAGCCAAGCATTTACGGATAGCGCGGGTAATCAGCGGAACCCCATCCAACTCCCGCAAATTTTTACGCTTCAATCGTTGGCTGCCCAATCGGGCTGGAACCATGGCGATTTTTATTCCCAGCATAAACTTATCTTCTCCGAGTATTTAAAAACCAGCAGACTCAACTCATCGTTGCGTTCGCAGGCTAATTCTGCACGATTAGTTTAGTTTTTTTATAGGAAAATGTTAAATAAGAAGTTACACTCACAGAAATTATTAATATTTATTAAAAATCTCAATAATGTTTTTTTGGAGTTAACCATTATTTTTTAAATAAGTCATAAGGAATTTTTAATTTTGGATACCCCCCATGCTCTCGAAATTAAAAGTTGCCATTGTCGGTTTTGGTAAAATAGGACGGATTCGAGAAGTTTGCATAAGAAATCATCCTGACCTCGAATTGATTGCTATTTGTGATCCAAAACCGCCTTCAGAGGGAGACCTAGGCTGTCGTTGGCTTCGCGATTGGCGCAGCCTGTTCGATCTTCCCCTCGATCTCGTATTCATTTGTACTCCCAACGAATACATTCCTGAAATCGCTGAAGCCGCCCTTGAAAAGGGAGTCCACGCCTTTTGTGAAAAACCTCCGGGACGAACCGTAGAAGATATCCAAAGAATACAACGAGCAGAGCGACGGGCTCTTAATATCAAACTCAAATTTGGATTCAATCACCGATACCACGCGTCCGTTATCCTTGCCAAGGAGACAATAGAGAGCGGCGAGTTGGGCCGCATTTTGTGGATGCGGGGTGTTTATGGGAAATCCGGAGGTCCTGATTTTGATAAAAACTGGCGCAATAATTTCGAGCTTTCCGGAGGAGGGATTCTGATTGACCAGGGAATCCACATGGTGGATCTGTTTCTTTGCTTTGCGGGTCCTTTTGATGAAGTAAAAAGCTTCATCGGGCAATCCTATTGGAATATCCCAGTAGAGGACAATGCTTTTGCGATTATGCGAAACAAAGGCGGACAAACTGCGATGTTGCACTCTTCGGCCACGCAATGGCGCCATAAATTTCAATTGGAAATCAGTTTGCAGCGGGGACTTCTCACATTGAGCGGAATCCTTTCCGCTTCAGGTTCCTATGGAACAGAATGCCTCAAGGTTTCCTCGTGTCTTTACAATGCGGAGGGGTATCCTTTGCCCAACCCAGAAGAATCGAATCATTATTTTGAGGAAGATAATTCTTGGGATTTGGAAATCAATGATTTTATAAACTGTATAAAGGAAGACCAACCCATAAAACAAGGAGGCTCCCAGGAGGCATTGGAGGCAATGAGCTTGGTCCATAAGATTTATTCGCAAGACGCTCAATGGGCTTCTTTTTCTACAACCAATTAGAATTCAAATTTTCGCAATCTAGATTTCATCTTAGGAAGGCTGTTGATATGGATGAGAGAGTGAATATAACTAACAAAGTGGTTGTGGGAATTGAGGGATTTTTCCATCAATACATTGAAAACCTGAGCGCAATTTTAAACAATGCGCCGACGACCCAAATCGATAAGGTAGTGCATTTATTTCTGCAAGCCCGCGAGCGGAACCGAATGATTTTTTTTGCCGGCAACGGGGGAAGCGCGGCCACAGCTTCTCATTTCAGCCGAGATCTAGCCCAGGTTGGGAACAGCGCAGGCGTTGCAGGATTTCGAACGTACTGTCTCACCGACAGCGTTCCACACATCACCTCTTCCGGCAACGATTTGGGTTACGATCAGATCTTCACCTCCCAGATGGAACCCTTGTTTGACGAAGGCGACATCCTGGTTGTGATTTCCGCTAGCGGAAATAGTCAAAATGTTATCAATGCGACAAGTTTGGCCCAGAAAAAAAAGGGCAAGGTCGTCGCTCTGGTGGGATTTGACGGCGGGGTTCTTGCCAATTTGGCTGATATTCTGGTGCATTTTGAAACACCCAAAGATGAATATGGATTGGCGGAGGATTCTCACCACCTTTTGGGACACGCCATCACGCTCTACTTGATAGATAAGTTTAAAAACAATGGACGGTAAAAAAGTGTTACCAGGGCCTTCGACGTTTGGTGAAATGGACGTCCAACCGCTAAATTTATTAAAAGAAGCGGAAATCGAATATACCTGTAATCCCTATAAGAGAAAATTAACCCGGTCTGAATTGATTGAGGTGATGAAACCCAGTTGCTGCCTTTTGAATGCGGCTCAAGGTTCGCTCCTCGACGAACCTTCGCTCGTCAAATCCCTTGATTCAGGAAAGGCGCATGGAGCCAGGCTGGACGCCTTCCACCTGGAGCCCTATACGAGGGGCCACTCACAAATTACCCCAAGTCATCTACACCACATGCAGGCTCCTATACCCGCGAAGGACGCTTGTACATGGAAATGGAGTCCGCCCATCATTTGTTGCATGGATTCTCATAAATAGAACAGAAATGATGAGCTGCCAGGACAAAGTAAGCTTGTTACGTCTAGCTGAAACCGCCGCTCTCACAACGGGTCGTCAATTACGCCAACGACTTGCTGGGAGCCAGGAAGCGGAATTTGTTTTTGAGCATGACGTCAAAATTCGGGCTGACAAATCCGCGCAAACCCTGATCCAGCATTTTCTTGAACCCAGTAATTTGCCCATGTTATGCGAAGAATCTCCAAATCTAAATTTCTCTCCAAAAGATTTGCAGGAGTTTTGGATTGTGGACCCATTGGACGGCAGTTTGAATTACCATCAGGGGATTCCATTTTGCTGTATATCCATTGCACTTTTCCGGAAAACCGAGCCGGTACTCGGCCTGATTTACGATTTTTTTCATGAAGAACTGTTTAGCGGGATTGTGGGCGATGGAGCCTGGCTCAATGGTCAACCGATTCATCCCTCGACCGTGAATGAAACTGGGTCGGCAGTATTGACGACGGGCTTTCCTGCCGGGACCGATTATTCTTTACGCAGTTTGACCCGATTTGCCAAAAACATTCAACAGTTTCGAAAAGTACGCCTTTTGGGCAGCGCGGCGCTGTCTTTATGTTATGTGGCCTGCGGCAGAGCCGATGCCTACCGTGAAGACAACATCATGCTGTGGGACGTGGCCGCCGGTTGCTCTATCCTGCGGGCGGCGGGCGCATCGGTCGATTTGCGCATTCATGGCGCTATGACTGAATCCGTATCCCTGACCGCTCATAATGGCCGCCTTGGGTTTTAGAGCGATTTGATATTTATGGAATTGATTTTTGGTCTGCAACTATGGAAATTTATCTGCCAGATTCTGAATCTAAAAACCTTCGGCATGTGGCCGGAAAAATGCTCGGCGGTTTGCGTCCAGGTTCTTACATTGGATACCGACTTTTTTTAAACACTGTTCGAACGGACTATTCAAAAACCAAATTCGGACCCCTTTGGGATTTTCTTGAGCCCTTGGCATATGCGCTTGTTTTCTTCGTATTGTTCCATTTTCGCGTTATTGAAATTGGCCGACTGACCATTCCCTACGGCGTTTATGTTTGCGTTGGAGTTCTGCTTTGGCAAACATTTCTAGACTCAATAAATTCCCCGTTGGATATCTTCCATCGGTATAAAAGTCTTCTTTCTTATTCCAAAGCTCCCCCCGAGGCATTCATCGGCGCCCTGCTTTTCAAAATCTATTTCAACGCATCTTTTCGGATTGGGGTCATTCTCTTGATCGCGATAATTACGGGTCTGTTTTCACTGAGCGCGTTTCTCAAGTTTTTGCTCTTATTCTCTATAATTATTCTGATCGGTTTTTCTGTTGGATTGCTATTGGCTCCTTTCAATTCAATTTATGGCGACGTCGGCAGGTTCGTTGGAATGATGTTGAGGCCCTGCATGTTTTTGAGTTCGGTAGTCATTCCTATACCGGAGTCGGGGGCGCTCTCTGTTTTGAACGTCGTCAATCCGGTAGCCATATCTTTAAACAACCTAAGGGGCATATTGATTGAGGGTCGGCTCGTCGATGGAGAGGCGTTCATGTGGGTCGTATTCCTCCATGCAGGATTGTTTTTGATGGCTTGGCTAATATTTCATCTGTCAATAAGAGTTGTGGTGGAGCGGTATTGAGCCGTGCGACCGATTCTTTTTGTAGAAAACGTGTCAAAAAAATTCAATCGCCATTTGCATTCCCACCGCGATTATGGAATGACGGACCTACTCAGGGAAATTTTCGCCAAGGAGAAACGGACGGATCTTAGGCCGGGAGAATTTTGGGCCCTTCGCGACCTCTCGTTCTCTCTTTATCCAGGGGAATCCATCGGGCTGGTAGGACGCAACGGAAGCGGCAAATCCACATTGTTGAAAATGATCAACGGCTCCTTGAGGCCCGACGTCGGGAAAATTGCGGTCGATGGCAGAGTGCAAGCCTTGATAAATTTGAACGCCGGTTTAGACCCGACACTGAGCGGTCGTGAAAATATATTCCGTACGGGAGCCTTGTTGGGACTGAGCCATAAAATGATCCACGAGATTATGGATGACATTGTGAGCTTTTCTGAAATACACGAATTTATAGAAAGTCCGGTAGGGACTTATAGCTCAGGTATGAAGGCCCGCTTGGGATTTTCCGTGGCAGTGAATTTGAATCCTACCATTTTGTTGATTGACGAGGTCCTTTCCGTTGGCGATTTTGCGTTCCAGAACAAATGCCTTATCAAGATGCATCAGCTCAAAAATCTCGGGGTAGCCATGGTCTTGGTATCGCACAACGCCACAAATATTAAACAATTTTGCGACCGGGCCATTTGGATTCATAAGGGAGTCATGAAAGCCGTCGGTAACGTCGATGTTGTTTTGAAGCAATATATGGATTTCCTCAATAACGAGGAAATCCAAAGGGAAAAGGAACTGGTTTGCTTGAAAAAAGGAGCGGTCGCGACCAAGCCCTACAAATCACCTCCCTTGGGAGATATCTACGGACCAATATTTAACGAGGACGGCGTCATCAAAGAAATTCAACTGGAATTGCTTCTCAATGGCGAAAAAACACAGGCCTTACCTGTCAACTGTAAATTCGAACTCAAATATAATATTTCCTGCCACGAGTCATATTCCAATCTAAAGGGGGTTCTTGTTTTTTATCGAAAAGACGGTCTGCAAATGTCCACTCTTTCGATCCCAGCAGGAGGCACAGGTTCCGCACCACCGGTTTTTCAAAATAAATTGAATGTATCGAACATGATGTTCAACCCAGGGCAGTATGTGATGGTATTTGCCGTTATCCAGAATCAAAAGTACCTCTATAGAGACAGGGCTGCCGAGTTTGCAGTGTTGAATGGCTCAGGGTTGACATGGGGACTGTTGAATTTTAATTATCGCTATCATGTTTCCAAGCAATCTATGGAGGGGGCCGAATTTAATAAGAAGGAGGACCGTATAAAAAAGCCTTTTTTACCAAAAGAAATCATGAACGAGTCTCCGGGTTCAATGTGGAAGCAGTCTGCCCTGTATGGTCCCATTTACGAGAAGATGGATATGATCGACGATTTGTCAGTTGAATTTTGGATAAAGGGAAAGCCTACGACCCAGATCAGGGTTCATGATACGGTCGTTATCAAATATAGTTTCCGTTTAAAAGTTTCTGTGTCGTCCTTGAACGTTTCACTAAATATTGTGAGGGACGACGGGCTTTTGATAACAACCATCTCAACTTTAAATGGAGACGTCGTCAATCATATTCATGAAGGCATGGTGAACTGCGAAGTGATTTTACCCGGATTCTCCTTGAACCCAGGCAATTATTCATTGGTGATGCCCATTCATGAAGGAACAAGTTACTTATACCGCAACTTGGTTAAAGCATTTAAAGTTAGCGGCGATTTATCGTCCTATGGAGGTATTGTTTCATTAACAGAAACTCGCGCGTAAGGAAACTTTTTCAATCTGTTTTCCAAATTTTAATTTAAGAGAATGGTTCGCCAAGTTAGGATCAATCCAATGTTTCAATTCGCAAAAGACTCTATATACGAATCCCTCATTCATTTTTTTACGACCAGGGAAAGTTTATTAGAACGCTTCCTGTTTGAAGACGCGGTTAGGGATCGTATTAAATCTGATCCGGGCTTGATCGACGCGATCGTCGATCACCCAAAGCGGTTGGAAATGATTTTAAATCATCCCAAAACCTGGAGCCTGATAACCGCCGATGAATCCTTATTAAAAAATATTGTGAATCAGGATCAAACCTTAGAATTGATTTTCACTGATAAAGAGCTTCTTGATAATTTTTTAGATGACCCACTCTCACTATCGGCCATTTATGCCGATTCAGAAATTGCGATCAAATTACTAAACCATGCGAAGGGAGCAAATTTTATATTTTCAAACCAGGAGATACTGGAAAAGCTAATTTCAAATAACGCCTTTTTAGATCAGTTGGCCAGCCAACCCTCGCTATTAAATAAAATTATCTCTGACCAGAGAGGTTTGACAATTCTTCTCCGTGATGAAAAAGCTTTAAATAGTTTGCTCAGTCATGAGGGCATCGGCCAATACCTAAGCGAAAATAAAGAGCTTATCAATGAAATTCTCGCAAGGCATGATTTTGGCAACTTGATATTTTCAAGCGATGAAATCGTGACCCGGATTTTTTCGGATCCTCATCTAGCTTCTCAATTCCTTAAGGATGAAAACCTGTTGAGGTCAATTCTCGAAGACAAAAAAGTCTTGAACTTGCTAATCGGTTTGCCAGAGGCGCTCGACAATCTCCTGAGCCAAGACGCGGTATTTAATTACATTCTCGCCGACGACATTTTGCTGGCCCGCTTGTTGGGGTATCCGGCAGTCATGGCCCATGTATTGGAAGGCGAGGGATTCCTTAATAAATTACTCGAGGACAAACGAACCCTGAACGCCATCCTGGAAAACTCGGAACTGCTGGATAGCATCCTGGATCGGGACGAAGTTTTCGATTTATTGATATCGAATCCTCAATTTCTAGATAAGATATTGAATGATGAAAACACCTTAGCAAAAGCCCTTTCCCATGGTCGATTTCTGGAAAAACTGGTCGTCTCCGAATCCGTTTTTCAACTCCTTATAAATAACCACCGGTTTATAGCCAAAGTCGTATGCCATGATCGCTTTTTAAAAACAATACTCGCCCACGACGATCTATTGAGCCGACTGAGCGAGAGCAAGGCCTTCAAAGAGAAAATGGTATGGAGCCAAAAGGTTTTGGAGGAATATTTTTTCGACGCGCGATTTCAAAATCAAATCCTCGACAATGAAGTGGTCCTTGCCCGGCTTCTATCCGATTTTCGATCTCTTGAAATAATAATATCCCAAACAAAGGTCCTACGCGGAGTTCTAAAAGACTCCAGAGTTTTTGAAGAGATTCTCCAAAACAGTAAACTGGTAAAACGAATCAGTTCCCACCAAAAGATTTTACAAAATATTCTGGAAAAACCCTCTGCACTCAAACAACTATTGAGAGATCCCCGCGCTATAGACGCCATATTTGACGAGCCAGAACTTCAAACTAAAATACTGTGGGACGCGCGTTCTGTGGATCCTCTGGCTTTCAGCGAAAGTTTGTTCAAGGATGTTTTCTCAAAATCTAAAACAAAGCAAGATTGGTCGTTGGACGCTTCTTTTTTGGAAGGTATTTTAGAGGAGATCAAAAACGAAGGAAAAAAGGAAGCTCATGATCGGCTCAAGGCGGCTATTCAATTCCAAACTTATTGGGCCAAAATGGAAACCTGGGTGCATCCAGATATTAGAAAGAGACTGTCCAAAGTGGTTTTGCCGCCCAAAAACGTAAAAACCGCCGTAGACCTGATGGATTCAATTTTGGATTTATTTTGTGAAGACTCCCTTGCCAACATGAATAATGGAACTTTGAAGTTTCACGACCGGGAATCTTTGTGGATCCTGGTCCACGAAATTTTGATCAATGAAAATTATTTTTTCAAGAGCGATACCAAAGCTCCGCGTATTCTCGACTGTGGCTCTAATTTTGGCATGGCTATTTATTATTTCAAGGCGCTTTATCCAAAATCAAAAATCATTGGGTTTGAACCGCATCCTGAATTGTATTCCATTGCTTCGGAAAATTTAAAACTAAACAAGTACCAGGATGTGCAACTTTTGCCCTTCGCCCTGGCAGAAAAAGATAAAACGGGGGATTTTTATATTTCTAAAAAATATTCCATGGCGGGTTCTCTTTTTAAAAGATCCGACGGGAAAAATGATTCATTCAAGAAAATCCAGGTCGAGTGCAAACCATTGAGTTCATTCTTAAATGAACCCACGCATTTTTTGAAATTGGATATTGAAGGAGCAGAAAATACCGTGCTTTCGGAGATCGCCGGTCACTTGAACAATGTTCAATTTATTTTTTGTGAGTTTCACCAAGGGTTGGGCGACACAGATGGCCAACTTACAAATTTGCTTACCTTGCTCGAGGAAGCCGGGTTTGATTTTCATGTTGGAAAAGGGCTGAACACCCAATGGGCAACCCAATATCGTCCGATGAAACATTTGCCCAATCAATACAGGGCCATCATTTGGGCCAAAAACAGAAACTGGAATTCTCAATAATCATATGGAAAGAATCCATATTTAGAAATTAGCGGAGATCTTCAAAGACGCATGGAATCTTTTTTTTCTAGATGGAAAAATTACAAAAACTGGTTGCGGACTATAGCCGTTCAAATCGTCAAACGTATCAGAGCAAAAACAACGCTTTCAACTAGCATTTGCTATTATCCAACGTTTTCTTCGATTGAGGATTTGACCAATCATTACCATCGGGCCGCATGGTACCTTCCCTTAGTTCCAAATCTTTGTGAACAGGTTTTGTTTTATCAAAAATTTGACCCGAACTCGTGCCTTCCAGGGCCCCGCCCCGATTACATGGCGCCCCCGCCCCATGATTTTTCGCATGCAAAAATTCGCCGTTGGGGAGTTTCATTTTTCTTCTATTTGTTGAGGGCGCGCGCCATTTTGATATGGAAACATATGGATTCCGACCCTTGGATTCGATGGGCTAAATTTTTAGCTATTGAAACTGTGCACTTGGATACGGAAAACCCTTCTGCGCAGGAATATGGGAAATATACTTCGTTGCTATGGGATTTATCCGGGACTTTCCAGAAAAATTCTATCATCAAGGAAAACCAGCTTCGGTTTTTGGATTTAGCGGAAGAACTTGTATTGAAGGATTACCAGGGGGCTTGCGTTTTTGGAACGGGGCCGTCGCTGGAATTGGCCGCCGAATATGACTTCACCCATTATTTAAACATTGTTTGCAATTCCATTGTAAAAAACCCCGCCCTGTTGGATCACATTCAGCCCCGCTTTTTAACCGCAGGCGACGCTTTGAGCCATTTTGGAGTCTCCCAATACGCCCACCAATTTCGTAACGACCTTTTGGCAACTTTAAAGAAAGATCCAAATATCACCTTCGTCACAACCGCCTGTTTTGGTTTTTTACTACTACGCCATTATCCAGAAATCCGAGACCGCACGATTTTGATCGAACAAACAGTCAACGCCCCCAATTTCGATTTAAAAAATAATTTTGGGCTTCCAATCCTGGACAGCACCCTAAACATTCACATGATTCCCCTGGCCGCAACCTTCGCCCGTAATATTTTCTTACTTGGGGTGGACGGAAAGAAATCAAGCGGAGACAATGAAGATTTCTGGCCTCACTCAAAAACATCTCAATATCATGACTTGGTTGATACTGGCCATCAGTGCCATCCTACCTTTGACGAGAATCGTCAGAAAGATACCTATAATCGATACCTGGCTTCGGTTAGGGAAACCATTGCCTCCGGCGAGTTGGAAAAGGGAATCGACTTCTGGGTTTTGGGTTCCTCGAATATTCCTGAATTTGAGCGCCGCAAAGTCCGTCTCCATTCTAAATTGAAGAAAAACCTTCAAGGGATGATCGGGCTTGAAGATTTGGCTGAAACTTTTGGGCTCCTCTGTAAAAACAATAGAGAATCGTTATCCCCGGGAAGAACCGAGAAACTTGCGAATCCATCGTTGTCTTTGCGGTTCGGATTGAGCCAGTGTTATTTAGAAGACGACGATTATTTGGTTATCAAGGGCTGGGTTTTGACTTCCACATCTTTGGATCAACTCATGTTGTGGGGAAATGAAATATATTTGGGCAATCCGTTTTATTTCCCTTACCGCCGGCCGGATGTATTTAATAACTACCCGGAGTATGAAAATAAAAATAGCGGTTTTCTTTTCGGTTTACGACTAGGGCAATCAAAAATCAATAGTATGCAGTTTAAAATTGAGGGTTACTCCGGCGGAAATCTGATTTTTGCCAAACAATGGACAGGGCAACGACCCAATTAGGTTTACAAGGCGCGTAAAAAAAAACGCTCGTGGACTCGCGTAGCCCTTATGAAGTAAGGATCGGCGTGTTGCCCTGAGTCAAAACCAAATCATCAGAAGTTCCCTTAAAATATTTTTAAGAGTGGGAAGATGTTCCATATTATCAAAGAACAATTGTATCAATCGCTTCTGGACATTGTGTTGAACAGAACGCATCTTTTGGAACGCGTGTTAAGGGAATCCAGCATTAAAGAAAAAATCGCCTCCGACCCGAAATTGATCAACGCTTTGATCGACGACCACGAACAACTAAAATCCCTTCTCATCCATCCGAAGTCAAAACGCCGCTTTTCCCAAGACAAAAACTTTCTTTTCCGTCTCATGAGAAATGAGACGGAACGGCAAGCTCTTGTTCCAGATAGAAGTATTTTAAACAACGCTACTTTCCTGGAAGGAAACGTTTTGGGAAATCTGGCGGCAAACCCATCGGCTTTGGAGGCTATACTTTCTAGCGAAACGGCGGCGCTGAAACTTCTTAACAATGAAAAAATATTTCAACAAATTTCTTCCAACACAAGTATTCGCCGCAAAATCCTTTCTGACGAACGTACTATCGAACGCCTATTGTCGGATACAAAATTATTAACAAAGGTTCTCAATGACGACGCCATGCTTTTCGCCCTCTTGGCTCAAGAATCTATTGTCGAAAAACTGGCGCGCAACTCGCATTTCATTTCAATATTGTTTTCCAATAGGAAGGTTTTGAAGAGCGTCGCGGCGCAGGATAAAATCTTGAATATTCTGGTTGCAGATAGAACCATTTTGAAGGAATTGTTGGGCCGCGACCCCGTGCTGGAGCGACTTGCAAATAACAAAATATTTTTGGAAAAGCTTTTTTCCAGCGATAGAGCGTTGAATAAAATCTTAACCAGCCAAAAAATTGGAAGTACGGGAAAAGGCTCTTGGTTGTTTAATAAAACCTTGGTTTTTATTCATGGTTTTTCGGAATGTGCCATCGACGAGTATGGACTCGTTAGAATTAGGGGATGGGCGTTATCCAACAAGACCATCGATGCCGTCCGGATCCATGTGAATGAAGGGTTTCTTGACGATGCGGAGATAAATTGCCCGCGATCGGACATTTTAGAACAATACCCTGAGTTTAAAAATTCCCAATCTGGGTTTAGTTTCATGCGGCAGGTCCATGGAGCGGATCCTTTCAATACCTCGTTGCGAATCCAATTTATTTCCGGCAATACAACCATCAAAGAAGAAGTGCGCCGTTTAAAATTCCTCTCGGTGTGTGAACGCAGCCCCGGGGAGACGCTTGAGTTTGAGGGGACAAATACTTTAGATCCCGATCACAGAAAACTTGTCGTACTCGTCACTCACTTGCAGTTGTTGCCTTCCAACCAAGGCAACCGAATTGTTATTTTGGATCTCCTGCGCTGGTTGCGGAAAAATAATTTCCGAATCTTTCTTTTGGTCCAATGCAAGTTTGAGACGATCCAATCAAATTTAGATGATTTAAGAAATTTGGTGGACAAGGTTTTTGTGACGGAATTCAAACCACAAAAACAAACATTGCGACGAAAACGGCCTATTGTGGACCGGTACTCCTCTTTTACAGAGGAATGTCTTTTAAAAATCCATAAAGAACACGGAATATTCGCGGTTGTCGCCGAGTACATTCACATGGCTTCCTGCCTGGAAATGTTGCCGAACTCCGTTCTTAAGATAATTCAAACTATCGATGTGTTTTCCCGGATAAAAGAGCAACGGGCTTCTCATGATTTGGATATTGCGGAACGCCTTGTCTGTGATGAAGATGAGGAGAAGAAGTTGTTGGAGCAGGCTCATACCATCATTGCTATCCAGGAACACGAGAGAACTCTTCTTCAGCAAATGGTTCCCCATCGTAAGGTCATCACCTTGGGCCTGTCCAAAGAGGCTTTCCCTGATAGCCATTTTTTAAGTTCCTCCCTGGCGCATGTGTGTTTTTTCGGTTCCAACAATCCTCCCAATTTAATGGGAATTCAAGATTTTATAAAATATTCCTGGCCCTCCATCCTGATTTCGGCGCCACACGCCCGGCTCCGCATCTCGGGGACAATTTGTCGGGAATTGGAAAATAAATTTATCGATAGGGATTGGAAATCTGAAGGCATAGACCTGTTGGGCGTGCTGGAAGACCTAGGTCCGGAGTTCGATTCCGCCCAAGTTGTCATTAATTGCGTGCCCCTTGGGACCGGTCTTAAGGTCAAAAGTATTGAGGCCCTTTGTCGAGGCAAAGCTTTGGTGTCGACCGCATCCGGGGTTGAAGGTATTCAATACCAGGATTCGCCTCCTTTCCGGGTTGCTGAAGATTGGAAAAATTTTTCGACGCAAGTGGTTGACTTACTCAAGGATCCGAAAAAGCGGGAAAACCTTGAAAAAAAGGCGCGGGATTACCAGGATCAATTTCTGACCGATGAAAAAGTGTATAGCGAATTTCAGGAAGTTCTCGGCAAATGGCAAACCACGAGCTTCGAATTGGAGCAAGGAGACGACCCGAAAATCCAAAACTATATATTCACTCTGCTGGAACAACTCCATCGGACGCGGATCAGCGGACGATTGGCCGTATTAATGACTTCCGATGTTTTATTCTCCAAATACACGGTGAAATGGCTGACCATGCATTCCCTGAATCTGTGCGGCCTTTTCAGTGAAAATGAACGGTTGATTGACAAGCAATGCTTCGGTTTGAGAATTTCTCCTTTAACCAGGATCAATTCAAACAATTTTGATTGTTGCCTGATTCCCTCTTTCGACCTCAACGAAGTAAATCAACTTGAAGAAAAGTGCAATGAAAATGGAGTCGAATCTTTTACGTTTTTTGTTCGCTCTCCCTTCAAGGATAGATTTCGATTGGAAGAACTTCGGGGCAAACATCTGGGAGAAAGGGCATTTATTATAGGAAATGGTCCGAGCGTGCGTTTCGAGGACTTGGACAAGCTTCAGGGGGAACTTGTTTTTGGCGCCAATCGTTTTCACTTGGCTTATGACAAAACCAGCCTACGTCCCCAATACACAGCCATGGGAGATATCCTGATGGTGGAGCAACATGGCGCTGAGGTTGCGAAAAATTGCGGAGGAACACTATTTTTGCTGGCGAGGGCGGCCCATCATATAATTTGGCCGGAAGAGAGCGATGTGGTTCTTTACGACATACTCCCAAGACCTCGCGGCCCCTTCCCTCAGGTCGCTTTCAGCGAAGACATCTCGGCCGGGTTGGGCAATGCGGGTTCGACGATTTATGACCTGATCCAAATCGCCGTATGGACCGGCGTAAAAACCATTTATCTTTATGGTATGGACCACAACTTTCAAATTCCTCAGGAGCATTCTATCCGGGGAGGAATGGCGGTAACTCACCAGGGCGAGGAAAACCATTTTCTGAAGCATTACCGGGCGCCCGGAGAAAAATGGTACACCCCGATCACCTCGGTGATAGAGAAAGGCTTTCAGGTTGCTCGTGATAATTGCGAGCAAAGAGGCGTCGAAATTTTTAATGTGACGCGTGGCGGCAGACTGGAAATTTTTAAAAGAAAGTCTTTCGACCGGGTAGTTTAATCGTCTTCGTTTTAGGCGAAGAGCCTGATATTAAAACCTCTAAACAATAGAGTCTGGACATGAGAATCGCCGTTTTTGTCAAAAATCCCCAGGGGGTCTATTCAGGCGGACGTTATCATGCATTGGTATTAGCCTTATCTTTAGGCCATATGGGAAACGAGGTCTACTACATATCCAATAACCGCCCCATTTTTTATGATGACTTTAAAACCAGAACCCATGCGGTTATTCCCGTGGACACTTCGGATTTTAAGGAGAACCTGCCCGAAGGGCCTTTTGATATTGTCGTTTTGGTTCCTCATCCATCCAAGCCTAAAGATACATTTTTCTCCCGGGTACGATCTTTTGCCAGAGAGCGCCGCGCTAAACTGGCGCTATTAAATTTTGAATCGGGAAATTGGTTCAACGAATATGCCGCTGCGCCGGTCGATCTGGACCGTTGGAGGGATTGGCGGGCGGCCTGCAAAGACGGTTGCCTGGTTTTGTCCAGCGCAAAGGAATCCAATAAATATGCAGAGCAGTTTTATGTCGACTATCCAAAGAACACATACTTCGATTACTGGTACCCTTCCATAAATAGTTACTGCGCCGACTCGATCCCCGATCAAACCAGGGAAAACCGTATCGTGGCGATGGCAAGACCCAGAGACAAGCACAAAGGGGCTCAGGATTTACTGGGAATTCTTTGCAAAGAATTCAAAGGCTACACTTTGACATTGATGCTGGGAACCTCGGACGTCTCTGAAGAAAATCAAGAGTTGTTGGAAGAAATCAAACTCAATGCGAAACGATTTGAAATGAAAGTGGAGTTCCTGTTTCAATTGAGCGACTATGAAAAATTCAAATTGATAAAAAAATCTAGGCTGATGATTTACACCTCTTATTTCGAAGGATTTGGTTATCCCCCGGTAGAATCGCAATACTGCAACACTCCCTGCGTGGCTTACGACCTTCCTGTGTTGAGAGAAGTGAGCCGGAACGGGATATATTATTCTCCCCGGGGAAAAATCATGGCCTTAAGAAACCTGGCCGTCCGTATCCTTCAAGATCATCCAAACCGGCCCCAAGACCAGAACTTAAGAGAAAATATTTACAGCCTCTGCAATTTTGAAAAAAATGCCCCGCGGCTGGAAGCTATTTTACAGAACTACCTTGCTCTAGAGCAAGACGACAAGCCGTCAATTAAAGCAACCCAAAAGGCCTTGCCAGCCCAAAATATAAATAAGAATACTTTATTGCCAATGGCTTTCAAATCCCTGCCCATTCTATTTACTCTGGTAGGAATTACCTTGCTTAGGTTTTGCCGGAGAATAATTCACAACAACAATAAGGGCTAGGCCTCATAAACATGGAAGTATCCGAGTGAGAAGAAAAGAGTAGAAGGAAACTACCCTTTGCAATAAATAGCGATAAACCCAGTATCCAGTAAATACCTTCCTCATGGATTTTATGAATCGAACTCTTGTGAAACAGGCGTTGACGATCTGGTTCTCCTTTCTCACCGTTCTGGTTTTAGGGAATTTAAATTTCCTAGGTCCTCAGATATCGGTTCATTGGGACCACCAGAAATTCCACAACAACAGCCAAATGATTCACGTGATTCACAAAGATTTTGTTTCCCGGTCTGATGAATTATATAAACAGATTTCCAATTTGGAGACCTGGGGCGTCAACATTAATCCCAAGACCCAACAGGATTTTGACCAAAACATGTCTATCCACTACGGCACAGACATGGTATCCACCTACGCTTTTTTTCATAATTTTTACTTAAGAGGAACTCTTTACTTTAACTATCTGACAAATCTTCCAATGCGATGGGTGGATAAACCCTCCTTGAAGGCATTGGTTTACCAGTTTGTCTGCATGGCGTTTTTTTCCGGCGCAGTGACGCTGCTTTTTATCACCGCTCTAAACAATCCATCATCGAGTTGCCCGCCTCTTAAGTTCCTGCTATTGCCCCTGCTGGTTATTATTTCATCGCCCGCCATCCTATCCGTCGCCCGCCAGGGCATTACAGAAAATGCGCTCACAACCTTTTCCGGGATTGGAATTTTTCTGGTTGTCTTTGTCAACCCACGAATTGAATCCCGGTGGTTGAGGATAACCAGTTCCATTTTTGGAGCCTTTTTTTGCTATGCCGCCTTCATGGCCAGACCAGAATCCATTGTTTTTGTTTTCTTATTCATCGGTTTTTCCCGGTGGGTTCGAAGCGGTGGAGAGGGGTTCCGGCGGGCTTTTTTGAAATGGGATTTGTTTGTTTTTTGCCTCGCCCTTCTGATCCTGCTTGTAGCTGAAAATTTTATTTACGGCTTTACCTTGACGCCTAACAAAATTTATACGGCGCTTTTATTTCCCGCGACCCTGCTCGTTGCAAAGCACGACTGGGCTATGACACAACATTCTTTTTTAGTGGTTTTCTTTCCCGCTCTTCCAATCTATTTATTTTTTATATTTCGGACGAATTACCGAAACAAAATCAATTCTTCCTTGCTATTCGGCCTGGGCGCCTTGCACGCCCCCTTGGTTTTAATATATTCAATATTCTTCGTTGTGGAGAGCAAGAACCTGGTTCCTTATCTGATTTTCTCCATTTCCTTAATGTTGCAACTTAAGCTCAAGGAATCCGCGTGATTCAAAAAACCATAACAGGGATTTCACTCGCGATCCTTTTCTTTAATTTTTATTCAGCCTTGGGATTCTCCCCTTTATTTCAGGACCCCGCTTCCAACACTTATCTCAAAAAAGAGACGCGCGGCTCCTTCAGTTTAATGAAATATTATTTGGCGACAAATCTGGAAAAGAACCCTCGTTACTTTTGGAATCTTATCAACAAATACCGCGATACAGACAGCCGGGCAAGATACTTTGATTCTCTGATTGTATTGGACGCCATTTACAAATTCCAAAGGGAGTCAAAGCTGAAATTCCTGCAACCTGTTTATTACAATCGTAAATCCAGACACGTATATAACCTTGATTACGCTTCCAAGGCATATTCCCGAATCAAATTCCAATACGTGAAGGACTTGCTGGGCGGACAGAAGACATTGCAGAACGGGAATATCATTGTTCTCGATCGAGAGACCCAACCATTTGCCGCAGACAAAACATCCTCCCTCCATGGCATGACCCTCATCCCCATCAAATTGCCAAACAAAACGGTTTATTCGGTTTATTTCCTGCGAGAAGCGTTGCCGGTTGAATTGGGGATATCCGAATTCTACAAACAAGGCAATGAATCAATATTCCTTCGTGGATGGGTCTTATCCGACTCCAACATCAACACGATTCAGGTGCATTATGCCGGGAAAAAGCTCGGGGAGGCTAAAATGGGAATGCCAAGACCCGATATTTTTTACAAATTCCCAAAGTACCTGGAAAAAAATAGCGGTTTTCTTTTTAAGGGTGCCTTGGAATATCGCCCGGGAAACGACCACATTGATTTGGTGTTTATGAGCGACGAGGAAACAGTAGCCAAAAAGAAACTTTTGTTAAAAAACCTGACTACCAAGGTCGAATCCTGAATACAATAAAGACGATGATCAGGGGAGGCTGACGCGGCGTAAGGAAGGGATTTCGGGCCTCACCCAAGGAAACCAGGTCCTCCGGAACTTTTGAGCGGAATCCAGAAAAAATTATTCAGTCGCCAGTGGCGGTTGTATAATTTTGTCATGATGCCTAAATCCGACGCAAACTCAACTACCTAATGATTGTTCCCGTCCAGAGCTCTTATTGATAAGCCGAAAATTATTTGCTATAGTAATTAATAGTTGCCTGATTGATTATTTTCCGGCGTCTTTCCACAAATACCTTACATTCTGTTTTAAGAATTCCTTAATTTATAGATAGAAATATTTAACTTACCCCGGTTTGTATAAGGTTGATCCTTTTCTATAATAGGAGGATAGATGTTGTTTTCAAGACGCCCGCTTACTGCCCTGCTTTTTTCCTTCCTTGTCGTTTCAATTTTTCTTTATTTTCAAATCTCTCCCAGTAAGCGCGTTCACCTCAAACCGTCGATGAAGAAGGCTTTCAACTTGGCTGCAACCGAGATTAATGCTCAGCTGAGCGAAACTTACGGCAAGCTTCCCATTCGTTTTGAGGCTAACCTTGGGCAAACAGACGAGCGGGTAAAATTCCTTGCGCGGGATCGAGGGTACTCCCTCTTTTTAACGCCGCAATCGGCGGTGATGGTCCTGCCTGTTGAGCCTGCAAAACCTGCAACCGGTTCCGTTGAAAAAGTTTCTCTGGAAAGTCCCGAAACCCAACGCGCTGTTGTGAGCATGAGTTTGTTGAACGCCAACCCTTCGCCAAAAATGCTGGGCGAAGATGAACTGGTCACGAAAAGTAATTATTTCATCGGCTCCGACCCGGCGAAATGGCGAACGGAAATAACAAATTTTGGCCGGGTGCGCTATCAGGAGGCTTATCCGGGGATCGACATGATCTATTACGGAAATCCACAACAATTGGAATACGATTTCGAGGTCTCGCCTGGCGTCGACCCGGATACCATAAAAATAAATTTCGAGGGGCAGGACGCGATAGAGATTGATGACGCGGGCAACCTGATCTTGCAAGTGAAGTCGGGACGCATTTTGCAAAACGCTCCGGTTGTTTATCAGCAATACGCCGGCGAACGAATTTCGGTTCCAGGCAAATACGTTTTGCTGGGCGATAACCTCGTCGGATTTGACGTCGGAGAATACGATCCAGAAAAAGTTCTGGTTATCGACCCCAGCATATCGTTTGCCACTTATCTGGGAGGAGCGGGTTTTGATCAGGGAAGCGCTATTGCCCTTGAACCTTCGGGAACTTCGCCAAGGGCATACGTTTTTGGATATACATTTTCCTCGGACTTTCCCTTTATTGGAGGATTTATCGATTCCAACCTGGGTGGGTCGTCGGATGCATTTGTGTCTAAAATAAACTCGGCTGGATCGGCATTGATTTATTCCACTTATCTGGGAGGTTCAAGCACTGAAACCGCCGGCGGTATTGCTATAGACTCTTCGGGAAACGCTTACGTTACAGGGAAAACATTATCCTCGGATTTTCCGTTTGCAGGGAGTTCTATCGATTCCACACTTGGTGGGTCGTCGGACGCATTTGTGTCTAAAATAAACTCGGCTGGATCGGCATTGATTTATTCCACTTATCTGGGAGGCTCGACCGATGAGGCTCTATTTGGAAGCGGCATTGCCGTGGATTCTTCAGGAAACGCTTATGTTGTTGGGGATACAAGTTCCTCGGATTTCCCGTTTATAGGAGGCTTTATCGATTCCAACCTGGGCGGAACCCGAGACGCTTTTGTTTCTAAATTAAATTCCGCCGGTTCGGCGTTGATTTACTCCTCTTATCTGGGAGGCGGACAAAATGAAACTGGAAGAGGCGTCGCCGTGGACTCTTCAGGAAATGCTTATATTGTAGGGAATACAGCTTCCTCGGACTTCCCATTTGTAGGAGGCGTCGATTCCTCCCTGGATGGGTCCGACGCTTTTGTATCCAAAGTGAACGCGGCCGGTTCGGCGCTGACTTATTCCACTTATCTGGGAGGTACACTTTCTGAAACTGCCCGCGGCATTGCCTTGGATTCTTCGGGAAACGCTTATATTGTAGGGGATACAGGTTCCTCGGATTTTCCGACCGTGGGCGGAGTCGATTCCAACCTTGGGGGGTTGTCTGACGCATTTGTAACTAAAATAAATGCGTCGGGTTCGGCTCTGACTTTTTCCACCTACCTGGGAGGGTTGGCAAGTGATTTTGGACATGCGATTGCCGTAGATTCTTCGCTAAATACCTACGTTACAGGTCTTACGCAATCCGCTGATTTCCCGACGACTTTGAACGCCATAGATTTCACGCGGGGACCGGCACCGGATCAGGAAGCCTTCATATCCAAGTTGAACGCGGCCGGATCGAAGCTGACTTTTTCAACTTATTTGGGGGGCGCAGAAAATGACAGTGGAAACGGTATTGCCTTGGATTTTTGGGGAAACGCTTATATTACAGGATATACGAAATCCTCTGACTTTCCGAAGACCGCGGGAGTCCTCGATTCGGTTGTAGGAGGATTCGATGGGTTTGTGGTTAAATATTTGTTTGATTCCGATTCGATACCCCCATTTGAAGTTGTGTCTCCCTACTGGCAGGCGCAGGATACTCTTTACACTTTTATCTCCGTTGCACACCCCTCGCTTGCCGGCATGAGCACCGAAATCGGCGTTGTCATGACCGCTCTGAATACGGACGGCAGCCTGCGAGGGTCGCTGGAGTTTTCGATATTGTCCGGCGATTTGCAGAGAGTGTTCATCACGGCGACTAACTTTGTATTTGGTCCTGACAGCAATCCCAACGACCGGTTTTTAATCTTGAACAGTGGCGCGGTAGGGGCAGGAAATCTGGGGTTCAGTTCCTTAAGTAATCCGCTTGTGAAAAGAGGAAATGGTTTTCCGGACATCAGAGCGTTAACGTTCTGGGGAGCGGTTGTGATTTTGCATAGCTCCACCGGATTTGCCATGGAATTCATCGGCGACATGCAGGACAGCCGCGCGTTCAGCTCCGCCAACTTCTCGGGGCTGAATTAGTGTTGTGCATGCCCCAGAGATTTAAATCTTCTCATCTGACGGTACTCCCACATTAAGTAAGTGATGTAATCTTCCCTCCCCCAGAAACTGATCCAAATTTAATGCTAAGTTTTTAACCGATTGAATTGTACCTCTTTGTGAAAATGGGAAGCTCTATTGGTAGCCAATGAGCGTCGAAAACAGAGAAAAATAGGGGTAAATAGAATAGTTAAAGATTTTGAGGAGTAAAAGCAATCGCGGCATAAAAAAGGAGCGCGGATCGCCGCCAACTTCCATAACGGCTTTTATGTTGGCCCCGAAGGTTTCGCAAATTAAATCAAACGCCTGAACCTTCCCAATAGGCGGACGGTTTTTCCGCAATCTTTCCAGGACAAGTCCGGGCGCGTGTATCGAGTCCCGAGAAATTACCCACGCACGATTTCGGCGATCTCAAGGCGGCTTGGCAGGCGCATGAATTAAAACAAGGGTTTATGGCAAATGCCATAAACCTTTTTCTTTATGGCTAGCGTTTGAGAAATGAATCAGAAAAATGTCAATTCGTTCCTTGCTTGACCCAGAGGCTGATTTCGACTACGCTGACGGATAAATCCCGGAAATTCATTTCATTTTTTTTGAGTCTTATTTTCGCTTTTTTTTCGTATGTGGATACCCCTGAATTGCCACAGTTTCTATTCGTTATTGCGCGGAACGGCGAGCGTGGAGGCGCTGGTCCAAACCTCCGTAAAGATGGGCTTTTCTGCCCTGGCGTTGACGGACTCCAACGCCGCCTACGGCGCCGTCGCCTTTCAAAAGGCCGCTCGGTCTGCAGGTATCCGTCCCATCTTTGGCGCGGAGATCGACGATCCCGAAACCGGGACCTATGCCGTAATTTTGGCAAAAAATCTGCATGGTTTTGGGGAGATGTGCCGGGTAGTCACCGACAGGAACCTTAAAGCTGATTTCTCTCTGTCCGACCGACTCCAGCATTGCAACGACAACGTGATCATTCTGAGTCCAGATCTGGAAATAATCGACGTCGTGGCGCGGGCACGGGGTAGCCGCAATCTTGGAATCGAGTTGATTCGTTGGGGACGCGGCGTTAAAGAGGATATTCAACGC
>JAJDBB010000114.1 GCA_029261555.1 Nitrospinaceae bacterium | reverse complement strand
GAATGTTTGTAAAAACTGCGCCGGGCATAGCCTTGGCTATGTTCAAGCGGTTTGAGCAAACAGGCGTGAAAATTTGCGGCGCCTTGTAGGTTGGCCATGAAAAACAAATCCACGGCGTCAAGCAAGCTCAGCGTAGCTTTTTGCTATGCTTGCGTTTGCTTTCCTTGTGTCTTTGCTCTTCATGGTCAACAGAATTGTACATAATTAATAAGTCCTGACCCTAGCGCTAGGGGTGTTTTCTCAAACTGAGAGTCCCGAAGGACAACCCTTAAGAACCTGATCTGGGTAATACCAGCGAAGGGAAGCGCGGCAAATTACCGATCCAGCGCCGCATTCCCAGTTTTCAGGATGCGGCTTTTTTTATTTTTCCGTTAACCCGTTAACCGGTCAACCGGAGACTTATTTTGCGGCTCATAATCAATGGAGAAGAAAAGAACGTGTCGTCCTGCGCCAACGTGAACGAACTGGTGAAAGAACTGGACATTCAGGCCCCTCACTTCGCGGTCGCGGTCAATCTGGAAGTGATCTCCAGATCCAATTACGAGTCCACCCGGCTCAATGAAGGCGACAAGGTGGAAATTGTCCACGCCGTCGGCGGCGGAACCGCCGGCGAGGCGCCGGAGCCAGATAAAAACTAGAGAACAAAGTTAACGGTTGTCAGTTGAAGGAAAATTATCCAATTGCAAACCATTGAGTCCAGCGTCACGCTGGAGGGAGCATCATCTTATCATGGAAGAAACTGTTTTAAAAGAAAGTCCCTTAAAAATCGGCGATAAGACGTTCAATTCCCGTTTGATCGTCGGCACCGGAAAATACAAATCCTTCGAGGAGACGCGCGAGGCCATCGCCCTCACCGGCGCCGAAATGGTCACCCTAGCCGTACGCCGCATCGAGCTGGACAAATCCAAGGACTCCATACTCAATTATCTGGACCCGAAAAAATACGCGTTCCTGCCCAACACCGCCGGATGCTTCAACGTGCAGGAAACCGTGATGACCTGCCAACTGGCGCGCGAAGCGGGACTGGGAAACATGGTCAAGGTCGAGGTCATCGGCGACGAAAAAACCCTGTTCCCGGACAACGAAGCCACGCTGGAAGCCTGCAAAATTTTAATCAAGGACGGGTTCGTCGTCCTGCCCTATTGCACGGACGACGTGGTGCTGTGCAAAAAGCTGGCTGCAATGGGATGCGCCGCCGTCATGCCGCTGGCCGCCCCTATCGGGTCCGGACTCGGCGTCCGCAACCCCTACAACATTAAACTGATACGCGAGGCCGTCGACGTGCCGGTCATCGTCGACGCCGGGGTGGGCACCGCCTCCGACGCGGCGCGCGCGATGGAACTGGGAGTCGACGCTATTTTGATGAACACCGCCATCGCCGGAGCCAAGTTCCCGCTCAAGATGGCCGTGGCCATGAAACAGGGAGTCGAGGCGGGACGGCTCGCGTTCGAGGCCGGACGCATTCCCAAAAAACTTTATGCCACCGCCAGCAGTCCCATCGACGGATTGATCGACGTATGACAACCGCCAGCCAAACCGAAACCCCGGCAAGCGGCGAGGAAACTATGCCCGTGCGCATCAGTAAAGGGATCGCGCAGGCGCAACCGGACTGGCTGAACGTTTACCTGATCTCGGACCGGACCCTGCTGAGCGAAGACCGCCTGCTGGAATGTTTTGAGACCGCGCTCAAAGCGGGCGTCCGCGACCTGCAATTACGCGAAAAAGATTTGCCGCTTGATAAATTGTTCCCGCTCGCCATGGAACTGCGCAGTATGACGAAACGTTACGGCGCCCGGTTGTATATCAACGACCGGTTGGACGTCGCGCTCATGGTCGACGCCGACGGCGTACACCTGCCCGAGGGCGGACTGCCCGCCGAAGAGGTTAAGGCACGCTACCCGCATCTGCTGGTCGGCGTCTCGACGCATTCGCTGGACGGCGCCCAACGCGCCGAGCAAAATGGCGCCGACTTCGTCACTTTCAGCCCGATATACGACACGCCGTCGAAACGCCAGTACGGCGCGCCGCAGGGCCTGGACAAGTTGCGGCAGGTCGCTGAAAATTTGAAAATTCCCGTCCTTGCTCTGGGCGGCATACAACACGATCGCGTTTCCGAGGTTCTGGACGCGGGCGCCCATGGCGTCGCGCTGATCTCTGGAATCTGGAAGCGTCCCGATATATCAGAAGCAGTTACAGAATTTACAAGGGCGCACGAAAAAAGCGCTCATGGCCGCGAGCCGCCTTTTAAATAAAGGCGGAGAGTTGCCGAAGGTCCAAATATCCAAATAACAGAGATCATCATGAAAATTTTCCCTGGAGGCAAAGCCTTATGAGTTCCCCTGATACCCTCGCAGGCAATGGCAATGGAGCCGGCGCCGACGAAAAAAATAAAGTGATTCTTACCACGAAACCCATCTCTCCTAATTCTAAAAAGGTTTACGTTGAGGGGAAAATCCACGCGGACATTCGCGTTCCTTTCCGCGAGATCACTCTGTCGCCTACCGCAGTTTCCGGCAATGGAAATGGCAACGGGAATGGCGACGGGAGCGAAAAACCTGAAATTGAAATCAACGAACCGGTTCTGGTGTACGACACCTCCGGACCCTACACCGATCCGGAAGTAAAAATCGACGTTCGGCAGGGACTGCCGCCGCTCCGCCAGAAATGGATCATCGAACGCGGCGACGTGGAATATTACGAAGGCCGCCCCGTGCAAGCCATCGACAACGGATACAAGGACGATGAAAAAGCGCAGAAACTGGAACCGTTTCCCGGACAAAAAACCCGGATTTTGCGCGCCAAGCCTGGCGCCAACGTGTCGCAAATGCATTACGCCCGCAAGGGAATCATCACGCCGGAGATGGAATACATCGCCATCCGCGAAACCCAGAACCGTAAAATCCTGTTGGACGACGCGGAGCGAGAAGAACGGCTGAAAGGTAATTCCTGGAACGCCAACCTGCAGGAAGAGATCACCCCGGAATTTGTGCGCGACGAAGTGGCGCGCGGACGGGCAATCATTCCCAACAATATCAACCATCCGGAAACCGAGCCGATGATCATCGGACGGAATTTCCTGGTGAAGATCAACTCCAACATCGGCAACTCCGCCGTCGCGTCGAGCATCGAGGAGGAAGTCGAAAAAATGGTGTGGTCTTCGCGTTGGGGCGCGGACACGGTGATGGACCTTTCCACCGGTAAGAACATTCACGCCACGCGCGAATGGATCTTGCGCAACTCCCCCGTGCCCATCGGCACCGTGCCGATTTACCAGGCGCTGGAAAAAGTCAACGGAATCGCCGAGGAGTTGACCTGGGAAATCTTCCGCGACACCATCATTGAACAATGCGAACAGGGCGTCGACTACTTCACCATCCACGCCGGAGTTTTACTGCGCTACGTCCCCATGACCGCCAAACGCATGACCGGCATCGTCTCGCGCGGCGGCTCTATCCACGCAAAGTGGTGCCTGTCGCATCACAAGGAAAATTTCCTTTACACAAATTTTGAAGAGCTGTGCGAAATCCTCAAAGCCTACGATGTGACCTTCTCGCTGGGCGACGGGTTGCGGCCCGGTTCGCTGGCCGACGCCAACGACGAGGCGCAGTTCGCGGAGCTGGAGACGCTGGGCGAGTTGACGCAGGTCGCCTGGAAACACGACGTGCAAACCATGATCGAAGGACCGGGTCACGTTCCCATGCACATGATCAAGGTGAACATGGACAAACAATTGAAGGAATGCGGCGAGGCCCCGTTCTACACGCTCGGTCCGTTGACTACGGACATTGCGCCCGGATACGACCACATCACCAGCGGCATCGGCGCCGCGATGATCGGCTGGTACGGCACGGCGATGCTGTGTTACGTCACGCCCAAGGAGCATCTCGGCCTGCCCAATCGCGACGACGTCAAGGAAGGCGTGATCACTTACAAGATCGCGGCCCACGCGGCGGACCTGGCGAAGGGTCATCCCGGCGCGCGCTACCGCGACGACGCGCTCAGCAAGGCGCGCTTTGAGTTCCGCTGGGAGGACCAGTTCAATTTGTCGCTCGATCCGGAGAAGGCGCTGTCGTTTCACGACGAGACGCTTCCGGCGCAGGGGCACAAGGTGGCGCATTTTTGTTCGATGTGTGGACCGCACTTTTGTTCGATGAAGATCACGCAGGACGTGCGCGACTACGCCAAGGCGAAGGAGTTGGAAGAAAAAGCGGCCCTGGGCGAAGGCATGAAAGAAATGTCCGACAAGTTCAATACCAGCGGCGGCAAAATCTACAGCGAAGTATAAATTATGAAAAAGTTGTCAGTTGGCGGTTGACAGTTTTAAGGAAAATTATCCGAACGTAAACCATTGCCCCCGTCGCCCTTGTTGGCCCGGGGGCTTGCCCGCCTGCCAACCGATATGAACTTCATTCCCGAAGCAATACACATTGAAAAGGACGCCGAAGGGTTTCCGCTGACGCAAAAAACCCTCGACCGCTTTCCCGGCGTACCGGTATACGAAGACGCCGACGTCGACCGGTTGACGGAGGAGTTGCGCCGGACGGAGTCCGACGTCTTCGGCGCGGGCAAAAAACATCTCGTCCTCTCCCGCTTCCCCGGCTCCTTCCTGAAAAAATGCCCCGGCATAAGCAAGGGCATGGTGTGTTGCAATTACTACGTCGTCAACCTGATCAAAAATTGCGTCTACGATTGCTCCTACTGTTTCCTGCAGGATTTTTTGGAAAACAATCCAGTCATGACCGCCTACGTCAACGTCGACGATTTACTCGGCGAACTCGACGAGGTGTTTCGCGCCAACCCCGACCGCGCCTACCGCGTGGGAACCGGGGAGTTGACTGACAGCCTGGCGCTGGAGGCGACGGTGCCCTACTCGGATTATCTGATTCCGTTTTTCCAGTCGCACGACAACGCCGTCCTGGAACTCAAAACCAAATCCGACGAAGTGGAAAATTTAATTCGTCGCGGCGGGAGCGAAAAAGTCATCGT
>JAJDBB010000113.1 GCA_029261555.1 Nitrospinaceae bacterium | reverse complement strand
GAAATCCCGACGCGCAACAAAAAAAGTCCGGAAACAGGAACCGAGAATCAAGACGTCCGGCGTTCCCACATGATTGGCAACGATCAAGGCGCCTGGCTCCGGTCGGAGCTCTCCAATTATTTTGAAATGTATGTTCAGGGCCGCGCAGAGACAGCGCGCCAGCGAGTTAGCGGCCAGGGCAAGCGAGTCGTAGCGTTTGAGTCTGTCGCGAAAAAAAACCAGATTCAGAAAAACTCCCCGAACCGCATAGGCGGCGAATATCAAAACCAGCAGGCCAAAGCGGAAGGCGGCGAGAAGAAGCGTCATGAGCGGAGGCGCAGTGAACAAGGCGGCGGCATTAAAATTCCTTCCAGGCGCCGATGATGCGCCCGACGATGGGATCGTCATGCACTTTCAAATCCACCACCAGCACCTGTGAATTGATATTGATCGGTCGCAGGATCAAAAGGTCGCGCTGTTTCTCTACGTACTTGGCGGTCAGTCCCTCTTCGTGATACACGGCGAACATTTTATTTTTGACCAGCTTTTTATCGTCGCGGTCGATCACCACGATGTCCCTGGAATGCAACATGGGCTCCATGGACACGCCGTCCACGCGGCAGGCCACCAGGTTGTTGCGCTTCCGCGCCGCGCGGACATGCAACAACACATAATCCTCGACGCTCTCCTCCTGAATGATCGGTTGGCCGGCGGCGATGGCCGATTCGGTAAGTGGGATGGAAACGTAGTCCTCGTTGCTCAGGGAACCCGCGCCGCGCGTGTTGGCCGGCTGGCGCACCTGGAGGTCCGGAATTGGAGCGGTGAGCGACTCATCGGCCTGAAAAATTTCCGCGAGGGAAATCTCCAAATGATCCGCAATTTCCTGGAGTAGAGCCATCGACGCTCCCACGGTCCCCTTCTCAATCCGCTCCATCAACTCCGGCGGAATGGAAACCAGACCGGCCAGCTTGGCGCAGGTCCATCGCTTTCTGTTACGAAGAAACCTTATTTTCTTTCCCAAACGAACCTGGAAAGCGCTACGACCCGCGTTTCCCCGGATCAGCCAGTTGAGATCCACCTTGGAACCGGCGGCGATTTTAACCAGGGATTCTGTGTCAGGGGCGTTTTGCCGCTCGTTGGATTTATGAAAGGTTTTGTAGGCCAAGTCCATAAGGTCGCAGAACTCCTTGAAGGTCCGATCCCCTATCAAGTCGACAATTCGCTTCCAGAGAGCGCGGTTTCTGGCAGAGGTCATGGGAGGCAGAATTTGTAAAGGTTTCTGTTTTACAAATAATTACTTGACAAAATTCTACATTTGTCGAATAATTGAAAAACTTAATCGACAATAGTCGATTATCCGGCTTCGGGCGCCGGGACGGAATTTTCCGGAATTATAACATTCCCGGCCTGAAATAAAGAAAGAAAGGCGAGCCATGATTACTCAATTGATCAATTCCGGTTTCAAGGATCAGCGGCGGCGCTTTTCATTATGCGGTCTGGATTTGTTCGCCTCCGCCCATCAGAACGGAACCGGGAAATCCGCCGCCCTGGAGTCTTTCAAGCTAGCCGTTTTAGGCGAGCTTCCTGGACGCGCCAAAACGCCGGAGGATATTTTGCAATTTTCCAGCGGCGACGAGATCGGCGTGGAGGTTCTGGCGGAAACCGAAAGCGGAACGTTCCGGGTCGAGAGAAAATTTTTGCGCGCGGCGCCTGCCGGCGAAATGCGGCCCATTTACATCAATGGAATTCGCCATAAGTTTGAAGAAGGCAGTCGATGGATTCAGGAAAGGATCGGCGCCTGTTCTTTGAGTTTTGATCCCGGCGAGTTTTTGAATCTCACTCCGTCCAAAAAGCGGCAATGGATTCTTGATCGGTCTCCGGAAGCGCACTATTTGAATCACCAGACCCTCGGGAATTTTCTGGCGGAAAAATTAGCGGACGGGGAATTGGGGAAGGAAACCGGCTTCCGCGAATCGGATTTCCTGGAAAATTTTTCGGACGCGCAATCTCCCACGCCGGAAAGGAAAACAAATCCACCCGTTGAACGGGCCGCGCCGGAAACTGAGCCTTCGCTAAAAATTATTTTGTCGTTATGGAACGACGCGGAGTCTGCGGAGAGCAACCTTTCGGTTTTGAATTCGCATTTGAAATCGGAAATCCTGCGGGTCAAGTCCGTGTTGAAAGACCGAACAGCGGCGTTGAACGGCTTGGAAACGTCGGGGAATTCTTTTCTTGCGTCCCATGAAACCATAGGCTTGGCGCGGAAAGAGCTGGATCGAGCGGCGTTCGCCTGGGGAGAAGTTCAAACCAAATTGAGCGGAACCGCCGACGCGCAAAAAGACCAGGAGGAAAGAGCGGCGCGAACACGATGGCTTGAAAAAGAAATTTTGCAACTCAAGTCCTCCATGGAAAAACCGGAAGCAAAATTTCTGATCAAAAAAATTGCGAAAATGGAAGACAGCGTTGTCGACGTGGAGGAATTGCATGCCCGCTTGAGCGGCTATCAAAACCAGAGGGTGGAGCGGTTAAAAATTATTCACCAACTGGAATCGCGAGCAAACGCTCTGGCGCTTGAGCTGAATCAGACGAGGGAAAAACTGGAAGCCGTAACCGCGACGCGTTTTAAATGCCCGATCAGCGCAGATATCGTCTGCGATACGGATATGACGCCGTACAAAAATCTCTTGCGCGAGCAAGCGGAAGCGTTGCAGAACGAAATTTGTCCTATTGCAAAAAAACTCGATGAAGAGAAGGCGCAATTAGTTTCCATTGCGGAGAAAACGAAGCGGGCGGAAATGGAATGGAACCAGTCCAATGCGGCGAATGAAGCGACTCGCCGGGAGATTCAAAAACTCCGGGAGCGCCTGGCCGGGGAGAAGGCGGAAACCTCCCGACGGCAAGGGCGTTTGAAAGCTTGCGAGGAAGAGGCTGGGTATTTGCAAAAGCAAATGCAGGACGCCCCGCCCCGCGAACCGAATGAAACCCTGGCGTCTCTTGAATCTGTAGCGAAAAAACTTGCGGACAAAAAATCCAAATGCCAGGCGCGGTTGGAGGGATTACTGCGCGAGCAGGGCAGGCGGGAAACGGCGGCCAAACTGCGAACTGAAAAGGACGCGCTGGCGCGGGAATTAAAAGGCGCGAAAATTCTTGCGCGCCTTGTGGGTCCGGAAGGTATTCAGGCGACGCTCGCTCGCCGCGCGGCGGAATCGCTGGAGTGCGAAATGAACGCCGCATTAAAATGGATCAATCCCGAACTGGAATTTGTCGTCAACCTGGAGGAGGAAAAGTTTTGTATGGGTTGGCGTCGGGAAGGAAAAATCATTCCGCTGGAAACCATGAACTCCGCGCATTTTATTTTGTTCATGGCGCCGTTGCTGACCGCGCTGGTCAACCGCCTGGCGCGGGTCCGGGAGCAAGCCGGACTCCCCACGCTCAAGGCGCTGTGCATCGAAGCCGAATCCTTGACGCAGGAAAACCTCTCAGCGCTTCTGCGCGGATTGTCGCAAATGAAGTCGCGCGGGTTGCTGGACAACGTCCTCGTCGCCCACTACGCCTCGGTCGACGACCCCGAAAACCTGCACGATTTTTCCCAACACATTTTGGCGACGCCTTCCGGTTGCGATTGCCGGCTTGAACCGGCGGAGGTCTGTTGATCATGGCGTCGAAAAAATTAAATATTATTCGCCAATCGGCGCCGAAGGTTTCCAGTGAAAACGCCATCGCCCTGCGGCGTTGTCCCATCCTGTTTCATTCAACGGAGAGCGGCGAGAAAATCAAGCGTGGGTGCGGGCATATGGGCATGCGGTCCGGGCACGGCGCCTGGCGTTGCTTTTATTGCGGCCACTACATTTACCGCAACGAACAAAACCTTTCCGCGCTCTGGTTTCATTTTAAATTGGGCCGCGAGTTCTGGCGCGGGATCACCCTCGGCGGACGCGATTATGTTAACGGCGTCCCGGTGGTGGGCCAGGCGGAAGATTTGCCCGCCAGCCTGCTTGGCGATTTAAAAGAGGTTCGACCGCCGAAGTGGTTCGCCGCTTACATGGTGTTGGACGATCAACGCTTCAAACAGTATGTGGAAACATTATGACTTTAACCAGACCCACCCCTGTCCAACGTTGGCGATCGGCAGAGTTCATCGCTCTGTCTTGCCTCAGCCTGGGAGGGAAGGCGATTCCTTCCCTCCCGGTCCCTCCTTCTCGCCGCAGGGGCAGTGGGAGAAAAATTTTGGGCAAAGTTACGGGCTGAGGTGAGCTTGCAGCCTCAACTTTTCCACGTTTTGAAGCGGCCCAAATTGTCAGGCTGAGCCTGTCGAAGCCCAAACTCCATTTCCGATTCGCTCTTCGACAAGCTCAGAGTGACAGGCGTGAAATATATTAACTGGCCCCGGCGCCATCGCCGACAGAGAAGGGGATGATATGAAATCTGGTAAAAATACAGTCGACCAAAAATACAATTTGCCCGAAGATGTTGAAGACCCGCGCTTGGGGTTTTATCCCATGGAAACGTTGGAGGCGTTGCAAAACCTGGTGGGGGAGCCGCCGGTGTACGGCAAGTTCAGCGAGTATCAACACCTGCGCGACCGTCCGCTGGATCTGGACGCTCTGCCGCTGACGGACAAGCAACTCACCGCCGTGAGCCTGGTGTTTTACGGTCGGGTGAAAAAGAAACGCGCCGCGCGCGTCATGAAGATCACCGCGCAGGCGCTGGACGACCACATCAAGGCCGCGCTCAAAAAAATCCAGCAGGGATTTGAATAACTGGCCAGCGTGACGCTGGACTGAGTGCTTTGACATGGAGCCAAATTGTCAGGCTGAGCCTGTCGAAGCCCATATCGCTTTTTGCCATTGCCCTTCGACAAGCTCAGGGTGACATTTAAACACCATCCCCGGCGCTTGCCTGGCGGACGCGGGCGATAAAATTTTCGCGCGTTTTTAAATCGCGCAACTCTTCCTCGTCCGCGACGGGAATCAAGGGATGGCATTTTAAAAACGCGGCGGCGAACAAGCCGCGTCCTGGTTGGGAGTGCCGGCTTCCATGAGCTTTATAAACCGGGACGTCCCGGACGCCGCAGGAGGGCGATTTGCTTTTGAAGATGAAACCGCAAAGATTTTCCGCTTCCAGTTCTTTTACGCGGAGGAGGGAGAAATCATTCATCCCCGCCGTCCAGTCGGTTTGGGATTCGTTACCCAGCATGAGGGGTTGGTCTGGCGAGCCGTAGAGGCCGACCGCTTCGCGGGGGACGCCCATGCCAACCTCCACTTCCGGGCAGACCGGGACCCATCGGAAAATTCCCCCGAAGGTGTCGACGACCTCCCCGGCGTGCTTATGCCCCCCGTTCCAGCGCACCTCCTCGCCGATCAAACAACTGCTGATTCCTACGGGTATTTTGTCCATACCTACCTAATCCTATGACAGGAAGATAATTATATACGCTCACCCCGGGAAATTATACGGAGCGGGGTTGCGGTTGTTGATCAACCTGCCTTCGCGGAATTTTTTCAGCGCCGGATGCGGCGTGGAGGCGAATGTCTCTGGGCAAGTGGTTGTTGCCGTTCAGATTTTTATTTATCTCTATGCAACCGGAGTAATTTATTATTTATTTCCATCAATGATCGTTGCCCGTGCTCCAGACTTTCAATTTCCGGCTCCCCCGCGGCAAGAACCAAACCGCCTTCATGAAAAAACAGAAAATGATACGTTCTGGGCAAGCTCGTTGAGCCTGCGACATGAAGGTAGCGTTTGAAGGGTTCTCTATTTTTAAACAAATCCTGAATAAGGGTTATGATCTGGTTTCTATCGCATCCTACCAAATACTCGTAAAGATTTGTTCCTACGATCTCTTCCGGTTTTTCCTTTACTTGAGAAGAAAATGGACAATTGCAATAAAGCACTTTACCTTCCTTGTCCGCCAGGATGAAAATACAGTTTTGGCTCGAACCAATAAATTTTAAAAACAATTCCCCCAACGTTTCTTTTTTTATCAGATTTAAGGCGCTCATTTTAAAAACTCCCGCTAAAACGGTTCAAGCCAGGGAATTGAAAACCCGAATCGCGTCTTCTCCATCATAACCAAACCCGTCGGCGCCTAAACGCTTCCAGTATTCGCTCTTCAAATTTTTAAGGCAAAATGCCCTGCCACCCACAATGATCCTGAGGTCTTCAGACGTAGTCTCGGCTCTGATTTTTTTAATCAGCCTTTC